>CACEYZ010000017.1 GCA_902563885.1 uncultured SAR86 cluster bacterium | reverse complement strand
GAAATGATTTGATAGTACAAACTATGAAAGAAGTTGAGCTGGATCCAAAGTATAGATTCAAATATCCACATGAGTTTTCAGGAGGTCAAAGACAAAGAATAGCTATAGCTAGATCAATAATACTTAAACCAAAATTTATCATTTTAGATGAACCAACTTCTGCTCTGGATAGGTCTATTCAGATTCAAATTATTGATTTACTAAAATCACTTCAGGAGAAATACAGTCTGACTTATTTATTTATAAGTCATGATTTGAAAGTAATTAGAGCAATGTCAGACAGGATTCTTGTAATGCAAAATGGCGAGATGGTTGAAGAAGGTAATGCCAAATCAATTTTTGAAAAACCCAAAGAAGAATATACAAGAGAGCTTTTATCTGCAGCAATCAAATATTCTTAATTTTAATCTGAAGAAGTTTTTGGATCTAAAGCATCTCTAAGGCCATCACCAAAAAAGTTTAAAGAAAATAATGTGATGGTAAAAGTAATTCCAGGAAAAACTAATAACCACCAGTATTCTTCCATAGATTCAACACCATATCTTATTAGCGTTCCCCAGCTGCTCATTGGTGGTTGAATCCCCAACCCTAAGAAACTTAAAAAAGCCTCTAGAAGCATAACTTGTGGAATAGTTAAAGTAGCATAGACTGCAATTGGTCCTAGAACATTTGGGAAAATATGTCTTCTAAACATATAAAAATTTGATACCCCCATTGCTTTTGCTGAGAGGACATATTCTTGATTTTTTATACTTAGCACCTGTCCCCTTATTATTCTTGCCATTGTTAACCATTCAACTGCTCCAATAGCACCAAAAAGAAGCCAGATGTTTCTACCAAATACAACCATTAATAAAATGATGAAAATTATAAAAGGTAAGCCATATAAAATATCAACTATTCTCATCATTACAGCATCTACTTTCCCTCCGTAGTAGCCTGAAACAATCCCCCAAGTAACGCCTATAACTAAAGCTACAGCTGTGGCGACAAAACCAACCATTAGCGATACTCTAGAACCATAAAGAAGCCTACTAAGAAGATCTCTCCCTAAAGTATCAGTACCCAATAAATGTGCGCTTGAAGGAGCTGATGCTCCAAGTTCTAAATTTTGATAATCATATGGGTATGGAGATATAACTGGAGCTAAAATAGCTAAAATAATTAGAGATACAAGAATAAACACCCCAAACATTGCCGCTCTGTTTTTTAAAAGCTTTCTTAAAGCATCAGACCACAAAGAAGAATTACTCATGAATCTCTTGCCCTAGGGTTCAAAATTAAAACTAATATATCTGAGACTAAATTAAAAAAAATAATCATTGCGGAGAAAAATATTGTTGTGCCCAGTATCATTGTGTAATCACGATTGAAAGCCGCTTCTACATAAAATTTCCCCAAACCAGGAATTTGGAAAATTGTCTCAACTACAAAAGAACCAGCTAAAAGACCAGCAATAGCTGGTCCTAAAAAAGATACTACCGGCAAGATACCACCTTGCATAGCATGATTAATCACAACCTGTCTCTCAGTAAGTCCTTTAGCTCTTGCTGTTCTAATGAAGTCTTGACCTAATATTTCTATCATTCCCCCTCTTCCTAATCTGGCAATATATGCAGCGTAAGCAGCACCTAGAGTAATAGAAGGAAGAATCTTATCACCAGGAAGTGTATCCCAGCCTGATACTGGAAGAAGCTCAAAATTAATTCCAAAAATTAGAACTAAGAAAGGCCCTAATAGGAATGTAGGCACACATATTCCTAGCATGGCAATAGCCATTGGAAAATAATCCAGAAAGGTATTTCTTTTTAAAGCAGCAATTGTTCCAGATAGAAGACCTATAAAAAGTGCAAATAATATTGCATAAAAGGCCAACTCAAAAGTAACAGGTAGTCCTGTAGTTATCATTTCAGTTACAGTTCGTCCTGGGTATCTAAAAGAAGGACCAAAATCACCAACTATTACATTAGAAAAGTAATCAAAAAATTGTTCATATATTGGTGCATTAAGATTATAGACCTCATTAAGGTTATCAATTACTTCTTGAGGAAGTTTTTTTTCTGCATCGAATGGTCCTCCTGGAGCCAACCTTGTAAGAAAAAAAGTTATACTCGCGACAATTATTAATACTGGAATTGCAATTAGAATTCTTCTAAGAATTATT
>CACEYZ010000016.1 GCA_902563885.1 uncultured SAR86 cluster bacterium | reverse complement strand
TCCAGACGAAAAAAGGGATACAAGCGAAATTTCAAGTGTCATTACTGCTGA
Organism: uncultured SAR86 cluster bacterium; assembly: GCA_902563885.1. GTDB lineage: Bacteria > Pseudomonadota > Gammaproteobacteria > Magnimaribacterales > TMED112 > TMED112. The sequence goes on along the minus strand of CACEYZ010000016.1, from coordinate 2,879 downwards.
GGCTATTAGTATTGCAGGAGACAGTGAAGCATCAGATGCTTTAAAAAGAGTTACTGGTTTAAGTCTTGTTAAAGGAAAGTATGTTTTTGTAAGAGGTTTAGGTGAAAGGTATTCTTCAGCTTTGTTAAATGGAGTTTTATTACCTAGCCCTGAACCTCTAAAACGTGTCGTGCCTTTCGATATTTTCCCAACATCTGTATTAGAAAGTGTGTTGGTTCAAAAAACTTACTCGCCACAATATCCTGGAGAATTTGGTGGAGGAGTTATAGATATGAGAACAAAAGTCCTCCCTGATGAAGAATTTTTTGAATATGGCTTCTCTACAGGATATAACTCATTAGCTACAGGAAAGGATGCTCCTACAATGGAAGGATATAATGATGACTGGACGGGTTTTGATACTGGATCAAGAAACCTACCTTCTTCTCTTTCTCCTATATATGCAAATGGAGATTTTATTTCTCTTGCATCTGCTTCATATGCTGAACTTGTAACTGCAGGTCAAAATTTTGGAGGTCAATGGGCCCCACAGATTAAGAGTTTGTCTCCGAACTTTGGTTTTGATTTTTCATATGGGAATTCATTTGATAATGATTATGGAAGATTTGGTGTTGTTATCAGTGCTGGTTATGATAATTCAAATTCATACATACCTGATATCAAAAGAACAAACTATGCTAGGGGTTCTGGTGAAGAATTAGTAGGCAGAGATACGTATGACGTTAAAAAAACTAATAATCAATTGGATTCGAACTTACTTACAACTTTTGGTTGGGACATAGATGGTCTCAACTATATTCAATTTACAAGTTTATTAGTAAGGAAAACTGACGATCGCCTCACTGAAAGTAATGGAAAAAATATTGAAGCTGACTTTTACGGTTTTAATACAAAAATTGAATGGGTAGAGAGGCAAATCAATTCTAATACTATCTCAGGAAAACATGACCTTAGTTCTGGTCTTGCTATTGATTGGCGCTTGAGCCATGCAGACGGCAAGAGATGGTCGCCTTTCGAAAGAGAATATTTCTATGAGTGTGATGCTGCATTTATTCAAGATTGTGGAGGTGTCTTAGAGTTTTCAAGAAGATCAGACAGTAATTCAACACAGTTTTCATGGTTAGATGATGATGCTGATGAGGTTGCTATCGATTTTGTTTATCCTTACGAAACAACTGAGAGAACAATAGATTTTAAGTTTGGTTTAAAACGACTCGAAAAGTCTAGAATTACTGATGTAAAAAGATACAGATTTTTACCAGATTTTGTAAATGGCTCCCTATTTGCTTCACGAGAGTTTAGATTACAACCCATTAATAAAATAATGGCTCCTGAGAACTTCCGTCTTGATAGATCAGGATTGATTCTTCTCGAAGAGACTTTGAATACAGATAATTATGAAGGTAATTTAGAAATTGATGCCTTTTACTTCTCTTTTGAAACAATGGTTAACGATAACTTGAGCATGAGTGCAGGAGCACGGCAGGAAAACTCAGAAATGGAAGTTATAACTGAAAGTTTTTTTGGAGGGCAAGACTTTTCTACTGCTAATGATGATTTAGATAAATTACTACCAGCTATAACATTAACTTATGAAATTGAAAACAATATGCAATTTAGGTTCGGTTATAGTGAGACAGTATCAAGACCACAATTTAGGGAAATGTCTCCAGTTTTATTTAGCAACTTCGAAACAGACAGATTAGAAAGAGGATTTTTAGGTTTAAAATCCTCAGAAATTACGAATTATGATCTGCGTTATGAGTGGTATTTTGGTTTTGATGAATTTCTTACTCTTTCGTATTTTAAGAAAGAATTTATAAACCCTATAGAACAGGTTTTAGAGGCTGCAGCTACAACTAGTTACGTAAGTTATAGAAATGCAAGTACAGCTGAACTCGATGGAGCTGAATTTGAATATCAAAAACAATTCGGTGAGTTAATAAAGGGATATGATTTTTTTGGAAAAATAAATTTCACTTATACAGAATCAAATGCTGTAACAAATCCAGAGTTTGTTGTTTTGTCATCTTACGATGATAGACCGCTTGTAGGTCAACCAGAGGATATTTTAAATATTCAGTTAGGTTATTATGCAGCCGATGATTCTAGATTTAGTATTATATATAACGATGTAGGGGAGAGAATTAGAGAGTTAGGATCGGATGTCATTCCAAATGTTCTTGAAGATCTACCCCCATTACTTGATATTGTTTATAAAAAATCATTTCAAGCTTGGAATGGAGATTTAGATGTCACTGTAAAGCTTCGAAATCTACTAGAAGAGCCATATGAGGCACTTCAGGGCAATCAAGTCTTTGAATCTTATTCAACTGCTTCGTCTGCTTCAATTAGTTTTAAATACAGTTATTAAAGATTGAAAGATAAGGTTTTATTTGTCTGTATCGAGAATGCTTGTAGAAGTCAAATAGCTCAGGCTTTGACTGACATGTCATTTCGCACCCAACTGCAAGCATTCTCGGCTGGTTCACATCCAGCAGATCAGGTAAATCCAAAAGCTATTGCTTCTCTTAAAAGATATGGAATAGAAGTAAGCAATTTAAAACCAAAATCTGTAGGTGATTTTATTGGTGAGGATTTTGATTTTGTTATAACAATGGGTTGTGGGGATGACTGCCCATATTTTCCTGGTGCAATAAATATAGACTGGAATATACCTGACCCAAAAAATATGAATGAAAAAGAATTTGACGAGGTAAGGGATATGATTTTAAGAAATATTTTAGATCAATTTAGTAATGATGATTAAAAATATACTTTCTGAATTCTTAGGAACACTTCTATTAGTTTGTATAGTTGTTGGTTCTGGGATTATGGGTGAAAATTTATCATCAGGAAATGATGCAATATCACTATTA
>CACEYZ010000015.1 GCA_902563885.1 uncultured SAR86 cluster bacterium | reverse complement strand
TTTTTGGAAAGCATTTAATTTTGAGGAAAAATTTACAGTTGAAGACCTTAGAAATTTATGTGATGAATTCAAAGTAGAATATTCTACTGATAGAATTCTTTAAAAATCGAAGACTGTTTAATTGAACTTAATATTAATGGTGCCCAGAGGTAGAATCGAACTACCGACACAAGGATTTTCAGTCCTTTGCTCTACCAACTGAGCTATCTGGGCAAACCAAATTAATTTAAAAAAATTAACAAGCTCAATATAATACAACTTCCTGATAAAATGTGAATGTAGAAGAATGAAAGATAATTTAAAAATAATTCAAGAACTGCATAAGACAGATTTCAAATTTGTAATTGTATCTAGTGGAGGCGGGAGCAATGCAGTTGGAACTTTGCTTAAAGTTCCTGGTGCTAGCAATTCTGTTCTTGAAGCATATATTCCTTACGCTAAAGAATCGTTGGATTTTTATCTTCTTAGAAAACCAGATTTTTACTGCTCTAAAGACACAACCTTGCGTATGGCAGCAAGAGCTTACAGTGCTGCTAAAAAAATAGACCCTAACTCTGATGTTAGTAAACTTTTTGGGGTGGCAATTACAGCTACATTATCAACAACTTATGAGAAAAAAGGAGAGCATAGATTTCATATTGCTTTGCAGACTGAAACATATTCAAAAAGTATTTCATGTGTTTTAAAAAAAGGTGAAAGAACAAGAGAGGAGGAGGAAGCACTTGTAACTGAATTTGTCATAGCACTACTCGCCGAGTCTTCTGCACTTGAATATCCATATCCAAAAATTTCAGAGGATTTTAAGGCTGAAAAAGTTGAGGGCAAAAAGGAATGGATCGATCTTATGAGCGACGATTCTTTATTTGTTTCTTCAAATAGCAAGAAGCCAAATTTAATATTTCCTGGAACATTTAATCCTATCCACGAAGGCCATAGAAAAATGCAAGAATTGGCTGAGAAAAAAACTGGAGATAAAGCCTATTTTGAAATTTGTATTCAGAATGCAGATAAACCACCCCTGAGCTATCACCATATTAAAGATACCCTATCTCAATTTACAGATAAAGATTGCTGGGTTTTAACCAAAGCAGGTAAATTTCCAGACAAAGCCAAAATGTTTAAAGGGTCTACTTTTGTAATTGGAGCAGATACTTTAACCAGAATGTTAGATGAGAGATTTTATCCTAGCCGTAAGGATATGCTCAGTGAATTTAGTATATTTAATGAGAATAATAATAAGTTCTTAGTTTTTGGTAGGAAACTAAATGAAAAGTTCATTACTTTAGCCGATATTGATGTTCCTGACTTTATAAACGAACGTTTCACAGGATTTGATGAGCAGATTTTCAGAGACGACATATCTTCAACATCATTAAGAAGACTTGCCGAAAATTCTTAACTATTTAGGTATATAACCTGAAGGCTTCTGATAGTCGTCATTATTAAGATACTTTTCCATTTGATCATTTAGCCATTTTCTATTCTCTTTATTCGACAAATCTAATTGATTTTCATTGATAAGCATTGTCTGTAAATCTAACCAATCAGACCATGCTTTTGCGGAGTAGTTATCTTTTATATATTGACCTTTCTCACCAGGAACTGGAGCAATATTTAAAGCATCTAGTTCTGTTTGATATTTTTTACAAAAAATTTTGGACATATAAAGATAATTTATCAGATATTGGTTTTGGTGTGGGAAGTTTACTCAACTGGGAAATATCAAACCACTTGCCTTCACTCTTTAATTCATCATTTGATTTATTTGCAAACGAAATATGTAAATTTCTATGAGAAAGTTTATGAATAAGCTCTGTCTTAAGTTGTTTTGTCTCTGCGATAGGCATAATCCATAACCCATCCCAAAAACCAAGTTGATTATTTTTAACTAAAAATATTTTTTGATTTTTTTCATATATTTCAAATTCAAGATATACATTTTTTTTATTAATTTTTTTAACGTTTACAGTTGGCAGCTCTCCCTTGTAAAACGATATACACTTTTTGTTCAATGGGCACTCTCCACACAAGGCATTTTTTGGTGTACATACAGTTGCTCCTAAATCCATTATTCCTTGCTGAAAATCATCGACATTTGTTTTATCAAGTATCTGATTTGAAAGATCCCAGAGTTCTTTTTCATTACCATCAGTTATGAAGAATAACCGTGTAAGAACTCTCTTTACATTAGCATCAAGTATTGGATATGGGAGTTTGTAGGCTATTGAAAGTATAGCTCCAGCAGTGGATTTACCAATACCCGGAAGTGTAATTAAATTTTCAAAAGAATTTGGCAGCTTTCCACTAAATTTTTTAAGGATTATTTCTTTTGCTCTGTACAAATTACGAGCTCTTCTATAAAAACCTAAACCTTTCCAAAGAGAAAGCACGTTCTCTTCGGAAGCAGATTTAAAATCTTCAAAGGTAGGATAACGGGAGATAAACTTTTTAAAATAATTTACTACAGTTTTAGCCTGTGTCTGCTGTAACATAATTTCAGATATCCATACTCTGTAGGGAGTAATATTCTCTCGCCAGGGTAAATTATTTCGACCCTTTGCTCTGTACCATTTTGTTATTTGCTTACCAGTTGAGCTTTCTTTGCAATTTGTTTTCATTGAATTCATAAAAAATCGGTTCGCCTGTAGCAATTTCTAACTTCACTATTTCCTCTTCAGAGATTTCTTCAATAAATTTTACTAAAGCTCTTAATGAATTGCCGTGAGCAGAAATAATTACATTCTTATTTTTTTGTAAAGCAGGCATAATCTCATTTTCAAAGTAGGGGATAACTCTGTTATATGTATCTTCAAGACTTTCACCACTTGGTGGACCATCTGAATAAGACCTACGCCAAATTTGAACTTGTTCTTTACCAAACTCTTGTCTAGCCGTATCTTTATTTAATCCAGTAAGGTCACCATAATCACGTTCGTTTAGTGCCTCATTTTTAAAAATATTGATATTACTGTCTTCAATTACTTCTAGAATTATCGAAGCTGTATCTTGCGCTCTTTTTAAAGCAGAAGTAAAAACTGAATTAAATTTAATGTTCTGTTTTTTTATTTGTTGACCAGCTTTTAAAGCCTCTTCTTTACCTAATTCTGTTAACCCTGGATCTTTCCAACCAGTGAATAAATTTTTTTGATTCCAAGCACTTTGGCCATGCCTTACTAGAACAAGATAATTTGTTTCCATTTGAGTATATTTAAATATATATTGTATAAGCTTAAGATTGATTTGATATGGATTTATTCGATTTCTTAATTTCTAGATGGTATTTTTCTGTTCCACTTATCGTAACTTTAATAAGCTGGTGGGTTTATGAAAGTAATAAAGGAGGTAAGAAAATTACTCCGGCAGAAGCTGTTTTATTAATAAACAGTGGTGAAGCAAAATTTTTGGATATTAGAAAGAAGGAAGATTTTGAAACTGGTCATATCAGTGGATCTTTAAATATATTGAAAGATGCATTTAAACAGCAGGAACATTTACTAAAAAAAGAAAAAGCGCTTATTGTAGTCTCTGAAAATGGTATTGATTCTGGCGGTGCTGGAGTTGAGTTAAAAAAGTTAGGTATAGAAAACGTTTACCTTCTCAAGCACGGTCTTCTTTCTTGGCAAGAAGAAAGCCTTCCACTGGTTAAGTAGAAGGCTAAAAAGTTACTTAGTTAAAGTTCCTACTATATGAGCAAGAATTTTATATGGATCGGCATTTGAAGCTGGTCTTCTGTCTTCCAAGTAACCATTCCAATCATGTTCAACTGTATAAACAGGAATACGTATACTAGCCCCTCTGTCACTAACACCATATGAAAACTCTGTAATCTTTTGAGTTTCATGTAGTCCTGTCAGTCTTTGATCGTTATCAGAACCGTAAGCTTCAATACCATCCTGATGCACCTTTCCTAACTTTTCACATATGTCAGAAAAAAGTCCTTCCGAGCCCTTTGATCTCATTTCTTCATTAGAAAAGTTTGTATGCATACCTGAACCATTCCAATCACCTTTTTTTGGTTTAGGATGGATATTCACTCCTACTCCGTATTCTTCAGCAACTTTGTATAGAAGATATCTCGATACCCAAAGATCATCTGCAGCTTTGATGCCTTTCCCGAAGCATTGGTACTCCCATTGACCAAGAGCAACTTCCGCATTAGTTCCGGTCAAGGTAATTCCAGCATCTAGACATGCTTCAAGATGTGCTTCAGATACCTCTCTTCCTGAGACATTATCTGCACCTACTCCACAATAGTAATCACCTTGCGGTCTAGGCTCACCTTCTTCCCAACCTAGAGGCGACCCATCTTTATTGGTAAAAAAGTATTCTTGCTCAAAACCAAACCACCAATCATCTGTTACAACTGCTTCAGCCGCTGCCCTTGTATTTGAGGGATGAACGGTATGATCTGCAGCATGTACCTGACACATAACTAGGTAGTCAGAAAAAGTTGGATTATCGTACGTTTGAACGGGGAGAAGTAAACAGTCTGAACTGCTTCCCTCTGCTTGTTCTGTTGAAGATCCATCAAAGGACCATTCAGGAGCAGAATCTTCGGTTGTTGCCTTAACTTTACTCCTCATAGAAGGCTCAGGTTTAAAACCATCCAGCCAAATGTATTCATAAGTTTTA
>CACEYZ010000014.1 GCA_902563885.1 uncultured SAR86 cluster bacterium | reverse complement strand
CTATTGATAAATTCGTTATTTCTTCTGCACTCCATTAAGAAATTAAAAACGCCTCTTCTTTTTATGGCAAAACTTTCAGTTCCACTTAGTGCCTTTTCTCCACTCCAGTATCCTTCGCCATAACATTGACTTGCGTTTGATTCCCAAGAAACACTGAATTCCTCATTGTAGGCTACTTCGCCAGAAGATATAGAAATATCTAAGTAGAGCTCCTCTAGTTCATCCTGTTCCACTCCACAAGAAGTAAGAAGAATTGATGTTACTAAGAATTTTAATAGTTTAGTTTTCATTAAATGAGTACATTCTATACCAAACTTTAGCTCATTACCTTACCGTTCAAGTTTAAAAGCGTTTGTTCGTAAATTTTAGTTAATTTATTTAATTCTTCCTTTTCAATCTTTTCATCTATTTTATGAATTGTTTCGAATTTAGGCCCTATTTCAACAATCTCAGCATCTGTTTCTGCTACAAATCTCCCATCTGAGGTTCCTCCGCTACAACTTATTTTCGGTTCTTTGCCCATGACATGTTTTGCTGCCTCACTCACTGAATCAGAGAGTAGATTTGGATTTGAATAAAATGGTTTAGCGTTAGAATCAAAATTTATTTCGTACTTGATTTTGTTTTCCTCCAAATAACTAACAATAGTTTTTTGAATTTTTTCATAGCTTGTTTTAGGGTTGTGACGAATATTGATTTTTAAATTGAGTTCACCTGGAACAACATTATGTGTACCTAACCCCCCATGTATGTCAGCAACTTGCAAGGAAGTTGCAGGAAAATATTCATCTCCTGAATCCCACTCGATTGAGTTAAGGAAATCAACTAATTTTGCAGCCTTATGGATAGGGTTATCTACCTTATCTGGGTAAGCTGAGTGGCCTTGTTTACCTAAAATTTTTAAATCAATATTTACGGAGCCTCTCCTACCAACTCTTATATTATCTGCAGTATTTTCAATAGAAGAGGGCTCACCAACAATACAGTAGTCAAAACTTTGTCCCCTATTTACTAATTCTTTTATAACCATCTTTGTCCCATTCTTGGCCGGACCTTCTTCATCAGATGTTAGTAATACTGCTAAGGAGTATTTGAGCTTTTCTAGATCAGTATTTTTGAGAGCAGCAAGAAAAGCAGCAACTCCTCCTTTCATATCACAAGCTCCTCTACCATGAATAAATTTTTCATCTTCTACTGCTGCAAAAGGATCGTGAGTCCATAATTTTTCTGGTCCAGTTGGCACAACATCAACATGTCCTAAAAAAAATAATAATGGCCCTCCATTGTCATATACGCTCCAAATATTATCTACGTCTTCGAAAGGCATGAATTCGTTTTGAAATCCTAATTTCTCTAAGTAATCAGCAGTAAACTTTAAACATCCCCCATCAGAGGGAGTAATTGATTTTCTTGAAATCAATTCTTTGGCTAATTCTATTTCTAACATTAGTTATTATCGTGAAGCGTCTTATTCAACTTAAATTTATTTTTATTTGATTTTGCGCACACCTTTCCTGTCACCGAATCTCTAAAATATAAGATGTTATTTTTTCCACTAAGTTCAATAGCTTTTACAATTTTTTCTTCTTCTATTAAAGTAATTTTCATTCCTGAAGTGATATAGAGTCCGGCTTCAACAATACAATCATCTCCAAGAGAAATACCTATTCCTGCATTGGCACCAAGAAGACATCTTTGGCCAATTGAAATTTTTTCTTCGTTTCCACCTGAAAGCGTGCCCATGGTTGAAGAGCCACCTCCTAGATCGGAGTCTTTACCAACAAACACTCCAGATGATATTCTGCCTTCAATCATATTTGGGCCCTCAGTACCAGCATTAAAATTTATGAATCCTTCATGCATTACTGTTGTGCCTGCACCAAGATATGCTCCTAATCTGACTCGTGATGTATCAGCTATTCTGACATTTTCCGGCATTACATGATCTGTCATTCTTGGAAATTTATCTATTGAGTCGATCATTCTGAATCCATCCTTAATTCTATGTGCAATTCCTTCAATCCACATAAGATTTGGTAAAACCTCAAATATATTTTCTAAATTAAGTTCATTTGGTTTGTATATGCGCCAAGAAAGTAAATGCAATTTCAAGTAGGCTGTTGGAATATCTTCTAAAGGTGCATCTTGAATAAAATGTACCTCGAGATTAGTGCTCCATTTTTCCTCTTTATTTTTATCTGTCACCTCATCAAAAGTGAAAGAGTTATTTTTTTCCATTGACTTAGAAAGCCCTTCCTTGGAGAAATAAATTTGAAGAAAACCTTCAGAATCCATTAATGCTTGTCCAAATGCTTTTATAGGTAATTTCATTATTTTTCTTCTTCTCTTAGTGTAAGAATTTCATAACCTTGTTCAGTTATAGCAATTGTATGTTCCCATTGTGCTGACAATTTTCCATCTTCAGTAACAACCGTCCATCCATCTTTCAACAATTTTGTTTTATGAGAGCCTAAGTTAATCATTGGTTCAATTGTAAAAACCATACCTTCTTCAAGCTTTACGCCTTCTCCTTTATTTCCAAAATGAGTAATTTGAGGATCTTCGTGATAAATCTTACCAATTCCGTGACCGCAGTAATTTTTAACAACAGAGTAGTGGTTTTTCTCTGCATGTGTCTGAATGGCGTATCCAATATCTCCAGTGAAAGCCCCAGGCCTACATACTTCTATTCCTTTAAACATGCATTCTCTCGTAATGTCTACAAGTCTCTTTACATGAGGTTGCGACTTGCCGATTAAAAACATTTTTGAAGTGTCACCATGCCAGCCATCGACTATTACGGTAATATCAATATTGACAATATCTCCGTCTTTAAGAATCTCTTTGTCAGAGGGAATTCCATGACAAATGACTTCATTTATCGAAGTACAAAGTGTTTTGGGATAATCGTTATATCCAACATTTGCAGGAATACATTTTAATTCTTCCGTTATGTATTTATATGCAAGATTATCAATTTCTTCGGTACTAATTCCAACTTGTACAAAATCTTCTAAATATTCCAAAACTTTTGCGGCATAGTTGCCGGCAATTTTCATTTTTTCAATATCATTTTTGCTTTTTAGAGAAATAGACATACCTGATATTCTAATTGAACTATAAATTATCTAATAACTTTTCTATAGTATCTGATAGCAAGATGAACTTTCCAGCTAAACTCCTTCTAGAAGATGAAACAATTTTCGAGGGAGAAGGCTTTGGATGTGAAACATTAGGTGTTGGGGAAGTAGTATTCAATACCGCAATGACTGGTTATCAAGAGATAATTACCGATCCATCTTACGATGGTCAGATGATCACTTTCACTTATCCTCACATAGGTAATACCGGAATAAACTCTGTAGATTACGAGTCTAAAAAGATTTTTGCTCGTGGATTAATTGTAAGAGATTTTTGTACTTTCCCAAGTAATTGGCGCTCTGAACAAAGCCTAGATGATTATCTTAAGTTAAATAAAACTATATGTATTTCCAATATCGATACTCGGTTTTTAACAAAAAAAATAAGAGATGAGGGTTGTAAGGTAGGAGTAATATACCCATCAGAAAAAATAACCGATAAAGAAGCTATGATACAAATTAAAGATTTCGGCTCAATATCTGATAAAAATCTTATTAAAAATGTAGCAACAAATTCAAAATTTATTATTGGAGAGAAAAAAAATAAGACACAGAAGAAAATCGCTGCAGTAGATTTTGGAGTAAAAGAAAATATTCTGAGAATCTTTAAAGATATGGGAGCAGTAATAGAAGTTTTCCCTCCTGACTGCACCGCTGAAGAAGTTTTAAATTCAAAACCTGATGGAATATTCTTTTCTAATGGGCCAGGAGATCCAGAGGTTTTATCTCATGCTGTATCCCAAATAAAGCTTTTAATGGAAGAAAATATTCCAATGTTTGGAATATGTCTTGGACATCAATTAATGTCCCTTGCGTATGGCTTAAAAATTATGAAAATGCCATTCGGACATCACGGTGCTAATCATCCGGTACATGACTTAGAGACTAACGAGGTCTTTATCACATCCCAAAATCATAACTTTGCTGTAGAAGAACCAATTAATAATGACAGTATTAAAATTACTCATAAGTCACTATTTGATAAGACTATTCAAGGATTAGCTCACAAAGAAAAACCATTTTATTCAATTCAATGTCATCCTGAAGCAAGTCCTGGACCAAAAGAATTTAAAGTGCTTTTTAGAAAATTTTTTAAGGAAATGAATGCCTAAAAGAGATGATATAAAGACAATATTGATAGTAGGCTCAGGTCCAATAATAATTGGTCAGGCTTGTGAGTTTGATTATTCAGGAACTCAAGCATGTAAGGCACTTCGTGAACATGGTTATAGGGTCGTTTTGGTTAATTCTAATCCTGCAACAATTATGACCGATCCCGAGATTGCTGATGCAACATACATAGAGCCTGTTAACTGGAAAACTTTAGAAAAAATAATTGCCAAAGAAAAGCCTGATGCAATATTGCCTACTATGGGAGGGCAAACAGGACTAAATGTTTCTTTAGATCTCGCTACAAAGGGAATATTAGAAAAATATTCAGTTGAAATGATAGGGGCTAATCAAAATGCCATTGATAATGCTGAGGATAGAGAAAAATTTGATACTTGCATGAAAGAACTTGGTTTAGAAACACCAAAATCAGGTTTTGCACACTCTATGGAAGATGCATGGAAAATACAAAAAGAGATTGGATTGCCGTGTGTTATAAGGCCATCTTTTACCCTTGGTGGAACAGGAGGAGGAATAGCCTATAACTTTAAGGAATTTGAAGAAATTTGCTTAAATGGCTTAAAGCTTTCTCCAACTAACGAACTTTTAATAGACGAGTCCTTAGTGGGATGGAAAGAATTTGAGATGGAAGTTGTAAGGGATAAAAATGATAACTGCATAATCGTATGTTCTATCGAAAATATTGATCCAATGGGAGTGCATACTGGAGATTCAATTACAGTTGCGCCCGCTCAAACTCTTACAGATAAAGAGTACCAAAAAATGAGAGATGCATCTTTTAAGATTTTAAGAAAAATAGGGGTTGAAACTGGTGGTTCAAATGTTCAATTTGCAGTAAATCCAGAGGATGGGCGAATGGTTGTTATCGAAATGAACCCAAGGGTTAGTCGTTCGTCAGCATTGGCCTCAAAAGCTACAGGTTTTCCTATTGCAAAAATAGCAGCTCTTTTAGCTGTTGGTTATACTTTAGATGAACTAAAAAATGATATTACAAATGGTAAAACTCCAGCATCATTTGAACCCTCAATTGACTACGTTGTAACAAAAATACCAAGATTTAATTTTGAAAAATTTCCAGAAACAGACCCAAGACTTACAACGCAGATGAAGTCAGTTGGAGAGGTAATGGCAATTGGTAGAAATTTCCAGGAGTCATTTCAAAAAGCTATAAGGTCTATGGAAAATGGTCTTATGGGCTTAGAAACTGTTCTGAAGGAGACAGAAGGAAACGGCTCTTTAAAGCTAGAGTTAACAACACCTGGTGAGAGAAGACTTTGGTACATTGCTGATGCTTTCAGAAGAGGCTGGAAAATGGAAGAAATATTTGAATCATGCGGTGTTGACCCATGGTTTTTATATCAGATAAAAGATTTAGTTCTTGATGAAACAAAATTAAAAGAAAGCAAAATTGAAGAACTAAATAAAAAAGAGCTGTTAAGACTTAAAAGAAAAGGTTTTTCTGATAAAAGAATAGCTGATTTGTTAAATGTTAATGAGGTAGAAATTAGAGACTTAAGGGCAGCTCATCAAGTTCATCCGACTTTTAAAAGAGTTGATTCATGTGCTGCAGAATTTGAGAGTTCAACAAATTATTTATATTCAACTTACGATTTTGAAAATGAATCTACTCAATCAAAAAATAAAAAAATAATAGTTTTAGGGAGTGGCCCTAATCGTATTGGACAAGGTATTGAATTTGATTATTGTTGTGTGCAAGCTGCATTAGCTTTCAGAGAAGAGGGTATTGAAACAATAATGATCAATTCCAATCCTGAGACAGTGTCAACAGATTTTGATGTTTCGGATAAGTTGTACTTTGAACCTATAGTAAGTGAGGATGTTCTAGAAATTATTAGACATGAAAATCCTGAAGGAGTTGTGGTTCAATTTGGAGGTCAAACACCACTTAAACTAACAGATGAGTTGCAAAAAAATGGTAT
>CACEYZ010000013.1 GCA_902563885.1 uncultured SAR86 cluster bacterium | reverse complement strand
TTGGTGAATCTTTTTTATAGTGTGAGATGAGTTGGTCAATTCTTTCATCAGGATCATTAGAAAATTTATCTAATGGATTATTAATTTCATCAACCAATTTAGCTTCCATAAATTTCTTAGCTAAATCTTTAATGTAGCTGCCTTGATACAAGCCATCTTTATTAATTTTATTTTGAAAAGTTTCAAGCATTATGCTTAAAGCGAGAATATTAATTTGTCTGCCAGCATCATTAACGTAATATTCTTTAGTTACTTCATAACCTTGATTGCTGAGTAAATTTGAAATTATATTTCCCAGAACAGCCCCCCTTGCATGTCCAATATGAAGCGGCCCAGTAGGGTTTGATGAAACAAACTCCACCAATACTCTTCCTTTTTTTACTTTCTTGTTTCCCCAATCTTGGTCGAATTTAAGCACTGTTTCAACTTCATCAGAGATGTAATTTTTATTAATAAATATATTAATAAAACCGGCACCTTCGACAGAGGATTTTGAAATAGCTTTATGATTTATTTTTTCACTTATATCTTTGGCTAACTCTAGTGGATTTGTTTTAAAAAATTTAGCAAGTTTTAATGGAGAGCTTGATGAAAAGTGAGCTCTTTTAATATCATCGCTTATCTCAAACTCAATATCTTTATCTTTAAAAATGATTTCTAAACCCTTTTCTTCACTGAATTTTTTTACTGCTTCTTTTAATTCTTGATTTAGTTCTTCAATAATCATTATTCGTTATTTCGTGATACATAACTTCCATCTCTTGTATCAATTTTTATAGTGTCACCAATATTTATGAAAATTGGAACTTGAATCTCTTTGCCACTCCCTATCTTTGCAGGCTTTAAAGTATTCGAAACTGTATCGCCTTTTAACCCAGGTTCAGTATCGATAATATTTTTTAAAACAAAAGTTGGAGGCTCAACTCTTAAAACTGAGTCGTTCCAAAATAAAATTTTGCATTCTTCTTCGCCATCAAGCCAATCACTTACAGAGCCAAGAATAGGGGAGTCTATTTCAATTTGATCAAAAGTATCAGAGTTCATGAAAACAAACGTTTGTCCTTCTTTATATAAAAATTGAAAATTTTTCTCAGAAATGTCAGCACTTTCAATTGTTTCTCCTGATTTAAATGTTCGTTCCCAAACCTTTTCAGTTCTTAGGTTGTACAATTTTGTTCTAACAACTGCCTGTCCTTTTCCAGGTTTGTGAAATTCCTGAGATATAACTGAACATGGCTCTCCATCAATTAAAATTTTTAAACCTTGTTTTAATTGATTTGTTGTAAATTTCATACTTTATGATAATTATGTATTATAAGTCAGAAGTAATCAGTTATGGGCAGTGCATTTCTAGGACATTTAAGAAACATATTCTTTTCTGTTTTCTGTTTTGTTTTTTGTTATTTAATTGGTTCACTAGTTGATGAGAATACAATTGGCCAAGGTCAAACATCCCTGGTAATGATTGCAATGTTCATTTCATTCGCAGTTCACATTGTTCTCTACATACCTTCTTATATTTTTCAGACTGAAAAGTTTTATGATCTAACTGGATCTTTTACATATTTTTTAACACTGAGCACAGTGCTTTACCTTAAATATCTAGCGGTAAGCTCAAATCTTGAATTAAGGTCAATACTAATATATGCATGTGTAATGATCTGGACTATTAGATTAGGTAGCTTTTTATTTTGGAGAGTTCTCAAAGATGGAGAAGATAAAAGGTTCAGATCAATCCTTCCAAATTTCTCTCAATTATTTATGACATGGATGCTTTCTGCAACTTGGGTATTTATTCAGTCACTTACAGCACTTGTGGCTATTACAACTCTTAATAAAGCAGATTTTGGTTTGCTTGGAGCTTTAGGTTTAATTATATGGGTAATGGGATTTTCTGTGGAAGTTGTGGCTGATAACCAAAAAACTAAGTTTAGATCTGACCCCAATAATAATGATAAATTTATTACAACAGGACTATGGAGTCTTTCAAGACATCCTAACTATGTCGGAGAGATAATGTTATGGATTGGGATTTCTATTATGGCTTTACCAGTATTAACAGGTTACCAGTATGGCTCTTTAATTTCTCCTTTGTTCTCATTTTTGCTAATCTATTATGTTAGTGGCGTAAGAATGCTTGAAGCTCGCGCCAACAAAAAATGGGGTAATAATGAAAAATATCAGGATTATAAAAGAAATACGCCTATTTTTTTCCCAAAAATCCCTAAATAAAGGACTTTATTAAATAAGTTGGCTATAAAAGTTGAAGTTATTCGATTATATTTTTATTATTAACAGCCAAGTAAATTAACGGAGTGTAAGTAATATGAGATTATACGTTTACATCCTTGTTCTGCTTTCCATATTTGCACATGCAAATGATGCGGAACTGGAACAAATTTTGAATGAGAATAGTGAGATAATCACTGAATCTGAACAGTCACAAGACACAATAGATGATCTTCAATTAGAGAAAGATTCTCTTCTTGCTGAATGGAAAGTAACAGTAAAACAAGTTGAAGGTTTAAAAATCTACAATGCTCAAAAAAGAAGACAAATACAAGCTCAAGAAGAGCGACTTGTCCTTCTTGATGAGCAGACAATAGCAGTCGAAAAAATGCAGAGACAGGTGCCACCTGTCATGAAAACAGCCTTGGAAGATTTGCTGGTTTTTATAAATGATGATGTTCCTTTTTTAATGGGTGAAAGAAATAAAAGAATTGCACAAGTTTTAGCAACTTTTGATAATCCAAAAGTTACAGCTTCAGAAAATGTCAGACAGGTTCTTGAAGCTTACAACATAGAAAGAGAATACGGCAGAACTATTGAAACGTACGAAGACAGTATCTTTTTAGATGGAGAAGAAAAGGTAGTTAATATTCTAAGAATAGGAAGGTTAGCCTTAATGTACCAACTCAAAGATCAAAGCGAAACAGGTGTATGGAACGGTACAGAATGGGAAGAGGTAAGTGGCTATAGAATTCCGGTGAGAGATGGAATCAGAATGGCAAATAAAACTGCACCCCTAGATCTACTTTTCTTACCAGTTAAAGTAACAAACGAAGGAGGCGAGTAATGAAAAACTTTAGAATTGTTTTATTACTTCTTATCTCATCAATTTCATTTCAAAGCATAGCTCAAAGTGATGAAGAGGTTCAGCCAACTAATATGGACAAGCTTCTTGAAGTTGTTAGAGAGGGTCGTTCGAGAGAGAAAGCCGAAAACCAAAAAAGAGAAAGCGACTTTTTATCAAACAGAGATAAGCAGAAAGTGTTACTTGATGAGGAGCTTGCAGAATTAGCTAGGCAAGAAGAAATTGCTGATAGATTAGATAAAATTTTTAAAGATAATCAGGAATTGTTAAGAGTTGCTGAAGAAGTTTATCTGAAAGCTTTAGGTTCTTTAAACGAGCTGTTTGGTCACATAACAAGCATCAGTACAGACTCAAGAGTGACTTTTGAGTCTTCTTTAACAGCGGCTGAATTTGGTAAAGCGCGTGAAGTATTCCTAGATAATCTAACAAGAAAAATGGGGGAATCAACAGAATTACCTACAATTTCTGAACTTGAAAGAGTAATGTCTCTCATTACAGAAGAAATGGTTGCTACTGGTTCTGTATCAAAATTTAAAACTAATGTTATTAATGTAGACGGATCACAATCAGAATGCGACGTTGTAAGGGTAGGTGTGTACAACGCAGTTTGTGGCAAAAGATATTTAGAATATGTGCCTACAAAAGGGCAATACCAGTTTCTAGCTAGACAACCTGCAGGTAGATATACAGGCTCAGCAGGTAGAATATCAAATTCAAGTCTTGGTGGAGGATATGTAAGCTTTGCTGTTGATCCAAGTGGTCCCTCAGGTGGAGCATTACTTGCCAACCTTATCCAAAATCCATCACTTTGGGAAAGAATCCAACAAGGTGGGTTAATTGGTTACATAATCCTTGGTCTTGGTTCTATAACCATGGCATTTGCTATTTATAAATATTATGTATTGTTTATGTTAAATAGGTCAGTTGTAGCACAAATGGGATCGAGCTCTTACGGCAATAATCCTCTTGGTAGGGTTCTGAAGGTTGGAGAAGCACATATGAAAGATGCTATAGACAGATTAGAGCTTAAATTAGCAGAGCAAATTATGGCAGAGCGACCAAAAATTGAACAAGGAATTAGTTTCGTAAAAATTGTTTCAGTTGTTGCTCCATTGGCAGGTCTATTAGGTACAGTTACAGGTATGATTATAACTTTCCAACAGATTACCTTGTTTGGAACTGGTGATCCTAAGATTATGGCTGGCGGTATTTCACAAGCTCTTGTTACAACTGTACTTGGACTAGTTGTGGCAATACCTACAACTTTAGCCCACTCTTTCTTACAATCATCAGCTAGATCAGTTGTTGATGTATTAGAAGAGCAAGCAACTGGTATGGTTGCAGAAAAAGCGAAGTAAGATGTACTGGCTCTCTGAAGTTTATATAGCTCTACGTGATTTTATGGAATCAGGCGGCACAGTTTTATGGTATATAGCTTTGCTTGTTACTTTTATGTGGGCTTTAATTCTTGAGAGAGTATATTATTTTCTTTTTGTTCATGAAGAGATTGCAAACGGAATTCAAAAGAAATACTTAGCCATGAATTTCAAATCTCCTTGGCATAAATTCCAAATTAAAACCAGATTAATTTCTGAGGGTAAAATTTCCATAAATAAAAACATGCAGATAATACAGGTTTGTATTGCTTTATGTCCGTTATTTGGGCTTATGGGAACTGTTACAGGAATGATTGAGGTTTTTCAAATCATGGCTTTCACAGGTGGTGGTGATGCTAGATCAATGGCTGGAGGTGTTTCAAAAGCAACACTCCCTACAATGGCCGGAATGGTTTCTGCACTTTCAGGTGTTTTAGTAATGATATGGTTAAAAAATAAGGTTGAAGAAAATGAGTTGCTAATGGGTGAGTATGTAACCCATAATACTAATAAAGGAGTAAGTTAAATGAGAAGAAGCGCAATATCAGCAGCTGCTAGAGAAGAAGAAAGCGAAATTAATTTAACACCAATGTTAGATGTTGTTTTCATTATGCTTATATTCTTTATTGTGACTGCAAACTTTATTAAAGAACCTGGTCTTGAAGTAAATAGGCCTGATTCAGACACTTCAGAAATACAAGAAAATGCTGCAATTCTTATAGCTATAGGCTCAAATGACGAAATATATATGGATGGTAGAAGAATTGATGTGAGACAAGTAAAAGCAAATGTAATTAAATTATTGGCAGATAATCCACAAGGCACTGTAGTTATACAAGCTGATGAAGAAGCTAGTGCAGATGCCATTATTAAAGCTATGGATGGAGCTCGAGATGCGGGTGTCTATGATATATCTTTAGCTGCTGATCCAAAATAATAAATTATGGCTAGTCTAGTTGCAGAATTAGAAAAATACGGTATTAATCTAACAAAAAAACATCTCTTTATTGCAGGTGCTCCTTTTGTTGGATTTTTCTTATTTCTTTTTATGGTTGCCCTTATTTACACTGGTGACGCTGGAGATATTGTTAAAGGTAGAAAAATTACAGATGTAATTATGCCTGATAGGGAGATAGATACTTTGCTAGAAGAATTAATGGAGCCACCAGAGGATCCAGAAGTAGCACCTCCCGACATAGCACCTCCTCAAATGGACGTTGAGCCATTAGCAATTTCTGCTGTTTCAACTAAACCTCAAATCAATTTTAATTCAGGTTCGGGAACATTATTTAGAGATGGTGAATATATTCCTCTTTTCAAGGTCCAGCCTGTTTATCCAAGAAGAGCTCAAGAAAGAGGAACAGAAGGATATGTTATTTTGGCTTTCACAATTACAGAGTCGGGTACCATAGAAAACCCATATATAATTGAAGGTAAATGTCGTTCAGCAAATAATCGTGATGGTGAATTTAGAGAATGTTCAATGTTCAATAGTGCTTCAATGAGAGCAGCAAGTAAATTAAAATATAAACCAACGGTGAGGGATGGTAGAGCTGTTGCAGTAGACGATGTTCCCCACAAATTTACTTTTGAATTAGAGGATGAAGCTTAATGTTTAACAGGTTAATTTTATTACTTATTTTTGCATTTTCTTTTGATTTTTATGCTGATGAGGTTGATGGTCTTCCAGAACTTGCTAGTGAGAAAGAAAAAAGGAAGATGCAAGTAAGAAGGTCAAAAGTTCTAGCAACATCTGTTGCAAGAAGAGTCACAAAAGTAGTTGAAAACTTAGATTTAGCAGGACAATACGAGGAAGCTCAAACAATTTTACGAAAAGAGAAAAAGGAAGAGCAAGCAAAAGCACTCGATAAAGATATTGCACGTTTTGTAAAAATTGCACAGCAAGAAGTTGATGTTTTAAAGAAAGGTCTAGCTGATATGAAAAGTTATGACAGATCTATGGTCTGGTATTATCAAGCTTATCTTAACCTTGCTTATAACGATAATATGTCAGCTGCAAGAAGCAATTATTTACAGTTAGTAAAAGAAGAAGATGCAACTCCACAAATTAAACTTGCAGCCTACTATACTTTAGCGCAATTAGCACTATCTGAAGAAGATGTTGATGGTGGAATCAGATATTTAAGAATATGGTTTAAAACAACACCTGAACCAACACCTCAAGCCTATGTTTTTTTATCTCAAGCCTATTACATAAAAGGAGATACTCAGAAATCATTTAACGTAATAATGGAAGCTAAACGTTTAGCTGATGAAACTGGCATCACATTCAGAGAAAATTGGTTTAATATTTTATTTGCTACACATACTGATCTTGGACTTCGATATGAGCAGGTGCCTTTTTATGAGGAGGCAATAGAGTTATACCCTAAGAAAAAATATTTCATTAACTTAGCAGGTTTATACAACGATTTAGACAGACAAGAGGATTACATTTACTTGCTTAAAACCGCATATACAAAACAGCTTCTCAACAAACCTGGTGAGTTTCAATCATTAGCTCAAATGTTAATTGGCTCAGATAATCCATATTGGGGTGCAGAAGTAATTCTGACTGGCCTAACATCAGTAGAGGGGACAGTAGTAGTCGAGCAGGATTGTGCT
>CACEYZ010000012.1 GCA_902563885.1 uncultured SAR86 cluster bacterium | reverse complement strand
AAAAGTTCATAGGCCATAGATTTAAAATGAACTTTTTTGGTTGTAAGTAATGGGAAGTTTTGAGATAAATCATATCTCATTTGATATCCAAAAACTGAGATGGTTCCAGTGCCTGTTCTGTCACCTTTCTCCTTTCCCTCTTGTCTAACTTTTTTTAGTAAATCTAGATATTGATTCATTATTTCTGTAAAGAATTATGAGCCCTAATATTAACATAGGAATAGATAATAATTGGCCTTGTGTTAAGAAACTTAAGAGTAAAAATTCTCCTCCCCATACAAAATCTGGTTGTTTAAATATTTCCACGATAAATCTAGCCACTGCATAGCCAATCAAAAAGAAAGCTGAATAGGTGCCAATTTTTTTACTTTTAATAACAAAATTTAAAATTAAAAATAATAAAAATCCCTCCAATATTGCTTCATAGATCTGAGAAGGATGACGAACAAGCTGATCAGGATCAGAGGGGAAAATCATTCCCCAAGATATATCAGTGGGACGACCGTAAAGCTCAGCATTTATAAAGTTAGCTATCCTTCCTAAAAAAAGTGCTATTGGGACTGAAACACATAACCAATCTGATATTTGAAAAAATTTATATCCATTAGATTTTGCAAAAAAGTAGATTGCTACTATCACCCCAATTAAACCACCGTGAAAGGACATACCTCCTTCCCAAATTTTTAAAAAATAAATTGGATCTTGCAATTGAAGATGAAAATCATAGAACAACACATGACCCAATCTTCCACCTATAACAGCACCAAAAAAAAGACCATAAGTAATAACTAAATCTGATACCTTTTCGTTATCTAAGTTAATACCAAACCTTTTTCTAGTGCTAAGCATATGAAAATAAATTAAGTAAGCTCCAACAACATATGCCAAAGCATACCAATGGATATCTATTGAATTGCCCCAGAACCCTGAAAATGGAATTGAAATTGCTACTGGATTTATATCAGGATAATTAATCATTAAGCTAATACCCAATAAATAAAAATAGGAACTAGTTGAAAAGCATATAGCCTCTGAAAAATTTTATCATCGACTTTTTGAGTCATTTTGGCACCAAATCTAGAAGCAAAAGAACTAAAGATTGCTATTGCAAATAAGCTTAAATAATTTACATAGCCAAAAGAAAAATCTGGAAGGTCTTTAGCCTCTAAACCTAAAAGAACATAGGAAATTGAACCAAAAAAACCCACTGGTAGTGTAAGAGCTACAGATGTTGCTACTGCATTTTTCATTTTTTTCCCCATAAGCCTTAAAAAAGGGCCAACAAAAATTCCTCCTCCTACAGCAAACATCGTTGAAGTTAGTCCAACTACTGCTCCATAGGGCGCAGCAATAAAAATATTAATTTGTGCTTCTTTTTCAGAGTCTTTAATTTTAAAAAACATTCTCATGGATACTAGGAAGATGAATAAAGCAAAAACTTTCTTAAAAACTTCTTTGTCAGCATTGGTTGAAATTAATGCTCCAAACAAAGAACCTATAACCAGACCAAAGAATATTTTAAGAAAGCTTCCCCACAAAATAGTTTTATTTTTCAAATGCACGCTTATTGCTGAAAGTGAATTAATTACAATACAAGCTAATGCTGTACCTAAAGAGAGAGGGATACTAATTTCATCAGAATAACCCATTGTGGAGTAGAGAAAATGCAATGATGGAACAATTACTAAACCTCCACCAACCCCAAAAAAACCAGCTAAAAAACCAGCAACTATACCTATTAGAGGGTAAATAAGAAATTCAATCATCATTTTTAATTTTTTTTGTTTCTTTTTCTCCGAGTGAAATTAGTTTATTTATTCTCGAACTAATTGATCCTGTTCCATCTACTAACTTATTCTTAGCGTCTGTAAATTTCTTCTGACTTAATGCGATTGTATTTCCAAGACTATCCATAGAATCTACAAATCCAGCTAATTTTTCTACTAACTTTCTAGCCTCTTCATAAATTTTGAATGCTTGTTCACTTTGTTTGTCTATCCTCCATAAATTTTCAAACATATGTAATGCCATATGTAGTTGAGTAGGACTCAGAAGGGCAATATTTTTCTTGGTTGCAAAGGAAAGTAATGAATTATCATACTTAAGAGATATATTTAATGCATCATCAATTCCAATAAATAAAAAAGTCATTCCAGGTGTTTTTAATTCTTTTATATCGCTGTATTTTTTCTCGCTTAACTCTTTTATTCTCTCTTTTACTCTTTGTGAATGAAGTTTGCCAAATTTATCTCTTTCTTTCTCGTCGCCCACTGAACAATAGTCATAATATGCTTTAAATGAAAACTTTGAATCAATTACCAAGTGTCTTTCATGAGGAAGGTATACTATTGCGTCTGGTCTTTGATCTTTTAAGCCCTCACCATCGTTGACCTTATAGTTTTCTTGCAGAACATAATGTAAATCTTCCTCCAACCCTGATTTATCAAATAATAGTTTTAAAGTCATTTCGCCGTAATCCCCTTGAGTTTTACTGTCACCTCTCAAAGCATTAGCAAGATTTGTAGTATCTGATGTTATTTGATTTGTTTGTTCTATTAACCCGTCAATAGTTGTTTTTGTTTGAGCATGAATTTTTATCTGTTGCTCAGAATTTTTTCTAATTTCTGTCTCGTACTCTTTCATACGCTCTCTAAGCGGATCTATAATCTTTTCAATACTTTCTTTTGACGAGATTTTGAATTCTTCTTCTCTTTTTTTGTAAATATTTTCAATAGTTTCTGAAAACTCTTCTGGTTTGAGGTTAGAATTTCTCTGTAGTATAAGTAAAATAGTAAGTACTAATGTGGAAAATACAAAAAGTATTACCGCAGCAATTAAAAAACCAGATTCCATATGAGTATTTTAGAACAAATTAAGTCTGAACTCCCTTGGCTTGACGATAAAGTTTCTTTTGATTTAACAAGAGGAAAGCCATCTGCTGATCAGCTTAATGTAACTCAAAAGAATTTTAAGCATATTGAAATTCCCTTTGAAATGGATGGGATTGATCTTAGAAATTATGGAAATCCAGAAGGCATACCTTCTGCAAGAAAACTTGGTGCACAAATTCTTTCAACAGAGTTTGAAGAAACAATAGCTTTAGATAATTCGTCCTTAACTATAATGCAACAGTTAGTTTCATGCGCTTACCATCTTGGATTTCCTAAGAGCAAATTGTCAAAAAAAACTAAGTTTCTGTGTCCCGTGCCTGGATATGATAGACACTTCAAACTTCTTGAAAATTTTGGTGTTGAAATGATTGCAATGCCATTTCAAGACAATGGTCCTGATGTTAATGTGATTAATGACCTTCTTTCTAAAGACGATGATATAAGTGGAATAGTCTGTGTCCCAAGACACTCAAATCCTACTGGACACGTTTACTCTGATCAAAATGTAAAAGAAATCTTTGAGTTAATTGCTAACAAAAAAAGAAATTTTATGATTCTTTGGGATAATGCTTATGCTTGTCATGATTTCAGAGAAACAATAAACCAAACACCTGTGATGAAGTTAGCAGATGAGTATGAGTTAAAAGATAATTTATTTATTGTTGGCTCGACATCAAAGATTACACTTGCAGGTTCAGGACTGGCTTTTTTTGCAAGCAGTGAAGCAAATATTTCGAAGTTTATAGAATATAGAAATTCATTAACTCCAGGTCCAAATAAATTGAATCAGGGAATGCATGTAAATTATTTCAAAAAAAGCTCTCTACAAAGTCAAATGGAGAGTTTAAAAGAGGTTATACTGCCAAAATTTGAATTAGTTGAAAAATACCTTAATGAACTAAAAAAAGACGGTTTTTGTGATTATATTCAGCCATCTGGTGGCTACTTTATCTCATTTGAATCATCAAGCTCAAATGCTGAGCAAATAATTGAAAACTGTTCAAAGTTAGGTCTAAAGCTTTTGCCAATAGGTTCTTGCTTTCCTTATCAGAAAGATCCTAAAAATAGCAATATTAGAATTGCTCCAACATTTCCAAATCTTGAAAATTTAGAGAGATGCATGGAAATATTTTCAAAAGTCGTAAAAAAATTGAACTAATTTTATTTCTAGTAGTCTAAAAAGATGATAGAAAGATAAGAGTTCAATCGTAGTCTGCCCATATAAGGTTAGCAGCAACCGATCTGAAAGGACGCCAATCTCTTGCTATCGAAGTCATATCCTCAATGCTTGGCCGTTCTTTCAGATCTTTTAGTCTTTTTACCCCTTCTTGAAGACCAATATCATTTTCCGGCCAAACATCTGGTCGTTCTAAAGAGGCCATAAGATAACAATCAGCTGTCCATTTCCCTATACCTTTAAACTGGCATAAATAAATTCTTGCCTCCTCATCCTCCATTTTTGCAATATTGGAATAATTCAAATTGCCATTTATTTCTTCAGTTGCTATACCCTTTAAATACGAAATTTTTGGTCTACTTAGGCCCGCATTTCTTAATTTACTTACAGACAACTCCATAAAGCTTTGAGAATTGACATTGCTCATCAATGCCTGCACCTTTTTTTTAATTGCATTAGCAGATTGGACTGAAACTTGTTGTTCAATTACAAGGTGCAATATACCAGCAAAACCTTGAGGACGAACAAAGAAGTTTATTTCTTTTTTTGGAAGGATTTTTTTAAAATTAGGCTCAACTTTTAGAAGGTGCTTAACCCCCTCGTCATAAACAGCTTTGTTCACTTTTTTTGCATTCCATTTTTATGCATAAAACTTAAGAATTCATCAAATTTATCTTGCCCAAAAAAATACTGATCACCATGCACTAATAAGGGCACTCCGTGATGACCTGCAGCTAACTGCTGCTCTTGGTTATATTTAATATCAGAAATTATTTTTGCTTCTTGCTCATTAACCTCTTTTTCTAGATCATCTAAATTTAAACCAACAGAATCACATACTTTACTTAGACTTTTTCTTTCAAACCATCCTTCTTTGCTGCCAAATATTTTATTGGACAAAGCTTGTGCAAAGTTGATTCCTTGGCCATGATAATGAGCCGCTTGACCTAAATGACAAATATAAAATATGTAAGGTTGCTCTGGTGATATTTTTCCCGTGATTATATTTTGCACAATTGGGTCCGGTTTAGGTCTAAAAAATGGCATTTCATGTCTATTTGCAACTTTACGATAGTCCAATAGACGCCAAAAGAAGTAGGTCAGCATATTTTTATTTTTAAAAAAACTGGGTTTTCTT
This sequence comes from uncultured SAR86 cluster bacterium, assembly GCA_902563885.1. Taxonomy (GTDB): domain Bacteria; phylum Pseudomonadota; class Gammaproteobacteria; order Magnimaribacterales; family TMED112; genus TMED112. Next base: position 7,863 of record CACEYZ010000012.1, on the reverse strand, counting down.
ATAGCTAGTGGATAAACCAATCTAAAGTTCACATCCACATCATATTCTTCTATTAATTTTTTTAATCTAGGAAGAATAAAGTAAGAATACGGACTTCTGTATGAGAAATAAAAATCAACTTTCATATCTTTATTTTATCATTTAGTATCTCAAGACTAGAGTAGCTAAAGCCATTAAGTTAGTTAGGCCACATAACATAGTCTTCATCTTCCTCCCAACCATCCTCAACTACTTCTTTAAGAGTTCTGTCTATAGAGATTTTAGCTTTTAGACTAGATTGAAAAAGAGGTTCTTTAGAATTTTTAAGATGTTCATTTAATATTGTTTTTAATTCGGCTACTTTCGTTAAATTTTCTTTAGATAAATCGACTCTTTCAGTTGGATCATTATTTAAATTGAACAACCACTCTCTCTTTGGATGGTCGGATAATTGAAGTTTCCATCCATCTTTAATAACAACTTTATTATGTCCAGTTCTCCAGAAGAGGGCCCTATCCTTTGCCTCGGATGAGTTACTAAATAAGTCTATTCCATCAATGCTATGTTCTGGTGCCTCTTTAGCTAAAGCATAAATTGTTGGGGCTATATCAATATGAGCTGCTCTTTCAAAAATCTCTTTTTCAGATATCCCCTCTTTCCAAAAGATTAAGGGAACTTTAATTCCTCCCTCAAAAAGACTTAACTTCCATCCTCTATAGGGAGCATTAATATATCTCAGTCCAAGATAACCAGCCCCTCCATTGTCACTAGTAAAAATAATCCATGTGTTATCAGCTAATCCCTGAATATTCAGCTCATCTAAAATCCCTTCGATACTTCTATCTAAGGCTTTGATCATAGCCGCATAAACTCTTTCTGTATGATCCTTAATATTTGAAAGTTCATCATAATCAGATTTTAAGGCTTGCAAAGGGGTATGCACCCCCCAGTGACCTAGATATAGAAGAAATGGTCTATTTTTGTTAGCTCTAATTACTTTTCTAGCTTCGTTTGTGTAGTAATCAGTTAAATATCCCTTTGGCTCAAACCAATTTTCTCCTATTTTCACTTGGTTAAAAGATGCAGCATATTGCATTCTTGCCCATAAAAATTTATCTACAGGATCATGATCAAGATATGCATTCACAACATTTGGATCATTTACTGGAAGAAATAATCCACTTGCCATTAAAAGACTCTCTTTAAACCCTTGGGCATTCGGATGTTCACCTTCACCGCGACCTAAATGCCATTTACCAATATGTGTAGTGTGATACCCAGCATCGCTTAATTGATCAGCAAATGTAATCTCTTCGTTAGGTAGACCCTGAAGCTCAAATCTTGGGTTAGATCTTAAAGCTTCAGTATTCACCTCAACACTTTGGAATGGAGCAAATAATTGCAAACTTCTCCCCATGCCATCTGGTAAAGGAGTAAATTCGTAGCCAGTTGAAGTAGCATATCTCCCAGTAACGATCATTGCTCTAGATGGAGCACACATTCCTGTTCCTGCATAGGCATTTGAAAACTTAATTCCAGTATTTGCGATGAAATCTATGTTAGGTGTTGGTAATTTACCGTTTGCAATGCCACTTCCAAATGATGTTAAGTCATTAATCCCTAAATCATCAGCAACAAAAACAATAAAGTTAGGTCTATCATCTATTCTATTTTCAGGGCCTTTTTCCCAAATAATTTCTTTATTTTCAGAAACATTAAATTTTCCTGTTATAACTACAAAACTAAGAAAAAGTTCTTTCCAAAAAACAGCGAGCAATAATCCTACTACTAATAAAAAAAGTAATACTTTTTTCATAATTTCCTTCTAAAGAAATAAATTAAAGTTGCTATTAAAATAAAAAAGAGAGCTGATCCAGCGTATATATATGGCATGAAGTGCCTTTTAGCCGTATTAATTGTCATTTCATCGTACCATCTATAAGATTCGCCAAGTTCAATCACACCATTTTTTTCAACATATTCTGAGTATTTTTGAATTAAGGTTTTAAAAATTTCGGGTTCAATTAGTTGTAAATCTTGCGTTTCTCCAGGATCATTTTTTAAATTGAATAATCTCCATTTACTATCACCAACAGGAGGTTTATTTTTTACGATTTTATAATCTCCAAGAAAAAGCGCTGAATTTCCAGAAACCTCAAGACCCACTGGCTCGTTTTCTTTATATAAATCGGTATTAAAGTCATTAAATATAACTTTAAGTGACTTTCCTATCATTTGATCCTCTTTTTCTCTAGACGCTAGATCAGTAATTGTAGGAGCTACATCTGTTACAAATGTTAAACCTTTATATTTTCCTGAGGGAATACCTTTTCCAGAAATTATGAGAGGAACTCTTAGGCCGCCCTCAGACATATGAAATTTATAAAGATGACTTGGACTTGCCATTGCTTGTGCAAATTCAGTTCCAATAAAAACATAACTATCTTCTTCACCCAATGTTTCAAGATTGTTATTCCAGCTTGATGTTTCATACCAGGCTCGCCAGGTAGCATGATCTCTAGGGTCATTGCCCTCTGGTCCATTATCTGAAGTAATAATAAAAATTGTATCCTCATACAATCCATTATTTTTTAAATACTCTATTAATCTTCCTATATGAAAATCCATTGCATTTAACATGCCAGCGAAGACAGCCATACTCTTAATTAAAAGCTCTTTTTCTTCTTGAGTCTCTTCTTCCCATGGGTAATTCTCTAAAGAATTGACAGCATTTTTATCTTCAGGAAAAATTCCTAATTCTTGTGCTCGTTTGAGTCTTCTCTCCCTTAATACACTCCAACCATCTTTATAAAGATCTAAATATTTTTCGGTAAATTCCTTAGGAGCTTGTACTGGTATGTGTTGTGCTTGAAAAGAAACATAAGCAAAAAAAGGTGATTTTGAACCGTCTTCATCTATGAAATCAATCATTTGATCAATGAAAAATTCTGATGAATAAAAATCTTCTGGTAATTCGACCTCTTCACCATTCTTAAACCAAGGAGCCTCAAGATAGTAGGGAAGATAAGAATGATTGCTGTAATTATCACCTCCTGTTGCATCAAGAATAAAAGTTTTATCGAAGCCTCTATTTACCGGTAACGAAGGAAAATGCTCTCCACCAAAACCCAAATGCCATTTACCAGTCATGTAAGTTCTATAACCTGACTTTTTTAAAACTTCTGCAATTGTTAAAGCTTCTGGCAAAAGATACCCTTCGTAGCCTTTATTTTTCGTTAGATTTCTAGGTAACACTTCAGGAATCATTGGAATTCCTGTTTTATGATTATCCATACCTGTGAGAAGCATTGCTCTGGATGGCGCACATTCAGGTGAAGTATGGTAGTTTGTGAACATTAAGCCTTTTTCAGCTAAGAAATTAATATTTGGTGTATCTATTTCCCCACCAAAAGCTTCAAGATCAGTCAGACCCAAGTCATCGATTAGTATCAATACAAAGTTTGGTTGATTTTTAGCTTCTAAATTGGTAAAAAATAAGGCTAATAAAAAAAAGATATAGCGCATTCAGTGAATTTTATCACATAGTTAATGAAATGCAGGGAGAGTAAAAATCAAAATAGTTTTAATTTTAATCGTCATTTACGGTTTAATTTCATCATTTTTTCCATATTCTGGATTAGCTTGGTATTTCCCATTAAGTTTTGAGAAAGTTGACCTTGAGGACTCAAGGCTTATGTACTTACATGTGATGAGATCTTCTGCTCATGTGACATTTTGTGCGCTCATTATAAATTATCTCAATGATAAAAGACCTATATCTTCATTGGGCCCAGTTGTAATATTTTTCTATACATGTGTTTTTTTTGAAGTATTTGCATTTTTAATTCTTGAATTTGTACATGGGGTAAATTTCGATTTTAGAATTTTGTTAAGTATTTTCTTTTTATTACTAGCAATTTTTACTCACAGAGCAAATTTAAAGAAAAAACAAACCATATTTAGAGACTAGAATTAAGGAACCAGCTGTTTTATAGTAAAAAATATGAAAATTAAAAAAGTTAAAAATCAACCAAAACAAATTACTAAGTATCCTGAAATAGACCCAAAAGAACAAGATGCAGTAGAAAGTGTTAATGAAATATTTAAAACGCCTTTAACAGGTGCATATAATTGGGACTACATTGTAGTTGATGACAGAATAAAAAAACTTTATGAGTTAGGCAAAAAACTCAATTGGAATGAGGACTTCGATTTAGATTGGTCTCAAGACTTTCCCAAAGATCAGTTTCTCATTAATTCAGATATTTTTAAAACACCAGAAGTTGAGCTTGATGGCTACGACGATCTCTCGTTTGAGAAAAAAATTGAAATGGACAGACACAGGGTGTCTTGGAATTTAAGTCAATTTCTTCATGGCGAGCAAGGGGCATTATTAGTAGCTTCTCAGCTTGTTTCGTGTGCGCCCACTTTCAATGCAAAACTTTATGCAGCTTCACAAACTTTTGATGAGGCAAGACATGTAAACTGCTTTAATAGATATTTAAAAGAGAAAATTGGTTTCCAGTATCCCTCGACTGATGGTCTGAAATCTTTAATGGATAAAATTCTCACAGATGAAAGATGGGATCTGAAGTTTATAGGTATGCAAATCATTATTGAGGGCCTTGCTCTTGCAGCTTTCAATAATTTGAAATTAATTCTAAACGATGGCCTTCTAAAACAACTTCTTCACTACGTGATAAGAGATGAAGCGCGGCATGTTACTTTTGGAGTAAATTATCTTGAAGATTATTTAAAGACTTTAAGCAAAAGCGAAATTGAAGATAGAGCGCAATTTGCATTTGAAGCATGTGTTGTAATGAGAGACAGACTTATTTCAGGCGAAGTAATATCTAGATTTCTTGATTACACTCCAGAAGAAGCTCACAAAATAGCTGAAGAATCTGAACAAGGTGAAAATTTTAAAAATTTGCTTTTCACTAAGATAATTCCAAATCTTACAAGAATTGGCTTAATTACTGATAAGGTAAGACCAAAATATGAAAAACTTGGTGTTTTAAGTTATCAAGAACTCGAAGATAACTTCAATGTTGATTGGGCAGAGATTTCAAAACCCTATGAAACTCAAGAAGAAATCGAGCAAGAGATATCCTCTGTTTTTGAAAACAGTGCTCAAAACTAATTGGGAATTTAAACTAGACTAATTTAATTTCACCGACGCCTTCTCTACCCTTAAATTCTTCAAGAGTAAATTCAACCGCATCGTTTTCGTTTAGAGTATCGATTCCACATTTTTGTAATGCACTTATATGAACAAAAACATCTTTCGATCCATCTTCAGGTGCAATGAAACCAAAACCCTTAGAATTGTTAAAAAATTTTACAACTCCTTTCTGCATACTTTCTCCTCTTAAGATTTTCGAAAAAAGAAAATCTTAGTGAAATACAATACATGACATTTTGATTATGTACAGTAAAATTTTCATTTAGATATAATTAAAATGGAAATTAAAGAAAATAAGTTAACGACAGATAGGCATACTACCTTTTATTTATCTTGTGGTCCTGAAGATGGACCAGTGGCAATTTTTATTCACGGATGGCCAGATCTATCATTGGGATGGCATCATCAGTTAAGACATCTTGGGAGTTTAGGATTTCATGCAATTGCACCTGATATGAGAGGATATGGTAAGAGCACAATTCACAAAAATAAATCAGATTATTGCCAAAAAGAAATTGTTGAAGATATGCTGGAATTATTTAATAGCTTAAATGTAAAAGATGCTGTGTGGGTTGGTCATGATTGGGGTTCTCCAGTCGTTTGGAATATCGGCCTTCATCATCCAGAAACTGTCAAAGGATTAGCAAGCTTATGTGTGCCTTTTGGCTGGGGAGGGCATCCAGACAGCTACTTAGATCATATTGATAGAAATCTCTATCCAGAAGATGAATACCCATATGGTCAATGGGACTATCAATATTTCTACTACGAAAATTTTGATTTAGCTTGCCAACAAATGGAAGAAAATCCCCATAAAATGCTTACATTAAATTTTACTCAGCCAACAGATGAATTTAGAGGAGTTTTTAATACAAAAGGAGGTGCAAGATCTATGACTGCATCGATAATTAAAAATGGTGGTTGGTTTAGACATTATGGTTTCAAAGGTCTCAACACAATACCTGAAGTCCCAGTCGATGAAGATGTAATCTCACCTCAAGAAATAAAAATTTATGGTGATTTTCTTAAAAGCAATGGTTTTTTTGGGCCAAATTCTTGGTATGTGAATGGTAAAACCAATGATGAGTACGCAAAGGAGTTAAAAAATTTTACAACTATTGATTGCCCTGTTTTATTCATTCAGGCAACCTATGATAGTGTTCTGACTAAGAATCTAAATACTCATAATAAGATGGTGTGTACAAATTTAACTGAAGATGAGATTGCGTGTGGTCATTGGATGCAAAGAGAAAAACCAGAGGAAGTTAACCAAGCCATCGAGAAATGGTTAAAAGAAAGCTTTTAAAGATAATTATGACCAGAGAATCACTTTGTTTATTATTAATTGCACCTGGTGTATTAGCTGTTTCGCTTAGCTATGGCTTATACCCTGAGATAACATTAAGGTATCTTTACGACATAGAAGTTAACAGTACAAATCTTGCCAATATTTTTCGAGCAATTATGGGTCTATATATTGCTTTATCAATTTTTTGGGTAGCTGGTGCTTTTAAGAAATCTTTGAGACTAGCAGCACTTTGGAGTATGACAATTTTTATGACAGGTATTGCTCTTGGACGAATACTAAGCATCATAATTGACGGCTTTCCTTATCCAATATTTCTTTTCTATACAGGCATTGAGATTTTTTCAGCCTTAATAGGTTTTTATCTAATCAAGAATATTACTATTAAATAATTTTAATAATTTGCTTACCAAAGTTTTTGCCACTTAAAACATCTCTTAAGCCTTGTGGTGAATTCTCAAATCCAGGTGTAATAGTTTCTCTAAATTTAATATCACCACTTTTAACATGCTCATGAAGAATTGATGTTGCTTTTTCAAACTGATTTAACCACTCAGTCACAACAAAAAATCTATGCTTTGGTTTTGGATTCAAAGCACCAAGAACATGAAAAGGTGTTTCCTCACCAGCAATATTTGTTGAATTATATTTTGAGATAAAACCACATATTGGAACCCGAGCATTGTTATTTAAGAATTTAGATACTATTTTTGTTATTTCACCACCAACATTTTCAAAATAAACATCAATTCCATTGGGACAATATTTTTCCAGCTTCTCTGTAACATTTTCGTTTTTATAATCAATACACTGATCAAACTTCAATTCTTCAGTAACGTATTTTGATTTTTCTGGTCCACCAGCAATTCCAATAACTTTGCAGCCCATAAGTTTCCCTAGTTGTCCAACTACACCTCCAACTGCTCCTGATGCTGCAGATACTACAAGGGTTTCTCCAGGCAGAGGTTTGCCAACATAATTTAATCCAAAATATGCTGTTCTACCTGGCATACCTAATGTTCCTAAAAATACACTACTATTTAATTTACTTTCAGGTACTTTAAGAATGGAAGGATCTGAATCTTTAGTTCTTATATAAGTTTGCCAACCCTGATGTACAGTTACTAAATCTCCAGTTGCATAATTTTTTGATTTTGATTCAATTACTCTACCTACACTTTCACCAACCATAACTTCTCCAATTTTTAGTGGAGGTGTATATGAGATGCTATCGTTCATCTTGCCTCTCATATACGGATCAATTGAGAGATATTCAGCCTTGATTAGAATCTCTTGTTTTTTTAGTTCAGTAATTTTCTCTGAATCCATAACCCAACAATTATCTTCAGGCATTCCGGTTGGTCTTTTTTGTAGTAGAAAACGATTATTTATG
>CACEYZ010000011.1 GCA_902563885.1 uncultured SAR86 cluster bacterium | reverse complement strand
ATCTATTCCAACTTCTTTCACCCTCAATTGTTTATTTAGCATCAGAAGGTCAAACAGAATTTTAAAACCATCTTTATATAATTTCTCTTGCAGATCGCCAAACTTTTGATTCGTTATCATGAAAAAACCAGATAGAGGGTCCGTAACTTTTCTACTTAAAAAGAAATTTGTAATTTTTATCCCTAGATTACTTAATGTATTTCTGGCAGTTGATAATCCATGTGTTTCACTTTTATTCAAGAATCTTGAACCAATTACAATATCTACTTCATTATTCTTAAAGGCTTCAACGAAAAGCTCCAAATTTTTAGGGTCGTGCTGTCCATCACCATCAATCACACAAATATGTTTTTTTGTAGATAATGCGTAACCCTCTACAACTGCTGAGGAAAGTCCTTTTCTCCAAGTTCTCTTGATACAGGAAACTCTGCTATTAGATGTTGTATATTTCTTTACTGTCTTAGCAGTTCCATCTGGGCTATTATCGTCAACAACAATAATCTCATAATCGCAATTTTTCAGAGCATTCTCTATTTCATTGATGACTCTGAGAATGTTCTGAGATTCATTAAAAGTCGGGATTATTACGCTAACTTCAAACATTAAATTTAAACTCGATTACATCTCCATCTTGAACGAGATATTCTTTTCCTTCAATCTTTAGTTTTCCTTTATCTCTTGCTGTTTGTTGACCACCACAGTCAATGTAGTCAGAGAATCCTATTACCTCTGCTTTAATAAATCCTTTTTCAAAATCACTATGAATTTTACCTGCTGCATGGGGTGCTTTCGAACCTCTTTTAATTGACCATGCCCTTACTTCTTTTGGTCCTGCTGTGAAATAAGAAAAAAGATTTAATAGCTCAAAACCTTTTTTTATTATTACATCGAGTGTTGGCTCTTTTAAGCCAAGTATATCAAGATATTCAAGCCTTTCTTTTCCATCGAGATCTATTAATTCTGCCTCAGCCTTTGCATACACTTTTATTAGCTCTTTATTAGTTTTTTTAGCATGTTCTTCGAGTTCAGAAATATAGAGATTTTTTTCATCATCTTCATGTAGGTTTGCAATATAAAAAAAAGATTTCGACACAATGAGTTGCAAGTTTTTTAAAAAATCCTCATCACAATTAGAGCTTAAGTCTGCATTGAAACCTTTATCAGACAATTCTTTTTTAATTTTTTCTAAATATTCATATTCATCTTTGAGGGCTTTATCTCCATTTCTTAATTGTTTTCCGACTTTTTCAATTCTTTTTTCAACTATTTCAAGATCACTGAGAACTAGCTCAGTCTCGATAGTCTCTAAATCGTCAATAGGAGAAATTTTGCCCTCTACATGAATAACATTGGTGTCTTCAAAACAACGTACTACATGTGCAAAACATTGTGTTTCTCTAACATGAGATAGAAATTTATTTCCAAGCCCCTCCCCAGAGTGTGCACCTTTTACGAGACCAGCTATATCTACAAATTCCATGTAAGACGGAATAACTTTTTCAGGATTATTAATTTCTGCAAGCCTATCTAGTCTTGAGTCAGGTATGTTTACCCTTGCAATATTCGGTTCAATAGTGCAAAAAGGAAAATTTTCCGCTTGAATTTTTTGAGACGTTAAGGCGTTAAAAAGAGTAGATTTACCAACATTAGGCAAACCAACAATACCACATTTAATGCTCATTGGAGTGAAGGTCGTTCATTATAATCATCCAGTCTTTAAGTAAGATTTTGTCGATATTGTTTATAGCCCTCTCAAATGCATTAGCCATTTCCTTTTTTTCTTGAGGATTTGGTTTCTTTATCACCCAAGAATCTGTCTGCTCTCTATTTGGAGGATGTCCTATACCAAATCTTAATCTGACAAAATCGTTTCCTATTACCTTTAAAATATCTCTTAGACCATTGTGTCCAGCATGACCTCCAGATAGCTTTAACTTCACATCACCTGGCTCAAGGTCCATATCATCATGGACTACTAATATATCTTTAGTGTCTTTAACCTTATATTTCCTTACAAGTTGGAGTGTTTTACCGCTTCTATTAATAAATTCTCTTGGTTTTATCAAAGCAATTTTCTGATCTTCAAAATTAATTTCAACATAATCTGCATCAATTTTTTTTAAGTATTTAAAATCTGTATTGAATTCTTTGGCAATTAAGTCAAGGAAGTCATAACCTGCATTATGTCTTGTTTTTGAGTATTTATCGCCTGGATTGCCTAAACCAACGATACAAAGATGAAGCAATTTATTCTGATTTCTCCTCAGAATTATCTGACTTATTTTCTTCAGGAGCTTTTTCATTCTCACCTTCCTGTGTTGTTGCCTCTTCACCTTCAACAGCATCAGCACCTTCCTCAAGTTCATCTTCAAGAAGCATCGCCCCACCTCTTGCAGTTAACACTGAAACAATTACAGGATCTTGATTTTTCAAAGATTTTGGAAAACTAAAAGATGAATTTTTTTCTAATGCACTTAGCCTTAACTTTTCTTTGGATTTTATCTCTTCCATATCTACTTCAATAAATTCTGGAATATTGTCAGGATCAGCTATTACTGAAAGTTCTTTTAGTACATGATTTATCACTCCACCCTCTATTTTTACACCAAAGCATTTATCTTGATTCGTTAAAACAACCGGAACAGTAACATTAATTTTTGTACCTTTTGAGACTTTTTGTAAATCGAAATGGATAAAAATATTCTTTGATGGATGTTTTTGTACATCTTTAAAAACAACATTATGTTTTTTATCAGCAAGTTCTAATTCAACTAGAGAGTTAAAAACTGATTCATTATTAATGATTTTAAGAAGTTCATTGTTTTTGACTTGTATTGCAACTGGTGCATCTTTTCCTCCATAAACAACTCCGGGTACTAATTTATTTTTGTAAATAGCCTTCTTTGATGAGAGGCCACCTGTTTTTTCTCTTATTTCAGCTTTTAATTTTAAAGTTTCCATTATTTAAAAAGTTCGCTTATTGAGTCGCCTGTTGTAATCCTTTTAATTGATTCTGCAATTATTGGCGATATATCAAAGACGTCTATTTTAGGACATTTTTTTGATTTGTCACCAATATCAATAGAGTTTGATACTACAAGTCTATCAATAGCTGATTTATTCAAATTTTCGATAGCATTCCCTGATAGTACAGGATGAGTGATATATGCTATAACCTCTCTTGCACCTTTTGCCTTCAATGCATGGCTAGCATTACTTAGAGTGCCTGCTGTATCAATTAAGTCATCTGGAACTATACAAACTTTATCTTTTACATCACCAATTAGATTAATAACTTCTGACTCATTAGCTTTTTCTCTTCTCTTATCAATGATAGCTAAATCTTTGACACCAAGGGTTTTTGCCACTGATCTTGCCCTTATAACTCCACCAGTATCTGGTGAAACTACTTGTAAATCTTTAACTTTATATTTCCCAATAATTTCTTTGCACATAATATTTGATGTATAAATGTTATCCACTGGAAAAGAAAAGAAACCTTGAATTTGTTCAGAGTGAATATCAAGAGTAATAACTCTAGAAATGCCAACAATGGTTAAAACTTCGGCAATTACACGAGCACTTATTGGAACTCTTGCTGACCTTACTCGTCTGTCTTGTCTTGCATAACCAAAATAAGGAATAACAGCTGTAATTGAGTTTGCTGAAGCTCTTTTTAAAGCATCTGCAATCAAAACTAACTCCATTAAATTTTTTTCAGCAGGTGAGTCTGTAGATTGAATTATAAATGTATCTGAGCCTCTAACATTGATATCGATTTCAACATTCACTTCGCCATCACTAAAAGTACTTACTTTGATTGGAGCTAATTTTTTTCCGAGGTTTTTCGCAACTGATTCTGCTAGCTGTTTATTTGAGTTTCCGCTAAATAGTAATTGTTTTTCCATAATCTATTGGCTGGGGTGGTAGGATTCGAACCTACGAATGGCGCCACCAAAAGGCGCTGCCTTACCACTTGGCCACACCCCATTGTCATTAAAACCAATTGTATTCTAAACTTTTAGCAACAAAAATTCTAAACTTCTTTTTAGTATTTCTTTTCAATAACTCAATATCATCTCTCAAGGGATTTTCTAAAAAAACACTTGAGCCAGTACCAGTAAGTTTTAATTTATCTTTAAATCTTTCGCCACCAATACCAATTAAACAATCATAAAAAGCTTTAAATTCATGTGATTCACTTTTAAGAGGTTCAAAAAACGAATTAGTTTTTTTATCCGGCTGGCGATTTGTTTGAAGAAATTTTGAATTGTAGAGATCTTTAGTAGAAATGTTGAAATTTGGCGAAATTATTAAATATTCACTTTTAAAAGAGTGTTCTTTTTCAAATACTTCACCAACACCACTAGCAAAACCACTTTTTTGCTCTAAAAAAATAGGAACATCAGCACCAAGTTTTTTTGAAATTTCAGTTTTATCTAAGTTTTTAACCTTTTCTCCATGAAACATACAAAGAAATATTAGTGTTGAAGCTGAATTTGAGCTTCCAGAACCAAGTCCAGAGCCATAGGGAATATTTTTTTTAAGGTTTATATTGAAAACTTGTTTTTTATTAAACACTTCATTAAACCAGCTAAAGGTTTTTTCAATAATATTATTCTCAATTAGATGAGGGTCCTCACAAAAAAATGAGTTTTTGACGGATGGAACAAAATTTATTTCATCAAAAATATCAATTAACTCGAAATGTGTATAAATATTGTGATAGCCATCATCTCTCTTGGATAGCACATTTAAAAAGGTATTGATTTTTGCAGGTGATTTGTATGTGAATGAGTCCATAGAATGCTAATTTTATTATTTTTACAGCGAGAATTCAGTTACTACATTGAACAACTCAATTCAAACAGATAAACTTGCACATCCGTTTATAATTTATATATAAAAATAAGGTCAAAAAAATGGAATTACATTGTTGGGGCATAAGTCATAAATCTACTTCTTTAGAAGTAAGGGAAAAGTTCGCGTTTAATAAAAAGGAAATAGATGAAGTGCTTACAAACCTAAAGATGACAAATACATTTGATAATGGGATTTTGCTCTCAACTTGCAACAGAACTGAATTTTACTCAGTATGCTTAAGGTCTGAAATAAAAAATTTTGAAAAGGTTGTTTCCAAAATTTTAAATAAATTTGAAAATCTCAGAAAAAATGACCAATATCTCTATGCAGGGCCTGAAGCATTTAAACACTCATTAAAAGTGATGACTGGTATAGATTCAATGATAATTGGTGAACCAGATATATTCGGCCAAGTGAAAAAATCGCTAAATAATTCACGTTCAATGGGATTTTTAAATGCTGAGTTGGAAAATACTTTCAATAATGCAATAAGATTTTCAAAACTTATAAGAACTGAAACTGATTTATCAAAGAATCCACTTTCTATATCAACTATAGTAGAGGGGTTTATATCAGAAGAAGATGCAATTAACTCTGTCCTTGTTATTGGTGGTGGTGATGTTTCTCGAAAGCTAGTGCCAAAACTTATAAAAAAAGGAAAAGAGGTATTTTTACTAAATAGATCTAATGTCGAAATAAGTGGAATAAAAAGCGATTCACTCTCAAAAATTAAGACCTATGTTAAAAAATCCGATGCAGTTGTAATAGTTGCATCGTCTAGCAAAAATTTTATTGAAGAAGACTTTTTATCCAAAATTCAAAAAAATATTTTAGTTTTTGATTTAGCAATTCCAAGAAATATATCTTTTAAAATTCCAAAAAATAAAAATGTTACTGTTATTACTCTTGATGAATTGGGAGAGATGTTGAAAAAAAATGAGGACACTAGAAAAGAGGAAGTTAATGCTGCTGAAGAAATTATTAAGTTAAATGCTGAAAAAGAATTTAGAAAGCTTAAAAACAAGCAAATGATGGGCAGAAACCAAAAGGAAGCTAGAGGGAAAATTTTTAATGCGAAAACGGAAGCGCTTAAAAAAGCTAAAAGTAGTTTAAAAAAGGGCATTGATGTACAAAAAGTTTTAGAGGAGCTTGCTAATGAAATTGCATCAAAGAATGCTCATGAATTATCAAAAATTATTGATGATCCTTCAATTATAAGCTTTATTAAAAAGTCCAAATGAGAGATTCAATAAGAGACACTTTAGAAAACTTAAAGAAAAAAGAAAAGGATTTAAATGCATCTCTTTCAACACCAGAAATTACAAGCAATATACAAAAACTTACATCGTTAAATAAAGAATTATCTGAAATTTCAAACATTGTCGAAGATTATGAAAAGTATTTGATGCTCGAGAAGAACTTAGAAGAAATAAATGAATTGCTTCTTGATAAAGACATGAAGGATCTAGCTCAAGAAGAAAAATCATCAACAGAAAGTCAGCTTACTGAATTAGAGACTGAGATAATGTTTAAATTGTTGCCAAAAGATGAGGATGATGCAAAAGATATTTATCTTGAAATAAGAGCTGGTGCTGGTGGTGATGAAGCAGCAATTTTTGTAGGTGATCTTTATCGAATGTATTCAAGATTTTCAGAAAGGAGTAACTGGAAAGTTGAAAAAGTAAAAGAGGTTATATCAGGCCCTGGAGGTTTTAAAGAAATTATTGCAATGATTTCTGGAGAAAAAGTTTATGAGAGGATGAAATTTGAATCAGGTGTCCATAGGGTTCAACGAGTTCCTGAAACAGAATCACAAGGTAGAATTCATACTTCAACATCTACAGTAGCGATTTTGCCAAAAGTTGATGACATAAAAGAAAGTGAAATTAACCAAAGCGAAATTAGGATTGATACCTTCAGAGCATCTGGCCCTGGTGGACAATCAGTAAACACTACTGATAGTGCAGTGAGAATTACTCATATTCCTACTGGAATAGTTGTTTCTCAACAGGATGAAAAATCACAACATAAAAATAAAGCAAAAGCCCTAAGTATCCTATCCTCAAAAATCCATGACTTTGAGAAACAAAAATTAGAGAGTGAAAGAGCTTCCAAAAGGAAAAATATGGTGGGAACTGGAGATAGAAGTGAAAAGATAAGGACTTATAACTACCCCCAAGGAAGAGTAACTGAACATCGAATAAAATTGACAGTACACAACTTAGAATCCGTGATAGATGGAGAATTGAATGAAATTGTTGATTCATTAATCACTCAGAGTAATGCTGAAAAACTTTTAGAAATTGAAGAACAATCACAATAAACTCACTATTATTTCAGATGTTTGGCGTAATACTTATGCTAAGGACTATGAAGAGGGCCTGTATTTTCTATTAAATACCAATGAGCTTTTAGAAAGAGATGTAGAAAGAATATGCTTTGAGATTTCTGAAAAAAGACCTATTCAGTACATTATTGGAAATTGGGACTTTTATAAAGGGAATTATGAGGTCAATTCGGATGTCTTAATTCCAAGACCTGAAACAGAGACTTTAATTGAGTATATAGAAAATTCTAAATTACAGCCAAAAAGTATTCTTGATTTAGGTACTGGAACAGGATGCATTGCTATTGAACTATCTAAAATATTTCCAAAAGCGACCGTTGACGCAGTTGACCTGAGTATAAAGGCAATATCTATTGCAAAGACAAATGCTAAAAAAAACAATGCAAACGTTAGGTTTTTAAATTCAAACTGGTATCAGAAAGTGTCGTTGAAGTATGATTTAATTGTAAGCAACCCACCATACGTAGATAAGAGCGCCAACACAAATGAGAGTTTAAAATTTGAACCCGAAGAGGCTATTTTTTCAGATGAAAATGGTTTGAAAGATCTTAGAATTATAATCTCTCAATCAAAACATTATTTAAATTATGGAGGAATTATTTTTTTGGAGCATTCTCCTGAACAAAAAAAGATTATAAAAAATCTTTTGAAGAAAAGTGGCTTTAGAAATGTCACTTCGATTAAAGACCTAAAAAGGACAGAGAGGTTTACTTTTGGCAAACTTGAATAGAATTCCTCAAAGGTATTACTCACAATTAGTCTTAGATGATTTTTCTTACGAAGATCAGAAGAAACTTTGTGAAAGTGAAGTCACAATTATTGGTTGTGGCGGTCTAGGTTCGCCGTTAGCAGTATATCTTGTAGCTTCAGGGGTTGGGAAGATTAATCTTATTGATTTTGATGTGGTCGAAGAGAGAAATCTTCATCGTCAGGTTTTTTATAAAGAATCAGATATTGGCAGAAAAAAAGTAGAGGCCCTTAAAGATTATTTAAATAATTTAGATAGAGAGGTTGAAGTAAATATCTATCCTGTAAAGTCATCAGAAATCGACTTTAAGAAAATTAATTCTAATTTATTCTTTGATTGTACAGATAATCTAAAAACTTCATTTGAACTGAATGAAGAAATGGTGAATTTAAATAAACCAATCTGCTTTGCCTCAGCTTCTGAGTTTAACGGTCAAATTATAATTTTTAAAAATTCAAAAAAAGAACATTGTTGCTACTCCTGTTTATTCAAAGAATCAGGTGATTTAGAGACTAATCATTGCGCAAGTCTTGGCGTCTTGGGTCCTGCTGTAGCTGTAGTAGCCTCCATGCAGTCACTTATTGGAATGAGATTTATTTGTGGAAAATTTGAAGAAACCGAAACGCTAATTAGAATTAATAGTTCAAAATTTGGAATCAAGAAAAACAAAGTTTTTCCTGATAAATCTTGTAGACTTAATCGGCTATGAAAAAATTAGGTATTGTTGAGGGTTTTTATGGAAGCTTAATGAGCTTTTCACAGAGGAATGCGATTGTTGAGTCATTGAGCAATAATAATCTAAATTTTTATTTGTATGCTCCCAAAGAGGACCCTTTTATTAGAAAGTATATTGATTTAGACCATTCAAAAGAGTGGGAAGAGCAATTTCAAAATTTTTGTCACAACGCAAATAAAAAAAATATCCAAATCAGTGCTGGTTTGTGTCCAAAAACTAATGATTATGTTTCACTTGCTAATAAGATAAACAAATTTAAATCTCTTGGTTGCAATCATTTCGCAATACTTTTTGATGATACTGAAGATTATGATTTAAAAAGCCAACTAGATATTTTTAATAAAGCAGAAAATGAATTTCAGGATAGTGAAATTATTTTTTGTCCAAGCATATATACATCTGAACTTATAGATCAAAACCAAAATACTAAAGAGTATTTTGCTAGCTTTAAGAATGATTTCCCGCAAGATAAAACATTTATTTGGACTGGCCCTAAGGTTATTTCTGAAGAGTTAAATGATGAAGCAGATAATGATCTTAAGGATATGGAGAATAGTAACATTGCTTTTTGGGACAACTATTTTACAGTTGACTCATGCCCAGAAGTATTGAATTACAGTTATTTCGATCATTTAGATATTCAATATCTTAAGAAAAAAGAAATGTATTTTATTAACTTAACGGGAATGGCATATACAGATAATTTAATAATTAATACTTTTGGACATTTCATAAACGGCAAAACAATTTCTTTTGAAGAATTACTTAAAGAAAATAAGATTGATAAAAACCTTATTGAGCTTATCCATTTGTTTAATCCTAAAAATAAATTAAAAATCACTGATTCAGAAAATATGAAAATTAAAAAAATTCTTCAAGAATGGTTTTCTCCTCTGAAAAATGAATGGTATCCTTATCTACACTACTTAAAAAAAAGGGGTGAAAAATGAGTAATATGCAGAACTGGAGTCAAAATGTAGCGAGCATTATTGACTACGCACAAAGAAATTTTCCTAAAGTCGAGATTGTGTCAAGAACACTTGACGGAAAAATACATAAATCAAATTATGGTGAAGTTGCGAAACGATCTAAAAAAGTTGGTGATTCGCTAGAAAAATATGGAATTAAGAAGGGTCAAAATGTTGGCTCTTTAGCACTTAATACTTACAGAAATATGGAGCTTTATTACGGTATTTCAGGAATGGGAGCTGTGATGCATACTATTAACTTTAGACTTCATCCAGAGCAAGTGGTCTACATAATAAATCATGCTGAAAATAGAATAATTTTTACTGAGACAGTTTTTGCACCATTACTTGAAGCTGTTCAGGATAAGTGCCCAACTGTGGAGCAATATGTTCTTTTGTGCTCAAAAGAAGAAATGCCCGAATCAAATCTTAAAAATGCAGTTTCTTATGAGGAATTTATTGAAAAGGGTGATGAAAATTATGAGTGGCCACTCTTGGATGAGGATGCACCTTGTGGTTTATGTTATACATCAGGTACAACCGGTAATCCAAAAGGAGTTCTTTACTCTCACAAATCAACTTTATTGCACGCTTGGGCTGGATCCTCTGCTAATGGATTAGGTTTTACAAGAAGTGACTCTATTTTAATGGTAGTGCCAATGTTCCATGTTATGGGGTGGGGGCTGCCATATATTGGTGCCATGAATGGTATTAAGCTCGTTCTACCAGGTATGGGCATGGATGGAGCTGCACTGGTTGAATTAATCCAAAAAGAACAAGTAACTTTAGCTTTCGGTGTGCCAACAATTTGGTTGGGATTATTAAATTATTGTACGGAGCAAAAAATCAAGCTTGAAAGCGTTAAACAAACTGTAATTGGAGGTTCTGCGGTGCCATATTCAATGATTAAACAATTTGATGAAGAGCATGACGTTAATGTTGTTCAAGGTTGGGGTATGACAGAAACAAGTCCTCTTGCTACAGCTAATCTTAGGACTAAAGAAATGGAAGCAATGCCAAAAGAAGAAATGTATAAGCTTCAGACTAAGCAAGGTAAACCAGTTTATGGAGTAGAGCTAAAAATTGTTGACGACGATGGTAAAAGATTAGCTGAAGACGGGGAAGCATTTGGCAGGCTGCTAATAAGGGGACCATGGGTTAACAAAAGATATTATAAATTTGAAGAAGATGCTGTAGATGCAGACGGATGGTTTGATACTGGTGATATTTCAAGCATTGATCCTGCTGGATATATGACTATTGTTGATAGAGCAAAAGATGTCATTAAATCAGGAGGTGAGTGGATCAGTTCAGTTGATTTAGAAAATGTTGCTCAGGGACATCCTGATGTTATGCAAGCTTGTGTAATTGGAGTAGCGCATCCTAAGTGGGATGAGAGACCACTTCTATTAATTGTTGCTGCAGGAGATAAAAAGGATAAAGAATCTATATACAGCTTTTTAGAAGATAAAATTGCTAAATGGTGGAAGCCAGATGATATAGTATTTGTTGATGAATTACCTTTAGGAGCAACTGGTAAAGTTCTTAAGGTTAATCTAAGAGATCAATTTAAAGATCATCTAATGAAATAGGAGAAAAAAATGGAAGCAATAAAACCTGAAGATTTACATAAAGAAATCGGAAAAGTACAAAGTACATCTTGGTTTAAAGTTGACCAAGGTATGATAAATACGTTTGCAGATGTAACAGATGACCCACAATTTATTCATGTGGATCCTGAAAGAGCTAAACCAATATTTGGAAGCACAATAGCGCATGGAGCTCTTATGCTTTCACTATCTGTAGGAAAAGGTTATGAAACAGCCATTCCTATAGAAGGTACTAAAATGGCTATGAACTATGGATACGACAAAATTAGATTTGTTAGTCCAGTTCCAGTTGATTCAAATTGCAGATATAACAGTGAACTAATTGAAGTAACTGAAAAAGAAGGTGGTCGTTGGCTGCTTAAATTTAAAATTGAGCTTGAGGTTGAAGGTGCAGACAAACCTGGTTTTGTTGCCGAAAATCTCGCAATGATATTTGTATAAAAACCTAGCAAAGTTAGTTCTTATAATTTTTGTAATCACTGGATGCACCAGTTATTACAAGGATATCAATGATTGTAAAAGTCTAGGCACTCTAGAATTAATTTGTAATCTACAAAATCCTGAAGATTTTGCCAAAATTCCTGAAGAGGATTCTATTGTAGTATCTCAATTTGCCGGCCTTCCTGAATTGAATGAAGGAAGGGTTTTGATTGGCAAACTTTCGAAGCTTGATCTAAAAACTAATGAGATAGTAGATTTTGATATAGAGTTTTTAGAGAAAAATAGCTTAGGCATTGGAGATGAAAATTGCAAACCATATAAAGAATTTTATCCTCATGGCATAGATATTTATGAGGGTATAAAGCTTACTGGTGAAAACTTAAGTCCTTTTTTAGAGGAAGCTTCTTTACTGGCTGTAGTGAATCATCAAAAAGTAAGCAGTATAGAATTTTTTCTAATTTTTCCTGATTATGTAACTTTCTCAGACAAAACAAATCCGACATTAATTTGGGTTGGGTGTACAAAAGCGCCAAAAGAAAATACCTATTTCAATGATGTTGTTATTTATGATAACAAAGGCTCATTTTTTGCCACTCACCAATATGATAAAGACCTGGGTTTTTACTACCTCTTCTTTCTAAATATTTTTAGATTTAATACTGGTTATGTTTATGAGTGGAATTCTGAAGATGAGTATTCTATCGTGCCTAATTCAGCTGGTACTTGGCCAAATGGTATTGATATGATTAATGACGATTTATATGTCAATTACAGAACGAATGGCATGATCTCCAAGTTTAGTAATGGCATTCGAAATGACTTAGTTTTACGAACATTCTTAAATGGTGGTCCTGATAATGTCATTGCTGTAGGTGATGAACTTTGGATTGGTGGACAAAATACTGATCTTGGCCAGCTGGCATGCATTGAAGAAACAGTTTTGCAATGTCCAACACCCTTTTTTGTCATTCATGTTGATAAAGATTTGAATATTATAAAAGAATACAATTTTGCAGATGTAGCTTTTGGTGGAGCCTCAGTTGCATATCCATTTGAGAATAAAGTTTTTGTTGGAGCTTATAAATCTGATCGAATAGCTATTTTTGAGAAATGAAATTTTTATTTGCAAAGAAAAATTTAGATAATTTTTTAACCTAATTTTTGCTGCAAAAGTTTGTTCACAAGGCCTGGATTAGCTTTCCCTTCTGTAGCCTTCATCACTTGACCAACAAAAAAACCAAATAGTTTATCTTTACCAGATTTATAAGCTTCTACTTGGCTTATATTATCTGCAAGAATTTTATCTATGATTTTTTCTAGCTCACCTTCGTCTGAGATTTGTTGCATACCTTGGCCTTCTATAATTTTGGCTACATCTTCGCCTGATTGCCAAACTTCATCTAAAACATCTTTCGCAATTTTTCCTGAGATAGTGTTATCAGAGATGTTTTGGATAAGTTTAGAGAAATTTGAAGCTTTAACTTTGCTTTCTTTAAGACTGACATCATTTTTATTTAACAGCGCATTGAGATCGCCTATTATCCACTTAGCTGCAAGCTCAGCATTAGCCTCTTTTGCTACTTCTTCAAAGAAATCAGCAGTTGATTTATCAGCGCATAATACACCAGCATCATATTCATTAAGGCTATGTATTTCCATGAGTCTTTTTTGCTTCTCCTCCGGCAGTTCACTTAAATTATCTTTAACCTCTTTGATTAAATCTTCTGATATTTCATGAGGCACTAAGTCCGGACAAGGAAAATAGCGATAGTCATTAGCAAATTCTTTTGTTCTCATCGATCTTGTTTCATCTTTTACAGAATCGTAAAGTCTTGTCTCTTGCTCAACCTTTTCTCCTGATTCCAAAACTTTGATTTGCCTTTTAATTTCAAAATTTATGGCTTTCTCCACAAATCTGAACGAATTGATATTTTTTATTTCAGCCCTAATACCAAACTCCTTATCATCAGGTCGCATGATAGAAACATTAGCATCACAACGCATAGAGCCCTGTGACATATCTCCATCAGAAATATCTAAATAAGTGATAATTTGATGAATCTTTTTTAAGTACTTTACAGCTTCTTCTGCTGAGCGAATATCAGGTTCAGATACAATCTCAAGGAGTGGTACTCCTGATCTATTTAAATCTACAACTGACTCACTGTCATAAACATCATGCATTGATTTCCCTGCATCTTCTTCAAGGTGCGCTTGATGAATCCTAACTTGTTTGCCTTCAACATCAACAACACCATTTTTTACAATTGGATAATGTAGTTGTGTTATTTGATAGCCTTTTGGTAAATCTGGATAGAAATAATTTTTTCTATCAAAGACCATTGTTTTAGCAATTTCTGCATTTGTCGCTAGACCAAAAGCTATTCCCTGTTTCACAGCACCATCATTAAGCACAGGTAAAACGCCAGGGAGACCCATATCAATGAGGTCTACAAGAGTATTTGCCTCTTCACCAAATTGATTTTTAGCAGGAGAAAAAAGCTTTGTATTGGTTTGTAACTGGACATGAATTTCAAGACCGATTACAGGTTGCCAACCGTTAACTAGGGTGTCATTTTGTGCCAATCTGTCACCTCCTGCATTTTATGTGCGGTATTTAGCAATAATTCCTCTGAGAAATAATTTCCAACGAATTGTGCGCCTATCGGAAGGTTCTTTGAAAAACCGTTAGGTAAGGACATAGCTGGTAGTCCTGCAAGATTTGCTGGAATGGTTAATAAATCCTCTTTATACATTCTGTTTGGATCTGTACTTTTTCTATTCATTTCAAATGCTTGATCTAAAGTTGTAGGTAAGAAAACTAAATCAACATCCTTAAAAAATTCATCAAATTTGGATTTAATCATTCTTCTTATTTTTTGTGCTTTTCTATAATACGCATCATAAAAACCTGCAGATAGAACATACGACCCAATTAAAATTCTCTTTTGCACTTCATCTCCAAAGCCCTCAGCTCTGGTTTTTAGATACAGTTCGCTTATATTTTTTGCCTCTGACCTATGACCATATTTAACACCATCAAATCTTGATAAATTTGAAGAGCATTCAGCTGGAGCAATAACATAATATGAGCAAATACCACTTGATAGTTCTGTAAAGTCTAATTCAACAAAACTATGCCCTAATTGTTCAAGTATTTTTTTAGAACTTTCATAAGCATTTAATACTTCTTCTGATATTCCAAGATTTTCAATACCCTT
Source organism: uncultured SAR86 cluster bacterium (assembly GCA_902563885.1). Taxonomy (GTDB): domain Bacteria; phylum Pseudomonadota; class Gammaproteobacteria; order Magnimaribacterales; family TMED112; genus TMED112. The sequence goes on along the minus strand of CACEYZ010000011.1, from coordinate 18,260 downwards.
TAAGATACCAATCTTTAATTTACCAAAATCTTTATTTAATCCTTTTTCATAATCAATAGACTCTCTTTTTGAACAGGTAGAGTCTTTCTCATCATAAGACGCCATGGCATTGAGTAATGCTGAACAGGCAAAAGCATCTCTAGCTAGAGGGCCAGCTTGATCCATGCTGGAGCAAAAAGCAATCATTCCCCATCTGGAGACAAGACCGTAAGTCGGTTTAAGTCCAGTAATTCCACAAAGGGCAGCAGGTTGTCTTATCGAGCCTCCAGTATCTGTACCAGTAGAAATTGTTGTAATATCAGCAGCGACACAGGCAGCAGAGCCACCTGAACTCCCTCCAGGAACTAATGATTGACCCCAAGGATTCTTAACAGGACCAAAGAAGCTAGTTTCATTCGATGAGCCCATAGCAAATTCATCCATATTTGTCTTACCAATCATAATGGAACCAGCATCATTACAATTTTTTGTAACAGTGGACTCATATGGCGGTATAAAATTTTCTAACATTTTGGATGCACATGTAGTTTTTTTCCCGTCAGTACAAAAAATATCTTTATGGGCAATAGGAATTCCACCGAGAGATTTGTCTTTAAACTCATCAAAATTTGCGTCAATATTTGATGCTCGCGCCAATGCGTAGTCTTCAAAGTGACTTATAAATGCATTGAGTTCACTCTTTTCTTTTGCTTTTTTTAGACTTTCTTCAGTTAGTTCTTTAGCAGAAACTTGTTTTTTTCGAAAGTTATTTCTTGTTTCTTGGAAATTCATTCAACTATTTTTGGTACAACGAAGTAATCCTCGTCAGATTTGGGCGACTTTTTTAAAAATTCTTCCTTTTTATTTCTGTTTTTTTCTTCATCTGAGCGGCTTACATTAGTAAGCTCAAGCGGATTATTCAGTGGCTCAAACTTATCGAGGTCCAGATCATTCATCTGATCGATCATTTCGAAAGTGTTTTGCAATTTTTCTATTGTTTTATCTTGATCTTCCTCTTTTACTTGGAGCCGCGCCAAAAATAATAGATTTTTTAACTCGATTTTATTCATCAAAAGCCTTATTCTATAAAGTTCTCAATATTATAGAGATATATTTGAAATGTTAAAATTTTTAAAAGGTTTATTTTCTAATGATATATCAATTGATTTAGGAACCGCTAACACATTAATTTACACAAAAGAAAATGGAATCGTCTTGGACGAGCCTTCTGTAGTGGCAATTAAGGAAACTAACGGACAGAAGTCTGTTATTGCCGTAGGACATGATGCAAAAAAAATGCTTGGAAGAACTCCAGGTCAAATGGATGCTATCAGACCATTAAGAGATGGAGTTATAGCTGACTTTAATGTGACAGAAAAAATGCTCCAACACTTTATCAAGAAAGTTTCAAATAATAGCATCTTGTCTCCAAGTCCACGGGTTCTAGTTTGCGTTCCATCTAAGGCAACTCAAGTTGAGAAAAGAGCTATCAGAGAATCAGCATTATCTGCTGGTGCAAGCGTTGTTAAGTTGATTGAGGAACCTATTGCAGCAGCATTGGGTGCAGGAGTAGATATTGATAAACCTAGAGGCAGTATGGTTATAGATATTGGTGGCGGTACTTCTGAAGTTGCTATTCTGTCTTTAAATGGAATTGTTTATTCAGAATCTTTAAAAGTTGGTGGAGATAAATTTGACGAGGCAATACAAGCTTATGTTAGAAGAAAATTTGGAGTAGTAATTGGAGAAACGACAGCTGAATTAATCAAATTACAAGTTGGTTGCGCAACATTAAGTTGTAAAAAAGAATTTGAAGCTTATGAGTTCAGAGGAAGAAATTTAGCTGAAGGCATACCTGAATTAGTAATCTTTGAAAAAGAAGATGGCTTTAGAGCGCTCGAAAATCAAACATCAGCAATAGTAAGATCTGTCAGAACTGCACTTGAATTAGCTCCTCCAGAGCTTGCAGCAGATATATCACAAGATGGAATTGTTTTAACTGGAGGAGGAGCACTGTTGCATTGCTTAGATACTCTGATAGAGCAAAGTACAGGAATACCTACAACAGTTGCTGAAGATCCTTTAACCTGTGTTGCTAGAGGCGGCGGAATTGCTCTAGGCTTAATGGATAAAGATTTTGATCTTTTTGCTGATGAGTAATGCCAAGAGAAATATTTACATTTAGAAAAAAAATAGTTCTCACCTTTTCTTATATTCTATTAATAGTCGCCCTAGGTTTAAGTTCGTACTACTTTAATTTAAACGAAACTTCACAAAGGTATTTGGTGAAGGCATTAGAGGTGCCTGAAAACTTTATCGAAAACATTTCACAGGAATTTAAAGAATACGAAAGTTTAAAAATTGTTGAGCTTGAAAATGAGATCATAAAATTAAAAAATGATATTTATGAATCAGAACTAAAGGTCAGATCTTTAGAAAATTCAAAATCCTATAATACAAATATAACTACGTCTAAAAGCACAAAAAAATCTTATGTCTCAGCTTTTGATCAGGTAAATTATAACTGTTGTAAGAAACATGTAATCTACCTTCAAGCTGAAAATACTTCAGTTAATCAGGTTTTTTCTGTATCTCAAGGAGATTTCATAATCGGCAAAACAAACGGATTAGTAGCTAATGAATTTAAAGTAAGACTGTTGAGTGATCCTGAAGAATTTATTTCTCTAAAGAATTCAAAAAATTTCTACTGTATAGCTCAAGGAAATGGACTGCCACAACAAACAGTTTGTTTTAATGAATCAAAAGCATCTACTTATGAAATAGGAGATACATTTTTTTCAACAGGGTTCGACGGAATTTACCCAAAAAACTTAATAGCTGGAAAGCTAACAAAAATTGAAATAGTTGAGGGAAATATGTTCAAAGAGAAGTTAACAATTGAGCTTTTCTTTGATCCTTATCAATCTATAGACAAAGGAGTCACTCTATATGACTGATATCTTTAGAATTTTTCGGCTTTTGCTAGTTATAGTTATAAATTATTTACTGCTAAGCTTTAATTTATGGAAATGGGCACCGGATCTTTTTTTAATTCAATCATTATTGGCAATTGTAATTCTCAAAGAGCCCCCTGGAATTTATTATTTTGTTTTTAAAGGGTTTTTAATTGATCTTTTCTTTAGTGATCTTTCAATTCCGTATACTTTAACTTTTTTTATTATTGGAATATTTTTAAAATTCTCAAAGATAAATTGGATTCAGAAATCTTTAGTTGAGCAAGTAACACTAATTTTATTGGTAAGTTATTTTCTAAACTTGCTATTAAGTACTGTTAATACTTATTCGATTGAAAATGAGCTTAGATTTTTAGTGAATCCATTTATTAATGCATTTGTTTGGATATTAATTTTCCTCAACCAAAGAAAAAAATGGTTAAAAAACATTTAATTGGAATTTTAAGGATTTTCCTTTATTTGCTTGCAGTATTTCTGCTAGGCTTTCATCTTTTTGGCATTTCATTAAATTTTTCAAATATAAACTCATTTTTTATAAATAAAATTTTTGCAGGTAAGCTTTCTTATGAAGGTATTTCTTTTAGGCAAAGTTTAAAAGGCATTGATATAAATCTTGAAAATTTTAATTATGATGGAGATATAAAAGTAGAGGGGCAGAATCTATTTTTAAAACTTAACCTTCTAAATTCTTTTCTATCTAAAGAAGTTTACATTGATTTTTTATTTATTGATGAAGCATCAATCAGAGTAAACCCCTCTAATGAGAGAAGAAATATCATTAATTTTTTTGTAAAAGAGGGAAGCATAAAAAGGGCATCGTTGGGAAAAGCAAATATTGACAGTCTTAATATTGCTAATTTTAGAACAGAGGGTAGAAGGTTTGGTTTTGTATTCAAAGAGTCGAGCATTTCTCTTGATAATGCACTTAAAAATATTTCTGGCTTTAGTGGAATTGCTTCTTATGAAAATGAAAAGTTAAAACTTTTAATCGATTCCAATATAGCGCTGTTTAACTTGGATATATATCAAGAAGAGAGAGTTCTTAGTGATTTAAGAGGACTGCTTTCATTTGATTTTAAAGATAAATTTAAAATACTTCCCTCCTTTCTGAATGCTGAAAATGCAAATTCTCAACAATTTTTTAATATAAATTTTGATAAAGCATTAATATTAAATGTACTTACCCTTGGAGACAGTAGAGACATATATTATTGGGCCCCATCTAATCTAGCTACAAATGATTTTTTTAGGCAAAGCAACATATTTTCTGAAGATGTAAAATCTATTTTTTCTTTCACTCTATTGAATGAAAATAGATCTTTAAGTGGAAAAATTTTGCTTTCAAATCCAAAAATTCCATTTCTTCCAAGAAATTTTGATATTAATAGTTTAGAAATGAATATAGATAATTTTAAGGTTGATGCTGTTGCTAGTGGCTTTCTTCCCCTAACTGAAAGTGAAAATCTTTATCTAGACTACTCATTTGTAGAAGAAGTTTTTAAAGTAAGTTTTTTAGATGATTTTAAAGATCCTTTCTCAATATCTTTTGATGACAAGGGTTCAGTGAGTGCAATCAATGGTTCTTTAAAGCCAAAAATAGGTGCAGGTTATCATATTAATTTTTTTGATAATCAGGTTTTTATTAATTCTGATCTTTTGCAACTAAGGTTTTTATTTTCTAAGAACTTAAATATCTTTGCTGATAATTATCTATTTGAAATAAGTCAAATTGATTCAAATTTATTTGCATTTGAACAGGAATATCCGTCAAGATTTAATTTCGATTTATCAAATCTATCTGTTAATAACTTAAATACTAAGTTTTTTGTTAACAACTCTAAATATATACAGGAAAATTTTCCAAATTTAACTTTTGAAAAATTTTCTATTGAAACCAAAAATATCTCTGCAAATATTTCCTCAAATAGCATTGAATTATTTGGTAATTTTTTGGTTGATGGAGAAGATATTAAATACTCTGATGCTTCTTTTGATTTCGATGCTTTGAGGGTGCTTTCATTGATTGATTTGAGAACAAGCTTTTCGAGTTTCTTAAACTTAAATTTCGATAAATATGAAAGAGATTCATTTTATGTTGATAGGCTAGATGGAGAAATGTTCATTCAGGGAAATAATCTTATAAATATAAATAATTTAGAGTTAGATTTTGGTCCTGCAAAGGCAGATATTAATGGGACTATAGCAACTAATTCTCTTTTGTATGATACATATGATTTAAATTTAGATTTCACAACTAAAATTTCTCAGGCCCTTCCATGGTATGTGGCAATATTTGGAGGTATACCTGCTGCTGCAGGAGCAGCACTTGTTACCGGAATTTTAGATGATAATATCAATGAAATAACTAAAACAAGCTATAAAATCAAAGGAAATAATAATAATTTAGAAGTTTTAAACAACTAGGAAACTTACTATTCCAAGAAAAGTAACAAATCCAACTAAATCTGTAATTGTAGTGATAATTACACCTCCAGAAATCGCGGGGTCATATCCAATTTTTCTAAGGATGTAAGGCAAAATAAAACCACCAACAGCTGCCATAATTAAATTTAAAATCATTGCAATGGATATTGCTATCGCAAGATTGTAATCGGAGAACCAAAAGAACGTAATTCCGAAAATGAAAATTGAAAAAAAGATTCCATTTACTATTGAAACGATAAATTCTCTTCTAAATAAATACCTAAAATTTTTCCTGTTTAATTTTCTCATTGCTTCTGCTCTTATATAAATACCAAGTGTTTGTGTTGCCGCTATTCCCCCCATACTTGCGACAATTGGCATGAGAACTGCAGCATATATAACTTTTTCGAAAACATCTGCAAATAGACTAATTGAAGCTGAAGCTATAATTGCAGTTAAAAGATTGATAGAAAGCCAAAAAATTCTATTTTTTATTGTTTTTTTGGGAGATGAAAAAATATCTTCTTCGATTTGTGCAAGTGCTCTAAAATCCTCTTGAACTTCATCTGCACCAATTTCGATAATATCATCCACGGTAATTCGACCAAGAAGCTGATTTTTATCATTAACTACTGGTGCTGAAAATAAATCTTTTGCCTTAAATAAATCATAAACGTCTACCTCATTAAGCTCAGAACTTATTGGTTCAAATTCTGTATCCATAACCTCTCTTACAGTCATATTTTGATCAGATGTTAAGATTTTTGTTATAGGTAGAATACCTAAATATTCATCGTTTTTTGTTACAACATAAATATCATCAGTATTTTGAGGCAAATTTTTTAAAAATCTCAGATACCTTGAGACAAGCTCAATGGTATTTTCAGCCCTTACCGTAATGACATCAGTATTCATTAATCCGCCTGCTGATTCTTCCGGAAAATCAATTACATTCTCAATTCTTCCTCTATCTCTGGAATTCATTAAGGCAAGAACATCATTAGTAATTTTTTCTGGAAGTGCTTGCAAAATATCTACTAAATCATCAACTTCTAGATCACTAATTGCTAATGAAATTTCTTCAGGCTCCATTTCTTTCAGCAATTCATCTCTAAGCTGTTCATCAAGCTCTCCAAGAACTTCACCTTCATATTCAAGCTCAATTGAATCCCATATTATTTTTCTTTCTTGAGGAGGCGAGTTCTGAATTAAAGATGCAAGATCATTTGCTGACATTTCTTTCAAAATATTACTGAGTTTTGATTTAAATTCAGGGTTTGCTATCGTATCTTGAATCAATTCATATTTAGAAGACGAAATTTTTTCTGCCATCAAATTATTTTACTTTATTAATTTTTAATTTATTTCGCCAAAATATAACTTTTGGGCAAGTCGGTCATTTTGAACGGTCTCTGGAGGCCCATTAAGTAGGATTTCCCCTTGATTCATTAGAATTATCTCATCACAAACTTTCATAACATCACGAAAATTATGATCACTAATAAAAATTGTAAGGTTTTCTTTTAAGTCCTTTAATATTTTTATTATCTCTTCAACTGAAATTGGATCTACACCTGCAAAAGGCTCATCAAGAAGAATACATTTAGCATCTAAAAGAATAGCTCTAAGAATTTCTGTTTTTCTCTTCTCTCCTCCTGATAGGAATTTAGCCTTAATGTTAGCTTTATTTTGTAACTTCATCTTTTCAAGATAAAAATCAATTTTTTCTATGTGTTTATTCTGTATTTTTTTAAATTGCAGCTCGATTGCAGCAGTTAAGTTTTCTAAGAGACTCAACTCCTCAAATAAAGAATCCTCTTGTGGTACATATTTAAGACCTTGTAGAGATCGCTTCTCAATATCATCCCTAGATACCTCCTTTTTGCCAAGAAAAATTTCTCCTGTATCAATCGATGAAAGTCCAGCAACCGATCTAAATAACGTAGTTTTACCAGCTCCATTTGCTCCAAGCAGACCCGTGATCTTATTGGGTTTTAACTCAAAGCTTATAAATTTTAAAAGCATTTTCGAGGAAATTTTCTTTGTAATATTTTTTACTTTAATCATTTTCTCTAAGAATAATTTTCACTTCTTGTGTTTTAATTTCATTGCCTTGCCTAAAGATAATTACATTATCTCTCAGGAATAAAGTGTTTTGAATTATTTGTAATTTATTGGCTTGACCATTTATCTTTTCACCATTCTCTCTAAAACTAAGCTCTATTGGCGATCCTGAAGCCTCAATTTGCTCATTGTTTTGATTAACAATTAATTTATTTGCTTTGAATGAAATTTCATTAGAGTTAAAAGTCACTTTCTCTAAATACTTTATAAGGTTTTTTTCTGTGTCGATTTCAACCACCTCAGCTTGAATCTCATATTCATTTGAAAAAGCTTTAGAAGCCAAAAGGAATAAAAGGAATAAAAGAAAACTTCTATAAAACATTTGCTTCCAAGATTTCATGCATGGTAATGAATCCTTGAATCTTATTTTTCCGATTTACAGCTAAATAATAGACCTTATTCTTTTTCATGAATTTCGCTGCATCAACTACTAATTTCTCTGATTCAATGGATTTAAATTTTCTAGTCATTACTTTACAAACTTGGACATTGTTGATATCAATATTTTTTTGTAATTGCCTTCTTAAATCTCCATCTGAGAATATACCAACTATTTTCTTTTTAGTGTTTTGTATAAGAGCAAAGCCCTGTTTTTTTTCAGATATTCTTACAATCACATCCTTTATTAGGGCTTTATCATTTACAACTGCTGCACTCTTTATTGGAATCATTAAATCAGTGACTTTAAGTGTAAGTTTCTTGCCAAGTTTGCCTCCAGGATGAGATCTAGCAAAATCTTTTGATGAAAACCCCTTTGCTTTGAGCAACGAAACTGCAATTGAATCTCCTAGAGCAAGCATTACTGTGGTGCTTGCCGTTGGGGCAAGATCATTAGGACAAGCTTCTTTTGAAACTTTCACCTTCACATGAACTTTAGATTCTTTTGCTATTGAAGAATTTTCATTTTCTGTAATTGAGAAAAGCGATATTTTTTTGGCTTTAATCGCTGGTATAAGGTCTATGATCTCTTTACTTTCACCTGATTTCGATAAAACAATTAAACAATCATTCTTTTCTATCATACCCATATCACCATGTAAGGCCTCCGCAGGATGTATAAAAAAAGATGAGGTTCCAGTGCTTGAAAAGGTTGCTGATATTTTATTTGCGATATGGCCAGATTTGCCTACTCCAGTGAGAAAAACCTTGCCTTTACAATTTAAAATTTCATGACATAAATCACCGACATTGAAATCTTTTGACGAATAAAAGGCTTTAAGCTCGTTTAATTCAATTAAAAAAGCCTTTTTTGCTTCTTTTTGGAAAATATTTTTTTTCATTTCAATTTATAATCTACACATGATACGACTTTTTTTAACAAAAATATTTATCATTTTTTCTCTATCCCAACCTTTAGTATCGAATGAAAAAGAAAATGCATTCAATTTCATTAATGAAAATGCAGTTTACTTTTTGACAATTATTAAGACCGAAGGTTCAAAATATGATGAAAAACCTGATGAATTTAAAGATAAATTAAAAAATATATGGGAACCAATGGTTGATGTTGGTCTAGTATCAAGGCTTATATTAAGTAAAGCCTATAAAACTGCTACTGAAGAACAAATTCTACTTTTTCAAACTAGAACAAAAAAGCTCTTACTTGATACCTATATCACAGCACTTTTGGAGTTTGAAGACTATGAATTAGAAACAAGTAGAAAAATAAAGGAAAATAAAAATAAAACACTTGAGGTAGAAATAAACTTTTTTTCTGCTTCAGATTCTTTTAAAGCAAAATTTACTCTCTACAAAAATAAACAAGGTGAGCTAAAAATTATAAATATCATCATTGATGGGATTAATCTTGGGCTTACTTTCAGAAATCAATTTCAAGATAATTTGAAAAATGAAAACTATGATTTAGATAAAGCAATCGAAACTTGGAAACCTCTTTATATTGATTAAAAATGGAAAGATTGATAATTAAGGGAGGAAATCAACTTCATGGAGATGTGAACTGTTCAGGAGCTAAAAACGCAGGCCTACCAATAATTGCAGCAACAATTCTACTTGAAAAAACTATTGAAATTGAGAATCTCCCACATCTTAAAGATATTTCTACCATGCTCGAACTACTTAACTCTATGGGATCTGAAATTAATTTTCTTGAAAGCGGAGGTATAGAGATAAATTCTTCGAATATAAACTTACCAGAGGCTAGATATGAGCTTGTTAAAACTATGAGAGCATCAGTCCTTGTAATGGGACCACTTTTGGCAAAGTATGGAAAAGCGAAAATTTCTCAACCTGGCGGTTGTAACATTGGAACAAGGCCAATCGATTTCCATTTAAAAGGACTAGAAATGATGGGTGCTAAAATCGAGTCTGATAAAAAATTTATATATCTAAAAGCTCAAAAACTTTACCCAATAGACTTCACATTCCCGAAAGTTTCAGTAACAGGTACTGAAAATTTAATGATGGCAGCATCATTAACACTTGGTAAAACAATCTTGAGAAATTGTGCTAAAGAGCCTGAAGTAAGCGAATTAGCAAATTTTTTAAATTCTTGTGGAGCTAAAATTTCTGGTGCAGGCAAATCGATAATTGAAATCGAGGGAACAGATTGTCTTAATGGAAAAAAATGGAAAATTCTTTCAGATAGAATCGAAGCAGGAACATATTTAATTGCAGCCGCAATGACAAATGGGCATGTCAAAGTAAATAATATATCTCCTTCTACTATAAAAATTATTCACCAAAAACTTTCTGATACTGGAGTAAAAATTAAACTAGAGAAAAATGCAGTTGAGGCTGATGCGACAACAACTGACTTGCAGGCTACGGATATTTGTACGAAACCTTTTCCAGGATTTCCTACTGATATGCAGGCTCAATTTATGGCATTGAATTCGATATCACATGGCAGTTCAATTATTGAAGAAACAGTTTTTGAAAATAGATTTCAGCATGTAATTGAATTAAGGAAAATGGGAGCAAATATAGATCTTGAAAAAAATAAAGCAAAAATAATTGGAGTCCCCAATCTCGTAGGGTCAGTCGTTAAGGCATCAGATTTAAGAGCATCTGCTAGTTTAGTTCTAGCCGGTTTAGTTGGTAAAAATCGAACTCAAATCGATGATATATTCCATATAGATAGGGGCTATGAATGCATTGAAGAAAAATTGAATAAACTGGGAGCTGAAATCATTAGGGAGCCAGTACTCTAGCAGGTATTTCAGTTGTTTCAATTAAAACTCTTTGTCTTTGCCCATTTCTTATTAATTCAAGTTCAAGAGAATCGCCAGGAGTAATGCTATTTATTGATGCTTTAAGTGTTGACCAAATAGCCTCAGAGTCTTTAATTGAAGTAATAATATCTCCATTAATGAGGCCATTTTCGTCAGTTTCTGACTCATTTGAAATTACAAGTAAAGCTCTCTGCGGGATATTATCTTTATCTGTGTAAATAAAAGGTCTAAAAGAGAGACTTCCAATCCATGCTCTTTTTACCTCACCATATTTAATTATTTCCTCAGATATGCTTAAAATTTTGTCAGATGGAATCGCAAAGCCTACACCATCCGAACCACCTGATAATGTTGCAATAGAAGTATTTATCCCTACAAGCCTTCCCTTTGAGTTTACCAATGCACCACCAGAATTTCCCTTATTTATCGAAGCATCTGTTTGAAGAATATCTAGATAAGGGTTACCAAAATTTCTACCTGTTGCACTAAGTATGCCTGATGATACAGATATTCCTACATTAAATGGATTGCCAATTGCGTACACTTGATCACCAATCTTCAAGTCTAATTCAGTTTCAATTTGAATAGGTTTAAGTCCAGTAGCGCTTACCTTTATAACGGCTATATCAGAGTATTCATCAAATCCTATAATACTTGCATCATACTTATCGCCCAATATGTCAATTGATACATTATATGCACCTCTCAGTAAGTGGTAAGCAGTAACTATATAGCCATCTTGTGAAATGATAATTCCTGAACCAAAATTTTTTGAAGATCTTGTAGTAGTCGATTCCAGTTTTACAATTGAATTAGAAACATTATCAAAATCAATTTCAGACTTATTAGAATCATAGTTTTGGTAGAGTACAATCTGAACACCTACAAAAAGGCCTAGAAATAAAATAGTTAAAAAAAAGTATCTCATGTTTGAAATCGAAAACCTTTATATTAATATATACCGAATCAAATTTTAGTATTTTATGAAAACTTCTTCTTTAACTACAAAAGATATCGTACAAAAATGGTATCTAATTGACTGCTCAGGTAAAAAGCTTGGACGTCTATCTGTACAAATCGCAAATATACTAAGAGGAAAAAATAAGCCTGAATATACACCTAATTCTGACGTTGGTGATTTCGTTGTTTTGATAAATGCTGAGAGGATTGAAATAAGTGGCAATAAGTCAAAAGACAAAATTTATTTCAAACATACTGGTTATCCTGGTAATCTGAAGGAAATTAATTTTCAAGATTTGTTGAATAAAGATCCTGAAAAAGTTTTGAGAAACGCTGTTAAGGGAATGTTGCCTAAGAATAGATTAAATAGAAAAATCATAAACAAACTAAAAGTCTACAGTGGAGAAAATCATCCACATGAGGCACAAAATCCAGAGGTAATTAATTAAATGTCTATTTTTACAGGTAGAAGAAAAGAAGCAACAGCTGTTGTGAGACTAAGAAAAGGAAAGGGAGCAATAACTGTAAATAAAAAATCAATAGATGAGTATTTCGGAAGGGATGTTGCAAAAATGATAGTAAAACAGCCCTTGGTTTTAGCAGAAGTTGAACAAAAATTTGATATAGATATAAAGGTAAATGGAGGTGGTTCTTTCGGGCAAGCCGGAGCAATAAGGTTAGCTATTTCAAAAGCTTTAATAGAAGATAATGCTGAGTTAAGAGGGCCTATGAAGAAAGCAGGTTACCTCACTCGAGATTCAAGAGTAAAGGAGAGGAAGAAAGTAGGCCTCAAAAAAGCAAGAAAAAGTCCACAATTTTCTAAAAGATAATTTTTTGAACACAAAAAACACCGTTTTTTTTGTGTTCAAAATTGTTAATTGATAATTTCCATAATATAATGCTCCTGAATCTTCGTTGAATCGTTGATTAATTAGGGTTTAAAAGAATTTTAAAAACTTTTTTGAACACTAATTTGATGTTCAAAATGCAAGGAAAAAAAGCAAAACATATTCATATTTCAGAGGGAATGTCTCTATATACAAGAGATAGATCCCCTTTTTACTGGGGATATATAAACATAGATGGGGAGGTTTTCAAAAAAAGTCTCAAAACTGATGATAAGGATGAGGCAATAAAACTTCTAACTCTCTGGAAAGACGAAATTTTAGTGGAAGGAAAAAAAGTACTAGCACAAAAAATTAATGTATCAGCGAAGAAAACTTTGATTTCGAACACAAAACCTATTCCAAAAGAAAAAGTTAACACTACTAGGAGAAAAGCATTGCAAATAACTTCTTCAGTAGTTGGGGCAGTAACTGTGGCTGGGTTTGCAGTTCCTTTCCTGAGCGCATGGCAACCGAGCGAAAGAGCAAAAGCACTTGGTGCAAGTGTAAAATATGACTTATCAAAATTAGAACCTGGCGCAATGGCGGTTGTAGAATGGCGTAGAACTCCAATTTTCATTGTACACCAGACTTCTGAAGCTATTAAAAATCTACCATCTCTGAATCAAAAAGTTGCAAATCCTGCATTAGAGGAAGGAGTTTCAAGAACAACAAATGATAAGTTCTCTGTTGTTAAGGGAGTTTGCACTCATTTGTCCTGTGCACCTAAATATCATCCAGAAATAGAGCCAAAAGCATGGGACGAAGATTGGAAAGGTGGTTTCTTCTGTCCTTGTCACGGTTCAAAATTTGATCTTGCAGGAAGGGTTTATAAAAATGTTCCTGCCCCAACAAACTTAGAGGTACCACCTCATTCTTTTGAAGGTGATACATTAATTATAGGAGAAGCATAATGGCGAGCAAAAACTCTTTAATGTCCTGGATAGATAGAAGACTTCCAGTTACAGAAAACCTTGAAAGACATCTTACTAAACATCCAGTTCCAAGTAAGGTTAATTTCTTTTATCTGTTTGGTGCATTACTAATGGTAGTTTTTATGATACAAGTTATTACAGGTATATGGTTGATGATGTTTTATACCAATACTGAAGAAGGTGCATTCGCAAGTGTTGAGTACATCATGAGAGATGTGGAATATGGATGGCTTATGAGGTACATGCATAGTACTGGAGCCAGTGCATTTTTCTTTTTAATGTATTTCCACATGTTTAGAGGTTTGCTTTATGGGTCATACCAAAAACCAAAAGAATTAGTTTGGTTATTTGGTTGTTTTTTATTGTTTCTACTAATGGCTGAAGGTTTCTTAGGATATGTTCTTCCATGGGGCCAAATGTCTTACTGGGCAGCAAATGTGATTCTTTCCCTTTTTGGTGCTATCCCCTTTATAGGTGAATCTTTACAAGTTTGGATTCAAGGTGACTATGTTTTATCTGGAGCAACATTATCAAGGTTTTTTGCGTTGCATGTGGTTGTAGTTCCCCTGCTAATGATAGCGTTAGTTGTTTTCCATATTTTTGCATTGCACGAAGTAGGCGCAGGAAATCCTGAGGGTGTTGATATAGAAAAATACAGAGATAAAACTGGGATGCCTTTAGACGGAAAACCATTCCATCCTTATAAAACATTTGGAGCGCTTCCTGCAATTGGTATCTTTTTTATTGTGTTTTTTGCAATAGTTTATTACGCACCGACAGGCGGTGGATATTTCATAGAAAAACCAAATTTTGAAGAGGCTAATTTCCTCAAAACTCCTGAGCATATTGCACCTGTTTGGTACTATGCGCCTTTTTATTCAATTCTCAGAGCTGTAACTTTTGGTATTCCTTTTTTAGGTATTACTAGTAAGTTTTTAGGATTTATAATTTTTGCTGCAAGTATTGCGATTTTATTCATTGTTCCTTGGTTAGATCGTTCTAAAGTTCAAAGCATTAGATATAAAGGCATCTTCAGCAAAATTGCGATGATCATGTTTGCAACTTCATTCATTACCTTAGGGTATCTTGGGACAAAACCAGTTAATGAGATTAGGACTTTAATCGCCCAAATTTGTACTATTTTTTATTTCTTGCCATTTATACTAATGCCAATTTATACGAAGTATGAAAAAACCCTAGAGGTACCAGATAGACTGTGAAAAAGTTAATTTTTCTAGCTTTCTTTATTTCACTTTTTGGTTATTCAGCTGGAGAAAATAAATGTGGCGAACTTGAAAAGTGCTTTTCTTTCGAATCATCAGTTCATGACAGGGACTCCCTTCAAAGAGGGTTAGGTATTTATAAAAACTATTGTTCAAGCTGCCACACGCTCAGATATTTAAGATGGAACAGGCTTCAAAGAGATTTAGATATACCTGAAACAGTATTAATTGATGATTTGATTTCGAATGAAAATATTAAAACTTCAGATTTTGTTACCTTTGGTCTTCCTGAAATTTCTCCAATTGGTGCACCTGACTTAACTCTACGAACAAGAGTTCGTGGAGACGATTGGATCTATACTTATTTACAAACATTCTATCAAGACACATCCCAAGCAACAGGTTCAAATAACTTAGTTTATCCAGGAACAGCTATGGCACATGTTCTTATTGGACTGCAAGGAACACAAGAACTTGACAGCAATGGTAAACTTATACGTCTGAGCAAAGGAGCATTAGAACCAGAAGAATTTGATTCTGCAATGAAAGATCTTGTTAACTTCTTGGCTTATGCTTCAGAACCGGCAAGGATTGAAAGAGAGAGAAACGGGATATATATAATTTTGTTTTTTGTTGTTTTCACTGCAGTAATGTGGCTTTTATATAGAGAATATAAATGATTTTTTATTCAGAAGAAAAAGGACATTTTAGTCATATGGTAAGAATAGTTCTTGCAGAAAAAGATATTTCTTGCGAGATAAAAGAGTTTGACCCTGATGGAAAATTACCTGAAGAATTAGCTACCTTATCTCCATATAATAAACTCCCAGTCATTGTTGATAGAGAAGTAACAATTTATGAACCAAGAATTATTTTAGAATATCTCGATGAAAGGTTTCCTCATCCACCATTGCTGCCAATCTATCCAAACGAAAAAGCTGAATGTAAGCTTTTAATACAAAGAATTGAAAACGATTGGCTACCAATAATTGATAAAATGATGGCACCAAATGTTTCACAAAAGGAATTCGACGCAAACAAAAAACAACTCGCTGCACTTTTATCTGGTATTGTTCTTGTATTAAAAGAGAAACCATACTTTATGAGCGATGAATTCACACTTGTTGATTGTTATATGTCTGCAATATTATATCGATTACCATATTTAGGCGTATCCGTTCCAAAAAGTAAAAATTTTGAAAGTGTTAAAAAATATCAGGATAAGCTTTTTTCACGCCCAAGCTTTGATCTTTCTTTAACAGACACAGAAAGAGACTTAAAATACTCATTTAGTTAAGATCACTCCACTAATTTGATTCGCTGCACTCGCATTTCATAAGGATTAAATTCTTGTTCGTAATACTCTCTAAAAGTAGTAATTTCATAATTTAAACCAAAATTAAACCGTACGTATGCAGCTATTTGGTAAAGCTCATATTCATCATTAGAAATAATGTGAATGTAATCGAAATCTTGTCTAGCTCTATTAACTAATTTTAATTCTTCTATTCCTGAATTGGATAGCTCTTCGTAATTATCCTCTCCAAGAGAAATGTTTAAAAATTCACTAATTATTGAATCTAAATCATTTTCAACAATAAGAATTATAGAGCTTACTTCATTATCGTTTAGTTTTGTTTTTAATTCATTGAGTTGAATGGACATTTTTTTGTTAGCAATAATTGCTATTTTCGATTCATTAAATTGTTTAATATTTTTTGCCATTTGTTCGTATTTTCTGCTAATTTCTGAAGTATTAAATTGTTTGTTTTTTATCGAATCTGCCGTTATGAAGATTGAAATAATTAGAACTGATATAAAATATATTTTTTGCATATGAACTTTTATATTATACCCACTCCAATTGGGAACCTTAATGACTTGACTAAAAGGGCAAAAACAACAATAGAAAAATTAGATATTCTAATAGTTGAGAGTAAGCAAAAATCAAGAATACTTCTGGAAAAAATCAATGTTAAAGATAAGAAAATTCTGATATACAACGATAGTTCGAGTGCAAATAACAGAAAAGGAATTTTAGATATTCTGAAAGCAGGAAAAGTTTGTGGGTTGGTTTCTGATGCAGGAACCCCACTTCTTTCTGACCCTGGCTTTAAGTTAATAAGGTATTTGATAGATAATTATGTCAATGTAGTGCCCCTCCCAGGACCCACTTCTATAACAACTGGATTAATAGCTAGCGGACTTCCTACAGATAAATTTCAATTTTTGGGGTTTTTCCCCAAAACAGCTAAAGATAAAGCAAGTTTTTATAGTGAACTAAATAGAAAAAATATAACTTCAATTTTTTTTGAATCCTCACATAGAATTCAGAAAACACTTCAGGATATTTTTTTAAACTATCCAAACTCTGAGTTAGTAGTTGCGAAAGAATTAACAAAAATACATGAAAAATTTCTCAGAGGTAAGCCAGAAAAAATACTTAATGAGTTTAAATTAGATAAAAATTTAAGTTCAGGTGAATTTGTGATTTTATTTTATAAGGATGATACTGTTGAAGATTTTTCAAAAGCAGATCTATTATTCAATTTGTTAAGAAATAAACTTCCCATAAAAGAAATTGCTAAACTTTCTGAGAAATTGTTTAAAAATAATAAAAATAAAACATATAAAAGATATTTGTCTTTTTCTAAGAGGAATTGATATCATATGATGCAGAGTTGGTCGAGCTATCGCTCTATTTAATAGAGAGGAAAGTCCGGACTTCAAAGAGCAGAGTGCCAGTTAACTGCTGGAGAGCGTGAGCTCATGGAAAGTACAACAGAAAATATACCGCCGAAAGGTAAGGGTGAAAAGGTAAGGTAAGAGCTTACCGCTTAAGATCAAAGTCTTAAGGCATTGGAAACCCCACTCGAAGCAATGCCAAATAGAGGTCATATCATGTTGCTCGCATGTGATCTGGGTAGGCAGCGAGAGCACTTTGGTGACAAAGTGCCTAGATAGATGATGGCTTAAACAGAATCCGGCTTATAGACCAACTCAATTCTCTCGATTAAAATCTCATTATGTCTACTTGGAAGATTCTTGATGAAGACTTTGATAAAGCAAAAATAATGGCTTTAGGTGTTGGTGGGTGTGGGGGAAATATTATTAGCAATATTGCTGACTCAGGAGTCAACGGAATCGAGCTTGTTTCAATAAATACTGACAGTCAAGAACAGAATATTATTCATAAATCAAAAAAAATTAAAATAGGCGATGGACACGGAGCTGGAAATAACCCTGAATCTGCAAATAAAATTGCTCAAGATTCAAAAGATTTAATTACAAAGATTTTTGATGAAAAGCCTGAAGTATTGTTTATTACAGCTGGAATGGGGGGAGGAACAGGTACAGGTGCAACACCAGTAATTGCAAGAATTGCAAAAGAATTGGACATTTTGACTATTGCGCTCGTTACTACTCCTTTTGAAAGTGAAGGAGATAGAAAATTAGATCAAGCTCAACAAGGCATTGATACGTTAATCAATTGTGTAGATTGTTTGATTGAAATTCCAAATCAAAAAATTTATGAAGTGAGCAAAGACAAGATAGGAAATAC
>CACEYZ010000010.1 GCA_902563885.1 uncultured SAR86 cluster bacterium | reverse complement strand
AGGACAGGCATTTCAATGATGGACTGTAAAGATGCCTTAAGTGAGGCGAATGGTGATATAGAGAAAGCAATAGAGATACTCAGAAAAAAAAGTATTATTAAAGCCGAAAAAAAATCTACGAGAG
This sequence comes from uncultured SAR86 cluster bacterium, assembly GCA_902563885.1. Taxonomy (GTDB): domain Bacteria; phylum Pseudomonadota; class Gammaproteobacteria; order Magnimaribacterales; family TMED112; genus TMED112. The sequence goes on along the minus strand of CACEYZ010000010.1, from coordinate 33,545 downwards.
CAACTAATGAGGGAGCTATAGTTGCTGGAGGCAGCTCAAGTAATTATTTCTTAATCGAAGTAAATACTGAAACAGATTTTGCGGCAAATGATCAAGAATTCAAAAAATTTCTTACAGAATTAAAAGAGTTTTGTGAAAGTAATAAGCTAAATGATTTAGAGGATTTACAAAAAAAGTTTAATGATAAAACCTTGGAAATTATTCAAAAAATTGGAGAAAACATAAAAATTTCCTATTTTAAAAAAATCACCTCAGAAAATGATTCTGTTTACATATATGTTCACTCTGATAATAAGCTTGCTTCTTTAGTACATCTTGAAAAAAACGATGATGAACTTGGAAAAGATATTGCTATGCAAGTTTCAGCAAATGCTCCTCTAGCTATTTATCCTGATGAGATAGATCAACAGATCTTAGATAAAGAAAAAGAAATTGCTCTAGCCACAATAGAAAATGAAAAAAAGCCTGATGAAATCAAAGAAAAAATTGTAATGGGCAAGCTCAAAAAATTTAAAGATGAAAATTCTCTTACAGAGCAGGCTTTTATTAAAAATCCTGATTCTAAAATAAAAGATCTTCTTACTGATAACAAAATTTTAGGTTTTCTCAGAAAAAAGGTTGGTGAGTGAGCTCCCAAATATATCAAAGGATACTTCTTAAATATAGCGGTGAAGCAGTAGCGGGAGATGAGGATCAGGGAATCGATCCAAAGGTTCTTCATTTTATGTCTAAAGAGATAAAAAGCATTGTCGATAAAGGAGTTTGCGTAGGATTGGTTATAGGTGGAGGAAACCTTTTCAGAGGTGAAAAGCTCAATCAGGATGGAATGGATAGAGTAGCTGGAGATCACATGGGAATGTTGGCAACAGTTATGAATGGCATAGCTTTAAGAGATGCCTTAGAAAGAGATGGAATAAAAACTAGAGTTATGTCTGCTATTCCTATGCCTGGAATAGTTGAACATTTCGATAGGAGGATAGCAACGCAACTTCTCGAAGCTGGTTTTGTTGTAATTTTTACTGCCGGAACAGGAAATCCCTTTTTTACAACTGATACTGCTGCTTGTCTTAGAGGGATTGAGATTGGAGCAGACTTAATGTTAAAAGCGACAAAAGTTGATGGAGTATATTCTGACGATCCAAATTTAAATAAAGATGCGGAGTTTTACCCATCTTTAACCTTTGATGATGCGATAGATAAAAAATTAAAAGTTATGGATACAACAGCATTAACTTTAGCTAGGGTAAATAATTTAAAGATTAAAGTATTCAACTTCAAGAAAGAAGGTGGTTTACTTGATATAGTAAATGGAAAGAAATTAGGTACATTAATTAGCAATGGATAAATACGAAAACATTTTAAATGATTGTGAGACACGTATGGGTTCATCCCTTAAGAATTTCAAAGAATCCATACAAAAAATAAGAACTGGAAGGGCTAATCCAAATATGTTGGATGGCATTATGGTTGATTACTATGGAGTAGACACACCATTAAATCAATGCTGTTCAATTACAGTCGAAGATTCAAAAACTCTTTCTTTAACACCTTGGGATAAGGGGTTAGTTCAAGAAATTGATAAAGCAATACAAAAGTCTGATCTAGGTATAAATCCAACCGTTGCTGGTGAGGTAATAAGAATTATCATGCCACCACTTACAGAAGAATCAAGAAAAGATTTAATTAAGAAAGCAAAAGGAGAAGCAGAAAACGGAAGAGTAGCTATTAGAAACATTAGAAGAGATGCAATGACCTCGATGAAGAATTTAGAAAAAGGAGGAGAGTTAACTGAGGACGATATATCTGATTCAGAGAAAGATATTCAAGAAATAACTGAAAAATATATTAATTTAGTTGATCAGTCATTGGAGTCAAAAGAAAAAGATCTCCTTACAATTTAGTTGTGTCAGTAAAAACCGTAGCTATCGTAATGGATGGTAATAGAAGATGGGCTAGACAAAATAATTTACCATTCTCGTTGGGGCATCGCAAAGGTGTTCAAACTCTTGTAGAAATAACAAAAGAGGCAAAAAAAAAGAAAGTAAAAAAACTAATTGTTTATGCTTTTTCATCAGAAAACTGGTCCAGAGAAAAATTTGAAGTTAACTCATTGATGAACTTGATAAGCTTTGGTACCGAGGTGAAGTTAGATGAAATTATTAAGAATGAGGTTCGAATGGAGTTTATTGGAGACCTTAATTCAATACCAGAAAAAGCAAAAGAAGAGGTTGATAGGTGTATAAAATCTACAAAAAATTTCTCTGATTTTACTCTTGTAATTGCTCTAAATTATGGAGGCGTGTGGGATATTGTAAATGCATTAAAAAAAATGTCTGAAAAGGGTGAAACTATAAATGCTAAAAACTTTTTAAAATTTACGGAACTTAAAGGTGAGGAAGTAGAAATATTTATTAGAACAGGAGGAGAAAAAAGAGTGAGTAACTTTTTGCTACCTAACATTGGATATTCTGAGCTCTTCTTTTCTGATAAATTATGGCCTGATTTCAATGCCGAAGACTTCAATGCTGTTCTTGATGATTTTAAAACAAGGCAAAGAAGGTTTGGAAAATGAAGAAAATTTCAATTTTCGGTTTTACAGGGAATTTAGGCACTCAAGCCTTAGATATCCTTAAATCTTATAAAAACCAATTTGAATTTGATATTTTTGTTTGTGATAAAAATATTAATCTTGCGGAAAGTGTTGTAAGGGAATTTAATCCAAAATCTATTTATTTTTCTTGTGAGAAGGCGAAAAAAGAATTTAAAAATCTCGAACTAAATGTCGAGGTTCTTGATTGTATTGAAAGTGTTGCTGAGAGAATAGAGAACAGCCCAAGTGATATTTTCTTATCAGCTGTAAGTTCTTATGAGGCTCTTGAACTCACAATTGCGGCAGCAAAATCAGGAAAAAAACTTTTACTAGCAAATAAGGAATCATTAGTTGTTTTTGGTAAATTTATAATGGATACAGTTTCCTCATCTGGAACAGAATTGATTCCAATTGATTCAGAACACTTTTCACTTTATTCATCTCTTGGGAGTTTAAATAAAAATGATATAAAAAAGATCTTTATAACAGCTTCAGGCGGACCTTTTTTAGGACAAAATCTAGAACAAATAAAAAATAAAAAAGCAGTTGATGCTCTCAAGCATCCAACATGGAAAATGGGCGATAAGATTACAATTGACTCTGCTACTCTTACAAATAAATGCTTTGAACTAATCGAGGCAAAATTTCTTTTTGATTTAGAACCTGAAAAATTAGACATATTAATTCAACCCCAAAGCATTATTCATTCATTGATTGAATTAAACGATGGCTCTGTGGAGGCCCAATTATCAAAACCAAGTATGATTATTCCACTTTCATATGGACTGCTGGATAGCAGATCAGATGCAGTAAGAAATAAATTTTCGTTAAATATGTTTGAAGAAGAAATAAACTTACAATTAAAATTCTTTCCTGAAGATAGAAAAGAATTATTAAAAATAACTAGGGAGATTATGAATCTTGGAGGCAATAGGGGACTTATTTTTGCAACACTGAATCAGATAGCTGTAAATAATTTTTTAAAAAATCAAATTAAATTTGGAGATATTTATGAATTTATTTATAACAACTATTTTAATTTTGAAAAAAAAGAATTAAATACATTAGATGACCTTAGGTCGGCACATAAGGAAATAATTGAGAAATTAAATTAAATATGACAACAATTTTTGGGGCAATAATTCTCTTCTTAATACTGGTAACATTCCACGAGTACGGTCATTATTCAGTGGCGCGATTCTTTAAAATTAAAATTTTAAAATTTAGTATCGGCTTTGGTCCAGATATTTTTACCTGGAAAAACAAAGATAATGTTCGCTTTTCACTTTCTTCAATTCCTTTTGGTGGGTATGTTGCATTTCATGACCCTCATGACGTAGAGAATTACAAAAAACTATCAGAAACAGAAAAAAAATTTGTTTTGGCAAATCGTCCAGCACCAGAAAAAATGTTAGTTACATTGGCTGGGCCCATATTTAATTTCATACTTTCATTTGTAATTTTTTCGTTTGTCGCGCTTTTTATACCTAAACAACCAGATGTATTAACCGCAAAATTTAATAAGATTGATGGAGAGCAATATTTTAAAGTTATTTCAGTAAATGACAGATCTATTAAAAATGTACAAGATTTTGAAATAAGTCTTCTAAACTTGTCTGGTTTTACGGGGAACATTGTATTTAACGTTTATGACTATACAAGCGGCTCGTATAAAACTTTTCAAGAGGAGGTTAAGGACTTAGCATTTTCCGATGAACAGGCTCCATCGGCATATTTTTCAATAGAAGCTTTTAATGATTACTCTCCAATAATTGGATCAATTGCACAAGGAAGTATCGCTGAAGAATATGGTTTAAAAGATGGCGATAAAATTAATGTTTTAAATAATCTCGAAGTGCTCTCTTTATCACAACTAAATAATCTTTTACAAAATAAAAAGCAAAAATCATTACAAATAGAAAGAGATGGAGAAATTTTGTTTCTTTCTTTACCGAGTATTGGGCAAGAAGAATTTTATGGCATTGCTTTAAGTCCTGAAAGTAACAATTTTATAGATTCTTTAAGATATGGATGGGATCAAACTTTATTTTGGATAGTGAATACCTTTAAGTTTCTTGCAAAAATGATCACTGGCAATTTGGGTGTAGAAAATTTAAGTGGGCCGGTTGGAATTGCTAAAGTTGCCGGCGATTCTTTAAGTTCTGGTTTAATACCCTTCCTGCTTCTAACTGCTATTTTAAGTATAAGTCTTGGGGCATTTAATCTATTGCCACTTCCAATGCTTGACGGTGGTCAATTTTTGTTTATCTTATTTGAGGAAGTAATAGGTACACCAATAAATATGAAACTAAAAGTTGCTCTTTTTAATCTAAGCTATATGTTTATCCTTGCTTTGTTTATATTTGTTGTTTACAACGATTTAATGAGAATATTTTGAATAAACTGAGATTTATAATTCTTTTCTTATCCAGCTTTTGTTTTGGAGCTCCAGTAGTTGTCGAGGATATCAGATTAGTAGGACTTCAAAGAGTCTCCTTAGGGAGTGTATTAGATACTATTCCTGTAACTATAGGAGATAAAGTTGATGAAACAGATTATAAAAGAGTTATAAAGACACTTTTCGACACAGGTCAATTTGATGACGTACAAATTTCTGTAGAGGGAAAGATCATTTTTATTAAAGTTCAAGAAAGGCCTACGATATCGGGTATCGAAATAGAGGGAAATTCTGCAATCAAGACTGAAGATTTATTGGCTGCTCTAGCATCTGAAGGCGTATCTGAAGGTTCAGTTTTAAAGAGAGTTACTCTTGATTTGATAATAAAAGGATTGCAAGCACAGTACTCACAGCAGGGCAGATATGGAGCTTCTGTTGAAGTAAATCAAGTAGATAGACCTAGAAACAGAGTCGATGTAGATATAGATGTAGATGAAGGTTCGCCTACAACTATAACTTCTATAGAAATAATTGGAAACCAAGAATTTGCAGATAATGATTTAAAAGATATTTTCGAACTTTCAGAGGGAAATATTATCTCTGTTTTTACCGGAGATAATAAATACACTAGAGAAAAATTAAGAACAGATTTGGAAAATCTTGAAGCTTATTATAAAGATAGAGGATTCCTTCAATTTAGTATTAATTCATCGCAGGTATCAATAAGTAGTGATTTGGAAGAGCTTTACATCACTTTAATTCTCGATGAAGGTGAACAATACAAAGTTGGCGAGGTAAATATTTCAGGTGAGCTGCCACTTGAAAGAGAATTTTTTGAAAAATTATTAAATATTCCAGAGGGATCTACATACTCAGAATCAATAATTACAAGTTACGAAGAATTTTTTGCAAATATTCTTGGTAATGAGGGTTATACATTTGCTGAAATAGAGGGTGTGCCTACTATCAGCTCAGAAGACAAAGTCACAGACATTACTTTTGTATTTAATCCAGGGAGAAAAAATTATACAAGAAGGGTGATATTTCGTGGAAATGATTTTACAACTGATGAAGTTTTAAGAAGAGAAATGAGACAGTTTGAGGGAGCACCTGCTTCAAATCAATTAATTGAACAATCTAAGCTTTTTTTAGAAAGAACTGGTTATTTTAAAACCGTAAGCGTAGAGACAGTTCCAGTTCCAGGAGAGGAAGACAAAGTAGATGTAGTGTTTGATGTTGAAGAGCAACAATATGGAAATATTATTGGTGGTTTCAGTTATTCTCAGTTTGGCTTTTCATTTAATTTCAATGTTCAGCAAAACAACTTTTTGGGGAGTGGAAATACTGTGGGTATTGGATTACAGACTAGTGATTACTCCAATAATATATTTCTTCAATATGAGAACCCTTACTATACAGTCGATGGTGTAAGTAGAGGATACTCGCTAAATTATCGTGAATTTGACTATGGATCATTTGGCCTATCAGAATATAACACTGAGTCATATGGATTAGGATTAAATTTAGGATATCCAATTTCTGACGTTCAAAGACTAGGTTTAAATATTTCAGCAGATCATACAGAGTTACAAAGCGGATCTTTAACATCTAGAGAAGTTTTAGATTTTGTCGAAACAGAAGGGAGTGTTTTTGATACATTGAAATTACAGGGTTACTGGACAAGGGTAACTCTAAATAGGGGAATATTTCCTACTAAAGGTTCTTCAAACTCAATATCTTTCCAAACCACTGTTCCTGGTTCAACTTTAAACTATTATCGCGTTGATTATAGAAATGAGTTTTACCAACCTCTAGGAGGAGACTTTGTTTTTAAAATTTCATCAAGACTTGGTTATACAGGTATTTATGGCGATACGGAGATTCCTCCTTACTTCGAAAATTTCTATGCAGGTGGTCCATACTCAATCAAAGGCTACGAAACAAATAGTCTTGGTCCAAGAATAACTCAGGTGCCATGCTATGAATACGTATCAGCGGAGGATTATTGTCCACCACTAATTGATAATGATTTTGATGGAGAGCCAGATACACCTTACTATAATCAGTACAGCACGTATAATATAAATAGACCAATTGGAGGGAATGTGCTTACTGAGACAAGTCTCAATCTTATTTTTAAAGTCCCATTTATTGAAGATCAATCCCAATTCCGTTCAGCATTTTTTATTGATTTGGGAAATGTTTTTTCTACATACTGTTACCCTTATCAAAATCAGTGTTTTGAACCTAGTGTTGAAGAGTTAAGGGGTTCTTATGGATTAGGAGGAAGCGCTATAACACCATTTGGTCCAATAAGCGTATATTTTGCTGTCCCATTCAACAATGATCCTTTTGACAGGACAAAAAGGTTTGAATTTACTGTAGGAAATAAGTTTTAAAATTCCTCGATTATTCAAAAAAAGTCATATAAAATAGCGAACTTATATGAACAAACTATTAATTGGATTTATCTTTTTATTTTCTCTTGGTATTAACGCCGAGGGCACATTCGTTTTAAATGCTGAAGGCGCAATGCTCAATACACAATACGCTAAAGACGCGTTCAAAGAATTAGAAGAAGACTCAGATTTTGTTGCAGACAAAGAGAGATTAGAGCTTCTTCAATCTGAGGGTCAGGAGTTAGTTGAAAAGTTTCAAAAAGATAATGAAACATTATCTGATGACCAGAAACTTGATATGCAAAAGAAAATTCAAGATAAACAAAACGAAATTCAATTTTTAGCAAATAAATTGCAGACCAAACAGCAAGAAGCTGCACAAGCCGTAGTCGCAGCTCTAGCGCAAGACTTCCAAGCTGTCTTAAGTGAATTAATAAATGCAAAGAAAATAGAATTGGTTGTTACACCTCAATCACTTTTTTATGCTAAACCAGAATTAGATATCACAGATGATGTCACCTCAGGTCTTGATGTCAGGTTAGCTAAAAAATCTGAAGAATAATCTAGTTAATGCCCACTCTTACCTTAAGAGATATCGCATCATCAATCAATGGTGAATTAAAAGGTAATGTTGATTTAAGTATTAAATACCTCTCAGAAGTACATAAATGCAATAGTGAACAGATCTGTTTTATTAAAGATGAAAGCTTCATCTCTAAACTTTCAGAAGATGCAGGCGCAGTGATACTTTCTCCTGAAATAGCTAAAAAGGTAAAAATTGAAAATCAAATAATTGTTGACGATCCATATCTTGGCTATGCTAGAGCATCAAAATTATTTTTTGACCTTTCCCAAAGTTCTGAAAAAACTGAGCCCGAAATAGGAGAAAATTTCATTAGCGGAGAAAATGTTTCTATTGGTCATAATTGTGAAATTGGAAAGAATGTAAAAATTCATGATAATGTTTCGATATATCCAAATACTAGAATTGGTGATGATGTAGAAATACATTCAGGAAGTGTTATTGGGTCTGATGGCTTTGGTTTTGCAAAAGACAAAAATTCAGATAGATGGATAAAAATTTATCAACTTGGGTCAACTATCATCGAAAATGATGTAGAGATAGGTGCAAATTGCACAATAGATAGAGGAGCATTAGGAAATACACATATTGCAAATGGAGTTAAATTAGATAATCAGATCCATATTGCGCATAATGTAGTTATTGGGAAAAATACTGTCATTGCTGCACAAACTGCTATAGCAGGAAGTGTGAAAATTGGCAATAATTGTCAGATAGCTGGACATGTTTCTGTAGTTGGTCATATTGAAATTTGTAACAATGTTACTATTTTGGCAAAGTCGTTTGTAACTAAGTCTCTTTTAAAGTCAGCTGTATATAGTGGAGTTTTAAAGGTGCAAGAACATACCAAAACACTTAAATTAATTGCGAAGTTAAATAGATGAAAGTAGAAGCATTTTTACCACATAGAGATCCCTTTTTATTTATCGATGAGGTTATTGAAGTGTCGAATGAAAAAATAGTAGCAAAAAGATTTGTTTCACCCGACGAGGAATTTTTCAAAGGACATTTCCCAGATTTTCCAATAATGCCAGGAGTTTTAATTCTTGAAGCAATGGCACAAAGTTGTGGATTATTGGGCTCACATATAATGAAACAGGAAGCTACTAAAGATTCAGTTTACCTACTATGCGGTGTAGAAAAGGTTAGGTTTAGACAAAAAGTGCTGCCAAATGATACTTTAAAATTTGAATCGAAGGTTATAAGCTCTAAAAGAGGTATCTGGAAATTTGAGTCATCTGCCTTCAAAGAGGATAAATTAGTTTGTTCTGCAGTGATTATTTGTGCAGATAGAAGTTTAAATGAGTAATATCCATCAAACAGCAGTAATAGATAAAAAAGCTGAGCTTCATGAAAGTGTAAAAGTTGGTCCATATTGTGTTATTGGTCCCGAAGTATCAATTGATAAAGAGTGTATTTTAAAATCTCATGTTGTTATTCAAGGACCAACAAAGATTGGCCCAAATAATGAGTTTTTTCCCTTTTCTGTAATTGGAGAAGATACTCCAGATTTAAAGTATCAAGGAGAAAAAACTCATTTAGAGATTGGTAATGGAAATACCTTTCGAGAATTTTGTAAAGTTCATAGAGGTACTGCAGCTGACTTAGGTTTTACAAAAGTTGGCAACAAAAACTTAATCATGCCTGGTGTGATGATTGCCCATGACTGTGTTTTAGGAGATCACAACATTTTAGTTGATAATTGTGCATTAGCTGGACATGTAAAGATTGGTGATTACGTAACTTTAGGGGGATATACTTTGATACACCAATTCTGTCAGTTGGGTTCTTATAGTTTTACTGGAATGGGTTCTCAAATAACAATGGACGTTGCTGCTTATACACGTGTTGCAGGCAACCCTTTGAAACTTCTTGGAATCAACACAATTGGTTTAGAGAGAAAATTATTTTCTAAAAATCAAATTTCTAATATTAAAGACGCATTTAAGATTTTCTTTAAGAGCAAATTAAAATCTGAAGATGCAATTGCTGATTTAGAAAAAAAATTCTCTAAAGATGAAGATGTTAAAACATTCATCACATCTGTAAAAAAATCTTCAAGAGGAATTCATAGATAGTTGAGTATTAAAGTTGGAATTGTATCTGCAGAACCTTCAGGAGACCTTCTAGGAAGTAGATTAATTAAACAAATAAAAGATAAATTTGGGGATATTGAAGTTATTGGTGTCGGTGGTGGAGATCTTTTACAGTATGGCACATCAAAAAATAGAAAAATAATCGAAGTCATGGGATTTATAGATCCCTTAAAAAATTTTTTTAACATCAAAAAGTTTCAAAAAAAACTAATTAAACAATTTAAAGATGAAGAGATAGATATTTTTATTGGTATAGATGCTCCTGATTTTAATTTCGAAATTCACAAGCAATTACACAGATTAAATATCCTAACAGTCCATGTAGTATGCCCATCTGTCTGGGCATGGCGTAAAGGTAGAGCAAAAAAATTTAAATTCGTTGACTATATGCTCTGTTTATTTCCATTTGAGCTTGATTACTGCAAAAAGGTGAATAAAGGAGCGCTTTGTATTGGACATCCTCTTTTAAGCAATAAAAATCTTTATACCGGTGACAAGGATGATAAGTTGATATGTCTTTTGCCAGGTAGTAGAAAGTCAGAAATCGAACACCATTTACCAGTAATGATAAAAAGCTTCAAGTTGTTTTCAGAAAACAAAAAATTTAGAGCAATTATTCCTGCATACGACCAAGCAACACTTAAGTTAATAAATTCATATATAAAAAATGAGGTTGGAATTAGCGCAAAAGTAGTAAAAGCTAGAGAGATAATGAGAGAAGCTTCTCTTGCAATATGCTGTTCTGGAACTGCTACATTGGAATGTATGCTATCTGAAATACCAACGACTGTTGTTTATAAAACTAATTTAATTAATTATTGGATTTATAAAATATTAGTGAATGCTAAATTCGTAGCATTACCCAACCTAATAGCGGGAAAACAAGTTATGAAAGAGCTTCTGCAGAACAAAATGAGTGTAGAAAACATTGTTGAGGATATGAAAAATAATTTTGAAAATAAAGAAAAAATTTCAACTGAACTGAAAAATGCTTCGAATTTGTTAACAAAGCCAAATTTTTCAAGATTTCTTGATCAAATTAATGATTATTGCAGGCGTTGATGAGGTAGGAGTTGGTTGTCTAGCTGGGCCAGTTGTTGCGAGTTGTGTAATCCTTCCTGAAGAAATAAATGAAATATTTAAAGATTCTAAAAGCACTTCAGAATCATTAAGATCTAAACAATTTCAATTCCTGAGAAGAAATACTTTTGCATCTATAGGTGTTTGTACCCCTCACGAAATTGATGAGTTGAATATTCTTAACGCTACACACCTTGCAATGAAAAGAGCAATTAATAACATTCAAATAAAACCAGAAAAAATCCTTATTGATGGTAAGTATGTGCCAAGTGAACTATTAAATGCTGAAGCAATTATTGGTGGCGATAAAGTGCATCAACAGATAAGTGCAGCTTCAATTTATGCTAAACATTTTAGAGATAATTTGATGGCTCAATACGCAAAGATATTCCCAGTGTATTATTTTGAAAAAAATAAAGGATATCCCACTCAAATGCATAAAGAGGCAATAATTGAATATGGTTTATCAAAGATTCATAGAAAAAGTTTTAAAATGAAATAATGTCTGAATTTGTACATTTACAGGTAAAATCTCATTACAGTTTGAAATCTGGATTACCTACTCCAAAAGATATAGTTGATGCAGCATATAAAAATGGATTAAAGGCGGTAGCTTTAACTGATAAGAACAGTTTTTTTGGCATTATAAAATTTTATAACTATGCAATTTCAAAAGGTATAAAACCAATTTGTGGAGTTGATTTTGATATCGAATCCAATTTAAAGGGTCTTACTAAAGGACTATTGCTAGCAAAAAATAAAAAAGGTCTGGAAAAGCTATTTTCATTGAGTACAAAAAGCTATTTGCAGGCAAATAAGGGAATTAAGATAAATGGAAATGAAATATTAGCTTTAAAAGAAGATATTATTTTTATTTTGCCCTCTGATAATTTCTCAGACTATAAATCAACTGATATTCAAGACGGAAAAGATTTTGTGGCGACAATTGAAGCGCTAAAAAACGCTTTCTCATCAAATCTATATTTGGGCGTAACGAATTATTCTGAAAATGCATACGATGAAAATTCTTCAAATTTAATAAAATTTTGCTTAGAAAAGAATATTCATGCTGTTGCATTAAATGATGTGCATTTCATTAAACAAAATGATTACTTAAACCATCAAGCAAAAGTAGCTATAAATAAAGGAACACATCTAAGAAATGAAATGGATAACCCAAGTTGTTCTGAAGAGCAATATTTCAAGACTTTTGAAGAAATGAAATCTAATCATAAGGAAGATTTATTGCTCAATACCTTTGAAATTGCGAAGCAATGCAATGTTTTTCTTAGTGAGGAAGAATATTTTCTCCCCTCTTATCAAATAGAGGAAGACATTTCATTAGCCCAACATCTTGAGAATATTTCAAAAGAGCGACTAGAGGGATATCTTAAAGATAATGAAAAACTAGATAAAGATCTTTATAGAAAGAGGCTAGCATCTGAATTAAAGATAATTACTGAAAAAGACTATCCAGGATATTTTCTTATAGTGATGGATTTTGTTAAATGGGCAAAACAAAATTATATTCCAGTGGGACCTGGAAGAGGATCAGGTGCAGGTTCACTAGTAGCCTATGTATTGTCAATTACAGAGCTTGATCCATTGAAGTATGGACTTATTTTTGAAAGATTCTTAAATCCAGAGAGGATGTCTTTTCCTGACTTTGATATTGATTTTTGTATTGAAGGAAGAGATAACGTTATTGATTATGTAAAAAACAAGTATGGTGAGAAGTCTGTTGCTCAAATTGGAACTATTGGAACAATGGCAGCAAAAGGAGTAATTAGAGATGTAACAAGAATTCTTGATAAGCCATACGGTTTTGGAGATAAGTTAGCCAAGCTTGTACCAGATACCCCAGGAATTTCACTTCTTGAAGCTATATATGGAGAGGTGTTTATTGATAAAAATGGTGATGTTTACATAAAAGGAGTTCTTGATAAAGATTTAAAAGGTCTAAAATCAGATGAAGAAGGAAATGTTTCTAAAGATGGAAAAATTGTTGAAAGCTTAAAAAATTCAATATCTAAAAATACTAATTACACAATTCCAACTGAAAGCAATGAATTAAAAAAACTAAGGGAAGAAGACGATGAGGCGGCCGAAATAATTGAACTTTCTCTTGCACTTGAAGGCAAAGCTAGAAGTATAGGGAAGCATGCTGCAGGTGTAGTTATTGCGCCAAATGATATTCATGAATTTACACCTTTGCATTTTGATGAGGAGACTGATTCCTTAGCAACTCAGTTAGACATGTATGACGTTGAGGAAAGTGGTCTTATTAAATTTGATTTCCTAGGGTTAAGAACATTAACAGTAATCAATAATGCTGTTAAATCTATTGAAAATATTGAACCTGATTTCAAATTAAAATCCATTCCTTTTGATGATAAAAAAGTTTTTAAATTATTAAAGTCAGGTAAAACCAAGGGCATCTTTCAACTTGAATCCAGAGGGATGGTTGATGTTGTTAAAAGAATGAAACCAGAAAATTTCACTGACATTATTGCACTTGTTGCCCTCTATAGACCGGGACCAATGGAATCAGGAATGCTAGATCAATACATCAAAAGAAAATTAGGTAAATCTGAAGTTACTGTGCAGCATCCCGCGTTAAGAAAAATTTTAAATGAGACTTATGGAGTCTTTGTTTATCAGGAACAGGTGATGGAGGCAGCACAGGTATTAGCATCATATTCACTTGGAGATGCTGATAATTTAAGAAGAGCAATGGGTAAAAAGAAAGCAGATGTCATGGAACAAGAAAAAGGAACATTTGTTAAAGGCTGTGAACAAAATAATATAGATGCACAAAAAGCTGAAGAAATCTTTGAAAATATAGAGACATTTGCCGGTTATGGATTTAATAAATCACATTCAGCTGCGTATGCATACCTTGCATACCAAACTGCATACCTTAAAACACACTTTACTGCTCATTTCTTAGCTTCTGTTCTAACATCAGAGCAAGATAAAACCGATAAACTTGAACCGCACATCAAAGATTGCGAGGTAATGAAAGTTAAAATTATTCCACCGAATATTAATTCCTCAAATGATATTTTCTTAGTAAATAAAGATAATTGCATTGAATACAGTCTTGCTGCACTAAAAAATGTTGGAAAGAAGTTTGTTCAGGATTTATGTGAAGAAAGAGAAAAGGCAGAATTTAAAAGTATGATGGATTTGGCTTCAAGAGTTGATTTACGTAAAGGTGGAAAAAGAGCATTAGAGAGCATGGCAAAAGCTGGAGTTTTTGATGATTTCTGTAGTAGGAATGAAGCAATAAGTATGATTTTAAAGGTTCTTGATGCATCAGATCAAATCCATTCAAGCAAAGAGACTGGCGCAGTTGATATGTTCGGTGATGTAAATCAAGTTGACATTTCTGGCTATGAAATTGAGGAATTTACCGAATCAGAGCTTTTAAATAAGGAATTAGAGTGCTTCGGTTACTATTTTAGCCAACATCCACTAACAACAATAAGAAATTCCATTTCTTCCAGAACTAAACCAATCAGTAAATTGCAGGCATCAAGCCAAGAAAAATTTTTGCCGGTTCTTATTCATAAAAAAAGGATCCGTCAGAAAGGCTCTCAAGTCTCAATTTGGCTTGAAGTGTCTGATGAAACAGGTAACTTAGATGTTTCAATTCCAAGAGAGCTTCATGATAACAAGAAAGAGCTCTTTAAAGAAAATTCAATTGTAATGCTCAAAGGGAAGTTCTCACACGATGATTTTAGAGAAGATGCAAGAATAAGGATGAGAGCTTCAGATATCATGTCAATTGAGGATTCAAGGAATCACTTAACAACGAAGCTCTGTCTAGAAATAGATAGAGCAAATATGAAAAAAATAGGAAATGGACAATTCCCTGAGTTAAAAGAATTAGAGTCAGATAGTGGCGTTGATGTCTTCATAAGAATTAGTGACGAGGAGTTAAATTTATCTTCAGAATTTAAAGTTGACAATTTTAAGATTTCTCTGGAGGATAGTACGTTCGAAAAGTTAAATAAACTTTTTGGTGAAGAGAAATATAAGCTTTTTTGATATGGAACAATATTTAGATTTTGAACAGCCAATTTATACTTGCCTTGAAAAAGTGGAGGAGCTAAAAAAAGCTGTTCCTGCTCCAAAAAACTTATCTAAGGAAATAAAAAGATTAGAAGCTTTGGCAAAAGAAGAAACAAAGAGAATATATGAGAATCTTACACCTTGGGAAAAAGTATTGGTAGCAAGGCATCCTAATAGACCACATACAGCCGACTACGTTGCAAATGTGTTCACAGAATTTGAAGAAATTCATGGTGATCGTAGATCTGAAGACGATAAAGCTATACTTGCAGGCCTTGGTTTTTTTGATGGGAAGCCAGTTGCTATTATAGGTCATGAAAAAGGAAGGGAGACTGCGGAAAGGGTTGAAAGAAATTTTGGTATGCCACATCCTTCTGGTTTTAGGAAAGCCAATAGAGTAATGAAACTTGCAGAGAAATTTTCTTTACCCTTAATTACTTTAATTGATACACCTGGTGCCTATCCTGGTGTAAAAGCAGAATACTCTGGTCAGCATGAAGCTATTGCTTCAAGCTTAGAGTTAATGTCAGATTTAAAAACTCCCATAATTAATATCGTTATAGGCGAAGGTGGTTCTGGTGGTGGTTTTGGCATTGGTTTAGCTGACACAATTGGAATGTTAGAGTATTCGATTTATTCAGTTGCTTCCCCAGAAGCATGTGCTTCAATCTTATGGCGAACAGCTGAAAATGCTGAAGAAGCAGCAGATGCATTAAAGCTAGATGCTACAAATCTAAAAAAGCTTGAGATAATTGACACAATTATTAAAGAACCCACAGGTGGAGCTCATAGAAATCACAGCGAAACATACAAAAACATTAAAAAGTTTATTAAGTCTGAGTTAGAAAGATTCAGTAAAGAATCTATCGATCAATTAACTGAAAATCGATACGAAAAATTTCTAAAAATTGGCGCCTAATTAATGACATTCATTTATGAAGAGGATAAGAGTTTAATTCTTAACGCACCACGTATTTATGTCTCATATAGTGGTGGCGCTGACTCGACCTATGCACTTGTTAGGATCAAAGAATATCTTGATAGCATAAAACTAACTTCTAAACTAATTGCATTGCACTTTAATCATGGAAATGAACAAAGTAGTGCGTTTGAGAGTCATTGTAGAGACTTTTGCAATGAACGAAATATAACTTTTGAGTCACAAAATATAAAGGTTGAGGTATCAGGCGAGGGTTTTGAAGCTGCTGCAAGACATAAAAGAATGAATGTTTTGAAGTCTTTACCTGAAAACTCTCTAGTTATCCAAGGACATCACTCAGATGATCAGATAGAAACAGTTTTATTTAGAATTATAAGAGGTACCGGCCTTAAGGGAATGTCTGGTATTCCGAGATTAACTAACGTTGGTAAAAATAAAATTTTGCGTCCTTTTCTTAAAGAAGCAAAAGGAAATATTCTTGAATTTTTATCAAATAATAAAATTAAATTTGTTGAAGATCATTCAAATAATAATATTTCCTACAGTAGGAATTTTTTGAGAAAAGAAGTTATTCCCAAAATCAAAGATAAGTGGCATTCATTGAATGAAAATATTTCAAAATTGACTGAAATTACTAAAAAACAGAACACTCTTTATGAGCATTATCTAAAGAATAAAATCATGGATTTAAAGGATGAAGAGGGATTAACTATCGAAGGACTTAAGAAATTAGACACTTTTGAAAGATCTGAGGTAATTAGATTGTGGTTAGACATGGAATTAGTTACCACACCGAATCATAGCCAAATGAAAGAAATAGAGAAATCTTTCTTTCAATCAAGACAAGATGCAAATCCTGTAATAAAATTTGAAAGAAGTGATAGGCAAAGAGTTGGCGTAATACTAAAAAAAATAAATAATATCTTAGTAATGGAGAAATATGATGAGTAGTGACAAAGTTTTATTTGAAGAACAAGACGATATTGCAGTTATCAAATTAAATAGACCTGAAAAAAGAAACGCTCTAGATCCTGAAACAGTTTTGTTATTCAACGACTACTCAGAAAAAGCGAAAGATAAGAAATATAAATCTGTTGTAATTACTGGAAATGGTGGTGCTTTTTGTGGAGGTGCTGATTTAAAACCTTCAGGCGATATGATGGGCTGGGAAAGTGTTGAGAAAGCGCTCAATGAGGGTTACCACATTGGACTAAATAATCTCATTGAAATGGATAAAGTAGTTATTGCGGCAGTTGAAGGACCTTGTGCAGGTATTGGATGTGCGTATTACATGAGTTCAGATATTGTTTTAATGGGTCAATCAAGCTTCTTTCAAATAGGTTTTTCAAAAATTGGACTCATTCCAGATGGAGGTTCAACATGGCTTCTTCCAAGAATTGTTGGCTATCAAAGAGCCTTCAGAATGGCTTCTGAGGCTCAAAGAGTATCTGCTGAAGAATGTAAGAACTTAGGCATGTGTGCAGAAATCTCTGCCGATGGAAAAGTATTAGACGATGCAATTGAAATGGCAAAAGTTTACGCAGATTTTGCTCCAGTAGCTTTAATGCGAACAAAACAACTGATGAGAGAGAGCTTCACTAGGTCCTATTATGATCAATTAAAAGAAGAGGCTAAACTCCAAGATGATCTTGTCGGTAGTAAAGATAATCTTGAGGGTGTTGCTGCGTTTGTTGAAAAAAGAAAAGCAAAATTTACTGGCGAATAACCTAATAATAGAAAATTTTTCAGAACCTCATCTTAATGAGGTTTTTTCAATAGAAAGTAATTCAAACCCAACTCCATGGAAAATCGATACATTTAAACAAGTCTTAGAAGTTCGGACCATGAGTTTTGTCATTAAAGATGAAAACAAGATAATAGCCTTCTGCATTGCTTCGAAAGTTCTTGATGAGTGCCATCTACAAAATATTTCAGTTATTGAGGGGTTTAGAAATCAAGGGTTAGGCACTTATGTAATTGAGGTTTTAATTGGAAGAGCAAAAATTTTCGGCCTTAAAGAAATATTTCTTGAAGTGAGAGAATCTAATAAAGTAGCAATCAGTTTCTATGAAAAATTAAACTTTAAAAAAGTAGGTCATCGAGAGGGATATTATAAAAAGGATTCTGGTAGAGAGTCTGCTTTATTGATGTCTTTAGCTCTTAGCTAATAGTTTGGTAATATCTGCTTCGATTGATTCAGGTGCATCCATACTGCCATATCTTTTTATAACATTGCCCGACTGATCAACAAGAAATTTTGAGAAATTCCATTTAATAGATTCACTCCCTAAAAAACCTTTCACAGTTTTTTTCAAAAATTTAAAAAGTGGGTGGGCGTTAGCACCATTAACTTCAATTTTTTCAAACATAGGAAATGAGACATCAAAATGTGATGTACAAAAGTTCAAAATTTCCTCATTTGTACCTTTTTCTTCTTCAGCAAACTGATTACAAGGAAAACCTAATACTTCAAAACCTTTAGTTTTAAATGATTTATAAAGCTTTTCCATGCCTTTGTACTGCGGCGTAAAGTAACAAGCACTGGCAACATTTACAATCAAAACAACCTTATCTTTAAAGTTGTTCATTGACACTTCGTTGCCGAGAATGTCTTTTGCTTTGAAATCGTAGAAACTTTCTTTCATAATTCCTTAATGTCTTCTTTATTAGAGTCCGTAATCATAAAAAAGTTTCATGATTTAGACAAGCTAGAACTTTATAAAATTATGCAGCTAAGGATTGAGGTTTTTGTTGTTGAGCAAGACTGTCCTTATCAGGATTTAGACGGTCTTGATGAGGTTGGCATACACTTATGGATTGAGAAATTAGGGGAAATAGTAAGTTATCTGCGAATCAATCCAGCAAAGACAAGATTTGAAGAAGTGTCTTTTGGAAGGATTGTTACAAAAGAAGCTGAGCGTAAAAAAGGCCTATCAGAAGCTCTTATAAAAAAGTCTATTGATCTTGTGCAAAAAGAGAAGCTTGGTCCTGTAAGAATCTCTGCACAGAGTTATTTAGAAAATTATTATTCAAAATTTGGTTTTAAAACGTGCAGCGAGGAATATATGGAGGATAATATTCCTCATATTGAAATGTTGAGGAATGAGTAAACCTACTGTTGTCGGTCTTTTTGCAGGATGTGGTGGTCTTGATTTAGGCTTTAAAAAAGCTGGTTTTGAAATTATTTGGGCTAATGATTTTGATAAAGACTCTGTAAAAACCTACGAAGAAAATATTGGTAAGCACATTGTCCTAGGCGATATAACTAAAATAAAGAGTTCAGAGATACCCTCAGGATTTGATGTTTTGCTTGGTGGCTTTCCGTGTCAAGGATTTTCAGTTGCGAATATTAAAAGAAGTGTTAAAGATGAAAGAAATTTTCTATATCTTGAAATGCTCAGAATAATTAAGGATAAGAGACCAAAATTTTTTGTAGCAGAAAATGTCAAAGGAATTCTTTCGCTTGATAAAGGAAAAGTTATGAACTTGATCTTATCTGACTTCGAAGATATTGGTTATAAAGTTGATTATAGGCTATTAACAGCGAGTGATTATGGTGTTCCGCAACATAGACAAAGAGTTTTTATTATTGGTAACAGAATCGGCAAAGAAAATCCATTCCCAAAAGTTACGCATGGACTTAAAAACGATCTATTTAATCCTAAATTAGAACCTTATGTTTCAACTAAAAGTGCAATTGGTCATTTGGCAAATGTTAGAACAAGAGATAAACCATTTAGACATAAAAATATCACCATTTACAATCATGTTGCACGTATGAATGTGAGTGATAAGTTTTGGGGAAGGAAGCATGATGTAAATCAATTTGACATTTGTGATTATCTTAAAAAGTGGAGAAAAGATAGCGGGTGGTCAACAAAAAAAATAGATGACCATTTTGGTTATGCACATACTGCTGGGCATTGGTTTAGAAAAGATAATAATTCTGGCTCAATCCCCAATCCTGATGACTGGAGAGAACTCAAAAAATTGCTTAAATTTGATAATAAATTTGATAAACAAGTTACTGAATTAGAAGAAAAGACAATTGTTTATGAGCAGTCTTTAAGAATAAGTAATTGGGAAGAGCCAAGCGATACACTTACGGCGACGGGTCCAGAGATTCATCCAAATAAAAAGAGAAGATTAAGTGTTAGAGAGTGTGCAATTCTTCAAACCTTCCCTGATGACTTTATATTTCATGGTGCTATAGGGAGCATGTACAAACAAATAGGAAATGCGGTAGCAGTTGACTTGGCATACCAAATAGCACGTGGTTTAAAAAGTCACATATGAGGTTAAATAACATCAATATAAGGTTCTATGAAAAGAAGAAAAGATTCAGGCCATCATAGGATGATATGGCGGAGCCATTTCGCCACATGAATTTTTTACTGTATATTTTTATATAAGTCGTATTGATATGACAAAGAATTAAATTTTGAATGAATTCCTTTTTTAAAAAAGACTACTTTAATTCTTTTTTCTCCCTCAATAAGTCTAAAGTTATCAACTCTTGAAAAATTGAATCTTGTTTTGTCTAAATTTTTTCCTGCTTTTAATGGCTCGTGCCTATAAACTTTATTTAACTCGCCATTCGGCATACACATTATGTTAACTACTAATGTTTCCGCGGTATTGCTGTCATACAACATAGTTATAAAGTATGAAAGGCAGGGTTTTGCTTTCTTCTTATTTTTTTTGTTATAGATCGCTGGTAGATGAGGAATATATTCTCTCTTTAACTCATTTTTTGTATTTTCATACACAAGCATGTGATGTTTATATGAGTTCTGATTTGTACCAATAAAAATGCTCATATCGAAATCACCAATATTTTTTGTACCTACTGTTTTAAGGTCAATATGTATGAAAGCATCCTTAACCTCAAAGAAAAGATCGCTACCAACAGGTGAAGAATTAGGAATGCCTATACCTTTTCCATTTAATAGTGAGTAAATTACTCTTTCTGCTCCAGTAGAATAGGAACTAATTTTAGTGCCCCATAAACCTTTCCAGTCATTGCTAATTTTATCTTTAGTTTTTAGACCTTCAAGAATTTCGTCAATAGCGAATTTTAAAAAATAATAATATTTGTTTAAATATTTTAATTCTAATTTTTCTAAATCAGTTTCTGTCATTTTCATTCAGTGCTTCTTTTTATCAGGTAAGCTATCAAGTCTCTGAATAATTTCATCATGGGCACAAATTACATCTTCCATTGTGACCGAAAATTTTTCAGGTAATTTTTTCCTGGTAGAAGCAAGTTTTTTAAAAGCATTAAGCTCAACATTGGTCTCTAATAAAAGCATACAAATTAATTCAGTTTGGTTATTTTCAATCAATTCAATAAGTCGATACATTATCTCGTTAGAGGAGGATCTAAGACGATCAGAATATTCATTTAATTCCATTATGCATCCTCCATATTCTGCTGAGACAGATTCCAGCGTGCTTTTAAATAATTACAGTTTTCACAGGTTGGTGTTGATTTGGGCATAGGACCCTCTAGACTTTTCTTTGTATCTAAAATTGCTTGGTCAACCCAGCTATAGTCACAATCAACTTTAATAAGGTGAAGATCAAATTTTATTTCTTGATTGAACATTGGCTCATTTTTTCGGCCATTGTAATAAACAAGGTAGGCCTCTGGAGCAACCTCAAAACCATTTTTCTTTAATAAATATTGATACATTTCAAGCTGTCTTTGATAGCTTTTAGGATAATCGTATTCTGCACAAGTTTTTTCCCAATCAAATACTTTTTTTGCTGTTGCTTTAACATCTGCAACAATTAGTTCACCTGTTGATTTTTGCCAAACATCGTCTATTGCGCCGCCAAAGTTTATACCATTCTCTTCATCAATAGTCCTGATGCCCTTACGCCAATCCCGCCAGTCATCAAGTTGCTCGTGAGCGAATGGGACTGCATCAATGCCATGCTCAATAAAAAGAGGATGTGGTTCAGCCTTTGCTCTGTAATAATCAAATTCATTTTTACACAGTTCATCAACCGCAATATTCAATGTGAAAGGCAAAGAGAAAGGTTTGATTTTATGTTTTTTATCTAAAACAAAACAACGAGGGCATTTAATATTTTGTTCAACACTTGTTCTACTTATCTTAATCATGGAAGTAGCTTTTTTAAAACGATCCTTAGCTTCAATTATAGTCATAAAATTATTTAATTTATAAGAACGAATAGTCAGGTATGACAACAAGGAGATAGACTTAGTTTTATATAATCCATCATACCTGACTCCATTCTAGCAAGAGGAGGATAAGGAGTGAAAAAAACCTTCTTGCTAACTTCATTTATAGCTCCTCCTAAGAGCATGGTTATTGGTTGAAGTTCCCCAAAAGTATTAATAAAGGCTATATAAATATAGCTGTAAAATATATTTATACGGTTATATTATCACAATTCAAGCAAAAAGCTGTAAATATAATCAAAAACTGTATGTTTTTTTTCATTTTCGTGCTTAAATACCCCTTATATGGACTTTCAAACATCAAAATTTAGAGAAATAACTACTAAAACCCCGGATCCACATGACAGTTCAAAAACTTTAGAACTTAATTGGTTCACGGATTTAGACGAAAAGTCATTAATAGTTGAGGAATCAACTATAAAAAGAATTACAGATCCTGAATTTGCAAATTCTGTTGCTTTTAAAACAGGTGAATTAAAAAAAACAGCATTAATTCATAAGTTCGGTTCTGCAGTTACAATTAATGATTTTCAATATTGGAAATTATCGTTAGCATCAAAAGCTCTGAAAGTTAAATATAAAAAAAATATTTCCATAGCAAATGTAATTAAAAAGTTTACAAACTTTTCTTTAGGATCAAAAAATATAGATGACCTCACTATTCCTCTAGCGTATACGGAGACTAGCGATGATGTTTTAATTATTAGAAGTTATCTTAATAAGTATGTTGTTACTCAAGAAGGACCTTTTGCACTAGGATTGGCAAGTCTTACTTATCATCAAATTCCTGCGATAAGATCTTTATATCTAGCACTTATTGAACCCCAATTGCTGGATGTTGAAGATTTATTTCACATTACATCTTTTCTTAAAGAAACCAAAGATATTTATTGGGTAGATTTATTAGATGAATTAAACGAAAAGCTTGGAAAAGACAGATTAGAATTTCAATTACTTAAATATACAAACTTTCCGAAATCTAAAGAAAAAAGTAAGAAGATAGATGAACTAGATGGACTTATTTCAATATGCTCTGACATGTTAGAAGAAGAATGGACAAAAAATTTTAATCCTAGTGAATTACAAAATTTTCTAGCAAATGCAAGGTTAGATTTTCAAACTCCATTTAATGCTATAAATAAAGAATACAGAAAATTAAGGATTGAGCTCGGTGATAGCATCAAGTCTAGTGAAGTACTAAATTATGAAGGGCGACCTTATTCCTCTTCCTTTGTGCTGAAAAGATTAGAGCACGAATTAAGACAAGAAAATAATAAAAAGCAAATGGAACTTGCCGAAGTTTACGAAAAAATTAAATCCATTCAGCACCAACTTAGTGCAAAGAAATTTTTATTGACAGGTATGTCATCAGAACAGTTGGAGAAGGCCATTACAAGATTTGATCTCCTTAAGGATTTAGAGAAAAAGATTGCAGGGCATTTTACTTCAAGTTAACCATGCCACCATCGACAGGAATAACTTGTCCGGTCATCCAGTTTTTATGAGCTTCAAGCAAAAAATCTATTGATTTTGCAATTTGTTCTGGAGAACCTATTTGTTTCATCGGATTTCTTTCTTTGCTAGCCTCAACTAGTCTTTCAGTCTTAAGAAGATTTGTAGCCATAGGCGTATTAGCTAAAGAGGGCGCAACAATATTAAAGGATATTTTTGCACCAGCATACTCTGCAGCCATAGATCTTGAAAAGGCTTCAAGAGCTGATTTAGCTGGTGATACGCTTGCATGAAAAGGCAATCCAATACTAGCAGCTACTGTTGATATAAAGACAACTGAGGATCCATCAGCTTCCTTTAATTTTCCGATTAATTTTCTTACTACTTTGACAGCTCCTAAAAAGTTAATTTCTAGATCTGATTGAAAATCTTGATCTTTCAGCATTGTAAACGGCTTTAAATTTATAGATCCTGGAAAATAGACTAGACCGTTGATACTTCCTATATCATCTAATTCAGAAAGGTCACCATGAATATCAAGATTATTATTCTCTCGTGAAAAGCAAATAAAATCTCTATTAGAAATCTCCTGAAGAGATTTTGCAATCGCAGAGCTAGACCCAATTAAAACAACTTTTGACATATCTTATATTTAGGGTCAATCCATTAAAGATCCATCATTAAATATTAATTCGTTTACCTCCTCAGTTATAAAAGGAGCAAATGGATGCATTAAAACTAATATTTTTTTTAGCATCGGATGAAGGTTCGATGTTTCTCCTGATGCCTTACAGTCTTCAATATATTTGTCACAAAACTTTCCCCAAAAAAATTCATAAACTTCATTCATAGCAAAATCTAAACGATATTCTTCAATATTTTTTGTGATTTGTTTGCTTACTTCATTAAATTCTTTCTCAATCCATTTATCTGCCTCAGTTTTAGCCTTAAATTTATCCTGTTCTTTTGGATAATTGTTAATAAATCTAGCTGCATTCCAAATTTTATTGCAAAAATTTCTATATCCTTTTAGCCTTCCTAATTCAAAACTTATATCTCTCGTATGAGTTGCTAAAGAGAAGAAAGTCATGCGAACAGCATCGCTACCATACGATTCAATACCGTTTGGAAATTGTTTTCGAGTTTTTCTTTCAATCTTTTCAGCCAGACCCTCTTGCATTAAATTAGTAGTTCTTTTTTTGAGCAAATCATCTAGCTCAATACCATAAATTAAATCAAGGGGATCAATAATATTTCCCTTTGACTTTGACATTTTTTGGCCATTTTCGTCTCTTATTAATCCAGTTACATAAACGTTTTTAAATGGAATTTGACCTGTAAACTCTAAACTCATCATCATCATTCTTGCTACCCAAAAAAAGATAATGTCAAAACCAGTAACCAATAAAGATGTAGGAAAGTGAGTTTTAAAAGTTGATGTTTCTTGTGGCCAACCCAGAGAGCCAAAAGGCCATAGTGACGATGAAAACCAAGTATCTAAGACATCCTCATCCTGAGTAAGCTTTCTATCATCAAGTTTATAAAATTCTCTAAGCTCTTTCTCATCATAACCAACATAAACATTACCTTCATCATCATGCCATGCAGGTATTCTATGTCCCCACCAAATTTGTCTGCTTATGCACCAATCTTGAATATTATTCATCCAATTGAAGTATGTTTTAATCCAATTTTCAGGATGGAAAACCACTTCTTTTTTATTAACGGCTTCATTTGCTTTAGCAGCCATCTCTTTAGTTTTTACGTACCATTGAAAACTCAATCTAGGTTCAATAACCATATTTGATCTTTCGCCACGCGGCACACTAATCATGTGCTTTTCTTCTTTTGCCAGGAGGTTTTGTTCTTTAAGCTTTTCTAAAACAACTTTCCTTACCTTAAATCTATCCAGATTAGCAAAATCTTTAGGCACTTCGGTATTTGTAAATGCTTCATCAGTAAATATATTTATTGGTTCAAATTTTTCAGTGTCTTTTGAAATCTCAACAGTATCAGATACCTGATGGAGAGCATATTTTTTTCCGATCTCATAATCATTAAAATCATGTCCAGGTGTAATTTTTAGACAACCGGTTCCAAACTCCATATCAACATAATCATCACCAAGAATTGGGATTTTTCTGCCAACTAAAGGAAGCTCAACATACTTTCCAATGAACTTTTGATAACGCTTGTCTTTGGGATTCACAGCAACAGCCATATCACCGAACATTGTTTCTGGTCTTGTTGTGGCAACGGTTACTTTTTCTGAGGAATCAAGAATAGGATAATCAATATGCCAAATTACACCCTCTTTTTCTTGCCTTACGACTTCAAGATCAGAAACTGCAGTCTTAAGAATTGGATCCCAGTTTACAAGCCTATATCCTCTATATATCTTTCCAGATCTATATAATTCTACAAAAGCCTTGTTTACCGTTTCACAAAATTCATCATCGAATGTAAATCTGTATTTATCCCACTCAACAGTGCAGCCAAGCCGCTTTATTTGAGAAGTAATTTTATCTTCTGAATAATCTTTCCAGTTCCAAATTTCCTCTAAAAACTTTTCTCGGCCTAAATCAATTTTAGTTTTTCCTTCATTTGCTAAATTATTTTCAACAACCATTTGGGTTGCAATACCAGCATGGTCTGACCCTACTTGCCAATATGAATTTGTTCCCTGCATATGATGATATCTAGTATAGAAATCCATGATGGCATACTGAAAACTATGTCCCATATGCAATGTACCTGTTACATTCGGCGGTGGTATGACTTGTGAAAAGCTATTTTTATGATTGGTTTTCTGTAGTGTTCTCTCTGACCAAATCTTAGACCATTTTTCTTCAATCTCTAAGGGATAATACTTCGCTTCCACTAAATTTTCTCGTGCTTAACGTCTATATTAGCCTTTTGAAGTTTTGAATAAAGCTCTCTAGAAGTTTTAAGAATATTATTATCAGCTTTAGTGGTATAAATAAAAGCTGAAAGAAAATTCTCTTCACTTAAATTAATTTCTGAACTTAATACATGCGCCTCGTCAAATGACTTATCTCCAATCTCTCCATTCACTTGAACATTTTTGTTATAGAGAAATTCAAGATTATTAGTCTCATGAAATTTTTTTCTTTTTAAATCTTCAAATTTAGTTAATAAATCATTATCGAGATTTAAAAAAACTTTATTTCCTATCTGAAAATTCGATTGAATCTTTTCCAACATAAAATCAAGTGCTTCAGATTTATCTGAAAAACCTGAAAAAAAGGTTGCCTGCATTAAAAATTACTTTTTACGTACTCAAACAGTAAGCCTACAGGAACACCTGTTGAGCCTTTAGCTTTTCCTTCTCCAATATCAGCTACACCTGCTATATCAATATGAGCCCATCTATAATCTTTTGTAAATCTAGATAAGAAACATGCTCCTTCGATTGTTCCAGCTGCTCTTCCTGGAGCGATATTAGCAATATCAGCAAAGTTTGAATCTAAATATGTTTGATACTCATCCCACATAGGTAATTGCCAAGCCTTTTCGCCAGTTGTTTGTCCAGCTTCAAGTATCTCATCAACTAGCTTTTGATCATTACCCATAACACCAGCAGCGACTGAGCCCAATGCTACAACTACCGCACCAGTAAGGGTTGCAGTATTAATAACAACTTTAGGATCATATTTTCCAACGTAGGTTAAAGCATCAGAAAGTACTAGTCTGCCTTCAGCATCGGTATTAAGGATCTCAACAGTTTGTCCTGACATGCTTGTTACAACATCACCAGGTTTTGTAGCTTTACTTCCTGGCATATTCTCTGAAAGTGCAACTGTACAGACCAAATTTACTGGAAGTTTTGATTTAGCAACTGCACACATTGTTCCTATTACAGATCCTGCACCAGACATATCCCATTTCATTTCATCCATTTTTTGCGGTGGTTTTAAACTGATGCCCCCTGTATCAAAAGTTACACCTTTCCCTACTAAAACAATTGGCTTGGCTCCCTTTTTACCACCTTTGTACTGCATAGTTACTAACTTAGCTGGTTCAATACTTCCTCTTGAAACTGACAGTAAACAGCCCATGCCGAGTTTTTTCATATCTTTTTCTTCTAATATTTCAACTGAAAAACCACCGATATCTTTAGCTAGACCCTTTACGGCATTTGCAATGTAAGAAGGAGTTGCATGATTTGCTGGTCTATCTCCTAAGTTTCTTGCAGTATTAGCTCCAGATCCTACATTATATCCAAGTTCAACAACTTTCTTTTGTGCTGCACTAGCATTTTCTACGGCTAACGAAACATTTTTCAGAATCAATTCCTTTTTGGTATTCGGATTTGTATCTGTGTACCTATAGCTCGTTTTTTCAGCAGTTTTAGCTAAGTCAAAAAGGAAATTATCATCTTTAAAAAGGTGACTTGTATCAGCATAAATTACAGCATTCTTTACGGCATATTTATCTAAATTTGCAAATAGGCCCTTCATCCAAGCGTATTTTTTGTACTCAGACTTGTTTTTATTGAAATCTCTTAATACTAAAAAATCTCCTTTTAACCCTGTTAGTTCTTTGCTCAAAAAAAGCGATGATCTTTTTTCATCTGCAAAAAAGTTTGAAACTTTTTTCTTAAGTTCTTTGTCAAATAATTCAGAACTTTTAAATCCACTTTTTGAAAAGAATGATAATGCAAATTGCTTTTTATCAACTTCTGAATACTTTTTTAGCTTAACGCTGTCTAATGCTTTATAGAATTTCATTTTTTCTCCTTTTTGATATTCTTAAGAGGTGATTATTTCACGCTACATCCGTAATGAAATTATAGTAAACATTTGCTGGATTTCTCTAGTACTTTTTGGATTAGTTTTATTTTCGCGGTTCAATATTTTCTTGGGGCAAGCTCAAGTAGGGAAGATGTCTTCAGAAATTATCTTCATTGTTCTAGCATTATTTTCACCTGAATTATTAAGTATTATTTTTCCCATCAGTGTATTTTTAGGTATAGGTTTTGTGCTGACACCAATTTATAAAAGTAGATATGCCGTTTTAGAAGCAAGTTCTTTTTCAGTTGGCAAGCTTTTATATGGTCAAAAACTTCTTCTATTGAGTATTTTTTCTTTTTCACTTTTTCTCAGTCTTTGGCTTTCTCCATACGCTAAAAATGAAGGACAGAAATTAATAGATGTAGACAACAATTTTGCTGCAAAAATTGCAGAACCTAAAGGACTTGTACAAATTCAGAAAAATAAATTTAATGTGTTTGGAACTAAATCTGAAAACGGATATGAAGATCTTATTTTTATAAATTCCGATGAAGTTGAAAAATTTATGTATGGCCAATCTGGTTATGTCGATCAACAAAACCTAGTACTAGAAAATGGATTTCTTTATGATAGTGAAAATAAAGCAATTTCACGCTTTAACAAAGCAAATGTACCTCTCCAAACTGCAAAGAGTGAGAATTATATAAGCTTTATTGATCTATTTAGAAACATTAATCCAGAGAATTTGAGTGAATTACTTAGCAGATTAACAATTCCCATCTTTTGCTTATTTTCTGCAATTTTTTCCCTTATTTTTTCAACTTTTAGTAATTTTTTGGGCAGAGAAAAATGTTATTTGATATTAGCTCTAATAAATATTTTATACTTGATGTTTGTTTTGTCTTCTTTGGGTGCCTTTTCCAAATCACTTATTGCGGTATTTTTTGATTATTTCACAGTTCATATTGTCTATTTATTATTGCTTTCATCATTATTTTTCAAAAGAACAAAAAGGTTTCTAGGTTATGAAGGTTTATAGATACATTTTTTTCAAAGCACTTATTTCAGTTTTAGGAGTTACTTTAATAATCAGTTTGATAGATATATCTTTTAACTTTTTTTCCCAAATAGAGGATATTAGCAGTTCATATACTTTTAGCGATGCCCTCGTTTTTGTATTCATGAGCCAACCATTTAGAACAAGAGAGTTTTTATATTTATGCATAGTCGTAGGATTATTGGCAACTTTCATAGATCAAAGGTTTCTCAGGTCAATTAATGTTTTGAGGCAAGCAGGACTAAAAAAATTTAATTTAGCTTTGTTACTATTTTTTCCTTTAGCCTTGATAAATTTTTCAACATTTGAATTTCTAGTACCAGATTTAACTAAAGATGCATTTGAATTTCGAAAGTCTAAAGTTGAGTCAAGTAGCAAAGAGCCTCCTACAGTTATTGAAATTAAGGGAGATATTCAAAATGGATTTCAAATAATTTCAGAGAAAGTCCACGTAAAATTTAGTACTGATGGTTCTGTTGAAAATGATAGTCAAGAAACTGAAAATTTTAAAAATTTAAATTTTAATACAAACTTTAAATATCTTACCTTTTCTGAATTATATGCAAGTACTAATACTGCATTTGAAAATTTTAACCTAGTGGTTAAAACTGAACTAT
Organism: uncultured SAR86 cluster bacterium; assembly: GCA_902563885.1. Taxonomy (GTDB): domain Bacteria; phylum Pseudomonadota; class Gammaproteobacteria; order Magnimaribacterales; family TMED112; genus TMED112. The sequence goes on along the minus strand of CACEYZ010000010.1, from coordinate 3,291 downwards.
TGAGGCGTAGTCTTAATTTTATTTCTTATTTTTTTATTTTCTTGATAGGTTTAGAAATTCTTTTTTCATTTAATAAGGCTTTAAATGCAAATAGAATTTTTGTTTACGGTTTTGGTGCTTGTTTATTTTATTCGTTCATTGAAAAAATGATCGTAGATTCGATTGATGTTTTTTCTTTGCCATACCTAATTCAAGCCTTTCCAATTTTACTTATTCCAGTTTATATACTACTAAGAAGAAGATATTTTTTTAACTAATCGAATTTGTAAAATTCTATCAGCAAGACATTTTTTATCCTTATCAAAAAGAATCCAAATGAAATTAATTGGAATTGTTAAGAAAGATAACGAAAACCTCTTTAAAGAATCAAACATTGAAAGAGGAGTTCCGCTATCTTTTTCTAAATAGTGATTCCAGGTTGCCATTCCTAGTGTAGTTCTACCATTTGACCAAAAATAAACGTAATAAAAAATTGTAGTTGCAAGTATTACTAAAATTCCCAAAGGAGTATTTGCATAATCATCATTTCCTGAGAAAAGTCTGAAGATAAATAAAACTAAAAATGCATTTAAAAACCAAAAAGAAACAACTAGAAATGAATCATAGGTAAATGACATTAGTCTTGAAAAAAGGCTGGCTTTGGTAAAGTTTTTATTCATTTTATGTTAACGTAGGCAATCATAACTTATGAATCAAGCTCTGCAAAATACAGGTACTTTTTTAGGTCATCCAAAAGGTCTTTTTATATGTTTTCTGACAGAAATGTGGGAGCGTTTTTCTTACTATGGAATGCGTGCACTACTTATTCTTTACCTCACAAAACATTGGGAGTTTACTGATGCAACTAGTTACTTAATTTATGGTGCTTACACAAGTTTGGTTTACATTACTCCAGTGCTTGGAGGTATGCTGGCTGATCAAATTTTAGGTTCAAAAAAAGCTGTAACTTTTGGTGCGATACTTTTAGTGTTTGGCCATTTAGGCATGGCCATTGAAAACAGTGAGCAAATATTTTATTTGTCTTTAGCTTTAATAGTTTCGGGTGTTGGTTATCTGAAACCTAATATTTCAACAATGGTCGGTGCCTTGTATGAGGAGGGAGATTCTAGGAGAGATTCTGGCTTTACAATTTTTTACATGGGAATAAATATTGGTGCTTTTACAGCTACTCTTTTGTGTGGTTATTTAGGTGAAGAAATAGGATGGGCTTACGGTTTTGGTGCTGCTGGTATTGGAATGCTTTTTGGTTTAATTATATTTCTTTGGGGACAGAAATATCTTGCTGGCCTAGCAGAACCACCAACAAATAAATATAGAGAAACTTTTTATTTAGTCGGCCTTCCTGCAGGAACATATGAAATTTGGGCATATATTGCTGGGGTAGCTATGGTCTTTGTGACTTGGTTTTTAGTTCAGAACTCTGCAATTGTAGGTACATTGTTAGGAGGATTTGGTGCACTTTTCATAGGTGCTTGGTTGCTTTATGCATTATTTAGATGCGAACAAGAAGAGAGAGATAGACTGATTGTGGTGGGCATATTGATATTTTTCTCTTTGATATTTTGGGCTCTTTTTGAACAAGCTGGCTCCTCACTAAATATTCTTACAGATAGGGGCGTTGATAGAGTAATTTTTGGTTGGGAAGTTCCAGCCTCAATGTTCCAATCTCTTAATGCTGGTTTTATCTTCACAATAGCTCCTCTTTTTGCATTTTTATGGATTGCACTTGCGAAAAGAAATATTGAGCCCTCAACACCAGTTAAATTCTCCATAGGAATCTTTTTTGTTGGATTAGGTTTTCTTGCGCTGGTATATGGAATGGAATCTTCAGACGGATTGCAAACTGGAATTATTTGGATAGTTTTAATTTATTTGCTGCACACACTTGGAGAATTATGCCTATCACCTGTTGGCCTATCATCAGTAACTAAACTTTCCCCACAAAGAATTGTCGGATTCATGATGGGTATGTGGTTTTTTGCTTCTGCTGCGGGAAATTTTGTTGCAGGTGAAATTGCTAAAGCAACGGCAACAGACGATTCAGGTGCTTCAGCAGACGTGTACGATCTAGTGCAAAAACAATCCTTTATAGATGTTTATACAAATGTTGGTCTAATGGCCGTTGGAGTTGCTTTTGTGTTACTTCTTTTATCTCCGATTCTAAATTCAAGATCACACGGAATAAAGTAGTTCAATTAGAAGAATTTATCTTTAGAAATAACTCTAATTTATTATCCTCGCTCTCTTCTGAAGTTTTCATAAAGACAACATCTAAATCAGAATCAATATCAAGATCTATAAAAACACTCTGTTGATTTTGAAATGGTAGATTTTCAATTCCCAGTTCTAAATCATCAAAGGCTTTAAATTCGAAAACTGTATTTCCCTCATCATCTTGAGATTGTTGTTTTTCAAGGATAATAAAGTTTGCAGAATTGGCACCAAAGTTATTAAAGGTAAGAATAATATCGCCACCATCGAGATCTTGATCATAATCTGCTATTAGAAGGTTTTTATTTATATTTGAACTACCAATTCTTGTAAAACTTACATCAGTTCTGTTATCGAAGATATTTACCTCTCCTGTTTCAAAATGTGCAAGTGTATTCGTATTCGAAAGATTAAATAAATCCAATGGCTGTTCGTCTCCAATCACAAACATATCTGGGTTCACATCATTATCAAAATTGATTGTAGTTATCTCTTTCGCAAGAATTTGATTTTGATATACTGTTGCGCCATCCCAACTACTTAAACCACTTGTTCTTGGAACAGTAACAAAAACACCTAGATTATTAGCATCATATCCAGAAAGCACTAAATCTTGGTTAGCATTATTATCAAAATCGAATACCGTTAGAGAGCTAAGCGTAAAGTCCTTAACATTTGTATTGTCATATTCTACTGCTTCGAAGCTTGCACCGTCTGTAGCACCAGCAACAATCCAGTATTCGGACGTATCACCAAGAATATAGAAATCAGGAACTGCATCAGCATTCCTGTCAATTTTGCCCATCAATCTAATTTTTGTACTATTTAAATCAAAATTTGTTTCGTTTGTAATTAGCTCACTATTTTTTGAAAGTCCAACAAGCTCAGCACCAGATAGAATACAAAGTTGATGTGTTCTATCTGAACTCAAAGAATCGCTCGAACCAATTAAGACATCCCAAAAAGTATCATTATTTATATCAGCTGAGATCATTTGCGATGAAGCATGACACCCTTCTATGATAAGTTCCTCTATATATGGAGCTGGCCCGCCAATAACCTGAAAATATTTCGTACTCT
>CACEYZ010000009.1 GCA_902563885.1 uncultured SAR86 cluster bacterium | reverse complement strand
GTTCTTGTAGTTGCTACTCTAGGTTTAAGAAATGGAATTATAGTAGGTATTGCAATTCCTTTTTCTTTCCTTGTAACTTTTGGAATCCTTTATTACGTCCTTGGCTATGAATTTAATTTCCTAGTGATGTTTGGAATGCTGTTAGGTCTTGGCATGTTAATAGATGGTGGAATAGTTATTGTCGAGTACGCAGATAAACTTATTGATAAAGGCCAGAACCGATTAGAAGCCTACAAAAATTCTGCTCAAAGAATGTTTACCCCGGTTGTGGCTTCTGTTCTTACAACAGTTGCTGCATTTACACCATTAATGGTTTGGCCAGGTATGTCTGGTAAATTTATGAGATATTTGCCAATAACTGTTTTTGTTGTTCTGATGGCCTCTTTAGCTTATGCATTAATATTTGCACCTGTTATTGGTTCATTATTTGGTAGAAGAAAAGGACAAAAAGATGAATCAAATGATAATGACGATACATTTCTTAAAAGAATATATAAAAAAGCAATTAACTTTTCTCTTAAAAATCCACTTGAAACAATTGCATATACGTTTTTCTTTGTGCTGTTGGTGATTCCCTTAGGAATAGTAGGAAATTATGGAAAAAGTTTTGTTTACTTTCCAAGTGTTGATCCTTGGATAATTAATGTCAATATTCAGGCGAGAGGCAATATTTCTCCTTATGAGGCAAAAAACATGGCTTTAGAGGTTGAGGATAAAATTATAGGTCTCAAAGGAGTTGATGATGTTCTAATGACAGTTTCAAATTCTGACTGGGGTGGAGGCTCCGGTGTCGCAAGAGGATATATTCTTGTTGAAGATCCCAAAACATTAGACATAAGTGGTTTCGAAGTTTTAGACAACATTAGAAATCAGTTTGATGATAATGCAGGTTACAAGGTGACTGTTAGAGAAGTTCAAGAAGGGCCTGGGCAATTTACAGCACCAGTTGAAATAAGACTTCTTAGTGAAAATAGGGGCTTAATAGACAAAAAGACTCTTGAGTTGAGAGACTATATTGAAAATAACATTGATGGTTTAACTGGCCTATCAGATACAACTCCAAAATATAAAATCGAATGGAAGTTAGATGTTGATAAGGAGCGTGCATATCAAGCTGGAATAAATTTATTTGAAATTGGCTCTGCAGTTCAAATGGTTACAAATGGAATATTATTAGGAGAATATCGACCAGATGACTCACGCGAAGAAATTGAAATTAGGGCAAGATTTCCTGCAGATCAAAGAACTCTATCAAGTTTGGATCAAATTTCAGTAAATACAAGAAATGGAGCTGTTCCTGTTTCAAGTTTTGTTAAGGTTGATGCAAGACAGAATGCAACATCCTTGAATAAAATTGATGGGAAATATTACCACGAGATAAGTGGAATAAATAAACCTGGATATAACCTCTATGATGAGATATCAAAAATTAAACAATGGATGAAGGATAACGATTTTGAGGATTCTAGAATGGAAGTTAGATTTGGTGGTTTAACTCAACAAGGTGATGAGGCTACAAACTTTCTCCTTTTAGCAATGGTTGGAGCGTTATTTTTGATGTTTATTATTTTAGTGACTCAATTTAATAGCATATCCCAACCTATAATTATTTTGATGTCTGTGATTTTTTCAACTTCTGGTGTCTTCTTGGGACTTACTATTTCACAGGTTGAGCCTTCAACTATTATGACCGGAACAGCAATAGTAGGTCTTGCCGGGATTGTTGTAAATAACAACATTGTTTTAATAGATACATATAATCGGCTAAAAACAGACTTTCCTGATAAAAACATCGAAGAGCTAATCACAGAAACTTGCATGAGCAGATTGCGGCCTGTTCTTCTTACAACAATTACTACAATATTTGGTCTTATTTTCCTTGCTTCTGGATATAGCATCGACTTACTTAATCAAACAGTATATGAGGGAACTTCAACTGTAAAATGGTACCAAGCATTTGGAATCAGCATTTGTTGGGGATTAGGATTTAGTACGGTAATTACACTTATAGCAACCCCTGCCCTTCTTATGATCCTTGAAAAATTTACCAAATGGTCAAAGAATTTACGTGGTAGTTATAGCAACTAATTTATATCGAATAGTTTTATATAATTTAAGTTAAAATATAGGTATGGCAAAGTTTGAAGAATCAATAAAAGAGCTAGAAAAAATTGTTAAGACACTTGAAGATGATGATCCCAGCTTAGAGGATTCCTTAAAGAAATTTGAGAAAGGTGTAGCATTAATAAAAGTGTGTCAAAAAGAACTCGAGACAGCAGAAAATAAAATTAAAGAGCTTACTGAAAATGGTGATACAAAAATCTTCGACGAAAATAGCTCTTGAACTTGATAACTTTGAATCACTTGTCGATAAAAGACTAAATTCGATATTTCAAAAATTAATAAAAAATCAAAATACAATAGATGAATCCATTAGCTATGCCTTATCTAACCCTGGTAAAAGAATTCGACCAACTCTAGTCTTTCTAGTAGGTGACTTTTTGGGGATAGAAGTGTCACGTCTTGAAAGCGTTGCTTGTGCAGTTGAATTAATACACACATATTCTTTAGTTCATGATGACCTGCCTTGCATGGATGATGATGATTTAAGAAGAGGAAAACCAACTCTTCATAAAAAATTTAATGAATCAACCGCGGTACTAGCAGGTGATGCGCTACAAACATTAGCTTTTAATTTAATTCTAGAAGATGAAAATTTGGATAGTACTGAGAAACAGGAATTACTTAGCGATCTGGCAAAAAGGATAGGTCCTGAGGGAATGGTTTTGGGTCAAAATTTGGATATTGAATACGAGAAAAAAAATCCAAGTTTTGATGAAATCATAGAAATGAATAGATTAAAAACAGGATTATTAATAGAATTTTCGATTTTATCCTCATTTTATTTAAAAGGAGATTTAACTAAAGATTGGTACCAATTAGCTAAAAATATTGGAATAAGCTTTCAATTAATCGATGATTTGCTTGATTTATCAGAGACTACAGAGAAAATTGGCAAAACAGCAAAAAAAGATCTCAAGAATAATAAAAAAACCATTCCAATATGTTTTGGAATTGATAAAACAATAATTGAAGTAGATAAATTCAAAAAAAGCACAATGGAAATATGTAAAAAACTTTGTTTAAATAACCATCCTCTATCAGCTTTTATTGATAGTTTGTTTTCAAGAAAATTTTAAATGAAAAAATTTGATAAATTTCCTCCAAAGGAACCTGTTTCTGAATTTTTAAAAGTAATAAACTCTCCAAAGGACTTAAAAAAGTTAAATTTAGAACAACTCAGTATACTTGCTGATGAATTAAGAGAATTTTTGTTGTATTCAGTTAGTCAGTCTGGGGGACATTTTGGAGCAGGATTGGGTGCAATTGAGCTTACTATTGCTCTTCACAGTATTCTTAATCTTCCTGATGATAAAATTGTTTGGGATACAGGACATCAAGCATACCCACATAAAATTTTGACTGGTCGTAAGGATAAAATGCATCTTATGAGAAAGCTAAATGGTATTGCCGCCTTTCCATCTATAACTGAATCAGATTATGACGCAATGAGTGTTGGGCACTCTAGCACCTCAATAAGTGCTGCACTTGGGATGAATGAGGCTAATTCAAATAAAGATAATAAAAAAAATGTTTTTGCTGTTATTGGTGATGGTGCAATGACAGCAGGTATTGCTTTTGAGGCAATGATGCATGCCGGTCATCTTGATAACAATCTAAAAATTATTCTAAACGATAATGATATGTCAATTTCTAAAAATAAAGGTGGGCTCTCCGATTATCTTGCCAAAATATGGGCATCAAAATCATATAAAAAACTTAAATCTAGTGGTAAAAGTGTATTAAGTAAACTTCCTTATGCTCTTCATATTTCAAGAAATTTAAAGGATGGAATTAAGTCAGCAATAATGCCAGGAAATCTTTTTGAGGATATTGGAATTAATTATATTGGTCCAATTGATGGTCATGATATTGAATTACTTCAAAAAACAATTAAAAGAATGATGGAGAAAGACTCTCCATATTTACTTCATATAATCACAAAAAAGGTGCAGGATTTATACCTGCTGAAGAAGAAAGAATCAAATATCATGCTATTTCAAAGATTGAGCCAGAGAAAAAGAGCTCAAAACCAAAATTCCAAGACATTTTTGGCGATTGGTTATGCGATAGAGCAGAAACTGATAAATCGCTTGTAGGGATAACACCTGCAATGAAAGAGGGTTCTGGAATGGTAAACTTTGAAAAAGAATATCCTGAAAGATTTTATGACGTTGCAATTGCAGAGCAACATTCTGTAACCTTTGCTGCCGGATTATCTTTAGAGGGCTTAAAACCAGTTGTGGCAATCTACTCAACATTCTTACAAAGAGGGTATGACCAATTCATACATGATGTATGTTTGGAAAATATCGATGTTACTTTTGCAATTGATAGGGCTGGCATTGTTGGAGAAGATGGCCCTACACATACAGGAAGTTTTGATATTAGTTTTATGAGATGTATTCCAAATATTATAATTTCTTGCCCATCTAATGAGCATGAGCTTTGGCATCTTTTGAATATTTGTTACGAGCATAAAGGACCAGCTGCAATAAGATATCCAAGAGGATCTGGAATTGGTGTTCAACCGAAACCTAATGAAGTAGAAGGTTTTAAAATTGGTAAAGCTAAAAAAATAAAAGATGGTCAATCTGTTTGTATTTTAAATTTTGGGGTTTTGATAGATCAAATAGATCAAATTGCTGAGAAAAAGGATTACACCTTATATGATATGCGATTTATTAAACCTATTGATCAAGATGCATTAGAACACGCTATGCAACATGAGATTATCATTACCCTAGAAGACAATACTCTACTTGGCGGATGTGGTAGCGCTGTTGGTGAGCAATTACATAAACAAAAATTTAAAGGAAATTTACTATCAATTGGATTAAAAGATGAATTTCCAGCTCATGGAAGTAGAAAAGAAATTCTTAGAGAAAATGGATTGGATGAAGAAAGCATTCAGAAAAAAATCGATAATTTCTTAAAAAATTAAATAAATGAATCCCAACCTAATTTATTGAAATTTAATCTATTCTTTTTTTGATCAAACACATCAAGTTTTTGTTCTTTTGTAATCTTTCCTACATAGTGAGCATCTGGTAGTATTTTTATTAAGTCTTTTTCATCTAAATTTGATGTAAAACACAAAACATAATCATCTCCACAAATTAAGTCTTCTTTACCATTTGTGCAAAAATTTTCATTTAAAAAGATATCCGCACCAACTTTCGATGAGATTAATATACGTTTTAAATCTATTAGAAAGCCATCTGATACGTCAATACAAGAACTAGCAACTTCTCTAATTATATCAATGTCATGTATAGGAATTTTTGGCATTAAAAAATGATTTAATTTCGTGTCAAGCTCTCTATACTCTAATCGTCCAAGATAACCTCTTCCTAATGTTCCTGAAATAAAAATATTTTCATTTACTTTTGCGCCATCTCTTTTAAGAACTTTATTATTTGTTTTTCCTACTACTGTGACTCCAATATTTAAATTTCCTTTTGTAATATCACCTCCAAGTAATGACATTTTATGCTGTTCTAAAAATTTGTTTATACCATTTGAGAATTCTCTAAACCATTCATCAGAGGGCTTATTAATCGTTATAGACAATAGACATCCCTCAGGTTTTGCTCCCATAGCTAAAATATCACTAGCAGCAACAGCTATAGATCTGTAACCAATAAAAAAAGGATCTAAATCTTTAGGAAAATGCTGTCCTTCTACGAATGAATCAACACTTATCAGAGAATTAAAATTAATCATAGAAGAATCGTCCCCATTTGGAATGGGGAATGATTCATTTTTTTTTGAAAGAGGTTTTAAATATTTCTCGATGAAATATTCTTCATTTTTTTTATGATGGGTATCTTTCAAGAAGGCCTGCTGCTCCCATTCCACCACCGACGCACATTGTTACCACTCCATACTGTGCATCTCTATTATTTAATTCTCTAATCATATGTCCTGCAAGTCTTGAACCTGTCATGCCATAAGGATGACCAATCGCAATTGAACCACCATCTAGATTTAACTTGTCCATAGGAATACCTAGCTCATCTCTACAATATACTACTTGAACTGCAAATGCTTCGTTTAATTCCCATAGGTCTATATCTTTTATGGATAATTTGTATTTCTCTAACAATTTTGGAATAGCAAAAACAGGACCAATCCCCATTTCATCTGGACCGCAACCAACTGTAGTGAATCCTCTAAAATATGCTTTTGGTTTCAAGCCTAAATCTAAAGCTTTTTCTTCAGACATTACCAATGTAACTGAAGCTCCATCTGATAATTGAGAGGAGTTACCTGCGGTTACACTTCCATTTTCAGGATCAAAGACTGGTTTCAAGCCAGATAGTCCCTCAATTGTAGTTTCAGGTCTGTTGCATTCGTCTTTCACGCATTCTGCGTCTATAACTTTCTGCTCTCCAGTCTCCTTGTTTGTAAGAAGCATTTGAGTTTTCATAGGAATTATCTCGTCATCATACCTGCCTGCCTCCTGTGCCTCAGCGCATCTTAATTGGCTTTGCAAAGAATACTCATCTTGTGATTCACGAGAAACTTTATATCTTTTCGCAACAACTTCAGCAGTTTGACCCATAGGAAAATATATACCCGGTTCATTTTCATTTATTTTTTCATTAACAAAGCCATTCATGTTTATTACAGGTTGTGTTTGGGTTATTTGCTCCACTCCACCTGCCATAATGACATCATAGCCGCCAGCCATTATTTGTCCGGCTGCCATTGAAATTGTTTGAAGACCTGAAGAACAGTACCTATTTACAGTAGTTCCACTTGTTGAGATTGGAAGATTTGATAAAACAACTGCATTTCTCCCTATATTATGGCCCGTAGGACCCTCTGGATTTCCACATCCCATAATAATATCTTCAACACTATTGGGATCTAAATTTTTATTTCTATCTAACAGGGCATTAATACAGTGAGCAACCATATCATCACCTCTGGTCATGTTAAAAGTACCTCTAAAAGATTTACTGAGACCTGTTCTTACACTATCGACAATTACAACATTTTTCATTTTAAATTCTCCGGAAAAGTTTATTCTAACTTGTTTTCATCATTATTTAAATCAAGCTTTTTATACCAATTAGGAATTATATCTACTTGGTGTTTTTTTGCTAAACGAATGAAGAATGGAATTGTGACTGGTGAAAAAGGGATAATTAAAAGAATACCAAGGCCAGCACTTTTTAAATTTTCTCTAAATTGTGTATTAGCTGAATCAAGCGCCTCCTCATCGCCTGTTTCTAAATAATCAAAATATGCGTGAAGCATATTTTCGTTTGCCTTCGTTTCGTTAGAAAGTGAAAGCGCTATCTTTTCAAGATTTTTCTTAATATCAAATAACATAAAAAAAGCCTCCCGAAGGAGGCTTTAATTTTAGCAAATCTTTCTACTAGTATCTTACGAAGAATTGTAAGTTAGTTGCTGTAGGTCTAAGCTGATAATAAGTTATCACTCCACCGTTAGCATTAGAACCTTTAGACCCACCGATAATAAGATCTTCATCAAGTAAGTTGTAAACTTTTAAGTTAAATCCAAATCTATCTGAAGAGTGGACATACCTTAATGAAAGGTTTGAGAATTGATATGAAGGTAACTCCATTTCATTAAATTCTGTTACAAATCTTTCACCTACAAAAGCATGCTCAAATCTTAAGGTCATTGTACCTGCTGCATTCTTCATTACGTCTTGTTCAAGACCAAACTTATATGCAAGCTCTGGCACATATTGAACTTTATTTCCATTCAAATCTCGATCAATGCCAGGATCAGGACATACTAGTGCAAATGGTTGGTTACAAAGTTGTCCGAATTGTGAAAAGATAGGTCCAACATCTGTCATACCATAAGTGGTAATTGCATAAATCGCACCAGCATTATTACCAAAAGCTTGTGCAAGACCATCATGATTTAAGTTAAGGTAGTTTTGACCAAATCCAGGAATGCCGAGTGATGCAAAGGCTGCGCCATTGAAACTTTGGATTAATGTTCCATCAGCTCCAAGTGGAAGCATTTGTGTTGCTCCAAATGGATTATTTGGGTTGATACCAGTTGCATTTGTATAAACGTGATCATTTCCAGAGATGCTTGCATCAAGTCTGGTGTTTTCGCTCAAGAAAGCAAAAGCCTCAACTTCAAAACCAGTATTTTCTGTATCACCGTTGTACGTTGTTGTAGCAAGTCCAGCAAGTCTCTGCAATTGGTTTCCACTAATAGTATTTTGATAAGCATTTAAATTTAGTATTAATGCTCCGCCAAAATAGCTTCCTTTTGTACCAATTTCAAAAATATCATGCTCTTCTGCCTCAACTAAAATGTCATCTAATTGAGTAGCAGCTTGTGTGTCAACCGCAGGCTCATAACCACCAGGTTTTGTACCTCTATTGAATCCAAAGTAAAGCAATGTATCTTCATCAAGTTGGTAATCGAATATAACTCTGCCAGTTACTGTCTCAAAATTTGCTCTGTTTCGTGGTAAAGTTGCAACAGCTTCAGCTTCTGTTGCGTAGTAAGCGGTTTGGAATTGGTTAATGTCTAAAACACCGCTTCTAGCTAAGCTATCTTTTCTTGTGTCCATCCATCTAACACCAAGTCGAACTTGCCACTTTTCTGAAAGGTCATAATCCACTTCTGCAAAAATAGCTTCTTCAACATTCTTTGCTTCTTGGTCGCTTTCGAAATTCTTTTGCCAATCGCCAAATGCAGGTTTAAATGTTGCAAGACCTGCAGCTTCTAAAAACTGCACTGTACCAGCAGCTTGGGCCATAGTACCTTGTACAGCTGCTCCTCTTAAAGCAGGGTTGCTAAAGTTAGCTAAAACTAACTGACCTGTTGCTGCTGCCTGAGCTTGTGCTAAGGTTAAACCAGAAGCCATTAATCCTGGTACTGCTGCTGCTATTGCTGCAAGTGATGCAGGGTCAGATAAAACAAAATTTGTCGCTGCTGTTTGCAGGTTTGGATATATATTTACATTATAAACTCCTGTGAATGCAGCCCAGAATGTAAGTCCACCTTTATTTGCTAATGCAGGGAACATTTGGCCAACAGGTCCAGCTCCAACATTACCAAAGTATTCCAATCCTGGACTTTCAATTTCATAAATAGTCGTTGTTTTATAAACCCTTGAATAAAGACCAGCAACATAATTTAGGGGACCATCACTATCAGATAGTATTCTTAATTCTAATTCTTGGTTTTTGTTATCAGAATATGACCTATCAACAATCATATCCCTTGTAAAAGGCCCTGTATATCTACCTTCAAATAGCGAAGCATTTACAACTCCTCCCATATGGTAAGGTCTATCCATGGAGGCTTCATTTAAAGCTCCGTATGAATCGTATTCATGTTCGTAATATGCATAGTTCAACACAAAATCATGTCCGAGCATGTTTTGTTCGAGATTCAAGCTAAATAAGTTAGAGTCAATTTCTTTAGATGGTGTTAAAGGGTGACTGACTTTGTAGGAATCAGTTGGTACAACTGTGTTTTCGTAAACATTAATTGTTGGATCAGAAATTAATCCATTTCCTGGATATAAACCTGTTAATAAATCAATACTTGAAAAATATGAACCAGTTGTGTCAAGTAATCCTCCTGGATCTGGGAAAGTTCCTGTTAAATTATGTTGGCAACTAAAAATAATTACAGGATCACAAGAAGTTTTCATTAACCTTCCGCTTTTATCGTCTCTTGATTGATGGAAAGCTATGAATCTTAAAGTTGCTCCATTATCAAAGTCATATTCAGTAACCATTCTAGCTCCTAAATAGTCTTTATCATCAATTTTTTCTCCAGTTTGTAAGTTCATTACAAAACCATCTCTATTAGTTTTTCTTATTGCAAATCTTGTTGCAGCTTTATCAGAAAAACGAACAGTGTGACCTAAAGTGAACTTTGAAAGTTCATGATCACCTATTTCAAAATCAAAATAGTTATTTTTTGCAGAGGTAGGTGTTGCAGATGAAATGATCACTGAACCTGCAGGGTTACTACCACCGAAAAGAGTACCTTGAGGTCCACGTAAAACTTCAAGCGCTTGAACATCAAACATTTCTCCGTCAGCAAACCAAGCAGCGGTTACATTAGAGCCGTCCATTCTGTAGGAAACATTTCCTGAGAAAGAAGCTCCTGCTCCTGAAAGGTTTGGTATACCTCTTATTGATATTGCTGCTCCAGTAAATACGCCCTGGGTAAAATATAATCCAGGCACCTGGAATTGAGCATCTTCGAGGTCTCTTATACCTCTTTCATCAATATCAGCACCAGTTAAAACTGTAACAGCAACTGATGCATCCTGTACTGTCTCTTCTTTTAAAAGAGCAGTCGTAACAACATTTTCAATTGAATCCTCATCAAAGCCTTCATCAGCTTCTTGAGAAAACACGAACGAGCTTGTGACAAGCACAAGTAATAATAAAAAGATCTTTTTCATGTCTCTCCCCATAATTTAAGACAATATATAATGCTTATAATATACCAAATATATTAGTTAGCAAACTTTTGATACATTGAAAAAAAGCGAACGAGCAAGGAATATTTCTAAGATACTGGACAGAGTTTTCTCGACTCCTCCAGTCCCACTTGATCACTCAGATCCTTACACGTTATTAATTGCAGTATTGCTTTCCGCTCAGTGCACTGATGAGAGGGTCAACAAAATTACACCCAAACTTTTTAAAGTAGCTAAAAGCCCCTTAAAAATGAGTAAATTAACTCAAAATCAAATTTATAAAATCATTAAACCATGTGGTCTTGGCCCACAAAAATCTAAAGCCATAAAGCAATTATCATCAATATTAGTTAAAAATTTTGATGGGAAAGTTCCAGATGACATGGCAGCTTTAGAAAAATTACCTGGAGTTGGGCATAAAACAGCCTCAGTAGTTGTTTCTCAAGCGTTTAACATCCCAGCTTTTCCTGTTGATACGCACATTCATAGATGTGCTCAAAGGTGGGGTTTAAGTAGCGGAAAAAATGTTAAAACAACAGAAAGTGATCTAAAGAATATTTTTCCTATTGAGGAATGGAATAAACTTCATATACAAATTATTATGTACGCTAGAGCATATTGTCCTGCTAGAGGTTGTTATGGTCTAGAATGTGAGATATGCAAAACTTGCTATCCAAAAAGAAAATCAAAGTTTAAACATAAAAAACCATGAATGAATTTAAATTAACACAAAATCAAAATATTGAAGAGTACGATCCTGATTTAGCAAACTTTATGGGACTTGAGTTATCACGGCAAGAAGAACACATTGAATTAATTGCATCAGAGAACTATGCGTCTAAAAGAGTGCTGGAAGCACAAGGGAGTGTGCTTACAAATAAATACGCTGAGGGTTATCCAAATAAGCGATATTACGGTGGATGTGAGCATGTAGATGGTGTAGAAAGCATTGCTATTGAAAGAGCAAAAAAATTATTTGGTGCAAAATTTGCTAATGTACAACCTCACTCTGGGGCTTCAGCTAATGCTGCAGTTTTTTTAGCATTATTGGAACCTGGCGATACTATTTTAGGTATGGCTCTCGATCAAGGAGGTCACTTAACTCATGGTGCAAAAGTAAATTTTTCTGGAAGAAATTTTAATGCCATACAGTATGGTTTAAAAAAAGACACTGGAACAATTGATTATGAAGAGGTTGAGAAACTTGCTGACAAACACAAACCAAAACTTATAATTGCTGGTTTTTCAGCGTATATGGGTATAGTTGACTGGAAGCGTTTTAGGGAAATTGCAGATAGAAATAAATCTTTTCTTCTAGTTGATATGGCCCATGTTTCAGGTCTGGTAGCTGGTGGTGTTTATCCAAATCCTGTTGAATATGCGCACGTAGTTACTAGCACAACACACAAATCCTTGAGAGGCCCTAGATCGGGGATAATTCTCTCTAATGAAGATGAAGATTTTCAGAAAAAATTAAACTTTGGTGTTTTCCCAGGCTCTCAAGGAGGGCCGCTTATGCATGTTATTGCCGCAAAAGCTGTGTGTTTTAAAGAAGCTATGACGGATGACTTTGTAAATTATCAAAAACAGATAATAAAAAATGCGAAATCAATGTGTGAAGATTTTCAGAAATTAGGATTCGAAACTGTACAACCTCAAACTGATAATCATCTGCTTCTATTAGATCTAAGAAATAAAAATATTTCTGGAAAAGATGCAGAAGAATTATTAGGTAGGGTGAATATTACTTTGAATAAGAACTCAATACCTAACGATCCTGAATCACCTTTTGTAACTTCTGGAGTAAGAATTGGTACAGCAGCAATAACTACAAGAGGCTTTAAGGAAGAGGAATGTTCAGAAATTGTTAAACTAATTTCAGAGGCTATAGAAAATAAAAATAAACCTGAAATTCTTCAAGAAGTGAAAAAGAAAGCTGCAAATCTTTGTTCAAAATTTCCGGTCTATAAATAATGTTTTGTCCTTTTTGTGGTAATGAAGAAACGAAAGTAATTGATTCAAGGCTTGTAGCTGAAGGATCTCAAATTAAAAGAAGAAGAGAATGTACCCACTGTGGAGAAAGGTTTTCTACTTATGAAGAGGCTGATCTTGTAATGCCAAGAATCATAAAATCAAACGGAATTAGAGAACCCTTTGATGAAGAAAAATTAAGAGCAGGATTTCGTAAAGCCCTTGAGAAAAGACCTGTAGAGTCAGATAAAATAGAATTTTCCATTCAGTCTATAAAAGATGCAATAAGAAAGGTGGGCGAACGTGAAATTCCATCTCAATCGATAGGGAAGCATGTAATGAATCATTTGAAGGAATTAGATCAAGTAGCGTATGTCAGGTATGCATCTGTGTACCAAAATTTTCAAGACATTGAGGACTTTGTTGACGAAGTTTCAGAACTTTCAAAAAAATAATGGATATAAAAAAATTAATGGCAGAAGCTATAAAGCTTTCTGTTGAACATAAACACACTACAAAACCGAATCCAGTTGTTGGAGCTCTACTCTACACAAACGGAAAAATTGTGTCATCAGGAGCGCATGAGTATTTTGGAGGTCCCCATGCAGAGGTAAATTGTATAGACAAAGTTGATCCAGATATTAAAAAGGAAGACCTTACTCTTTTTTGTACTTTAGAACCTTGTAACCACACTGGTAAAACACCTCCATGCACAGAAAAGATTATTAGTTCAGGAATTAAAAAAATTGTTATTGGGGCAGTTGATCCTAACCCTTTAGTTTCAGGCCAAGGGATTAAAAAGCTGAAAGATGCAGGTATAGATGTAACGGTAGGTGTTTTAGAATACGAAATAAAGTCCTCTAATGAATATTATTTTTTTAAACATGAAAATAAAAGACCTTTTGTAACTATAAAAATTGCTCAGACACTTGATAACTTCGCTGCAGACATTAATTGCAAGCCAATCAAAATTACATCGAAAAAATCAAATCAAGACGTACAAAACATTAGAGCTTTGCATGATGTAATAGTAACTGGTGGAAATACTCTTAGAAATGACAACCCAACAATGAATGCTCGTGTAGACTTTGTTGCAAACCAGCCCAAAAGAATACTTTTAAGCTCAGAAGCAAAGACTGATTTAAAACTCAATTTTTTTAAAGATGATCATTTTCAAATTATTAATCATGTTGATCTGAAAAAAGTTTTGGAAATTATTTACGAACAAAATTTTAACTCGATATTAGTTGAAGCCGGACCAAAATTAGTTGAGTCTTTTTTAAAAGATGGTTTGTGCGATCGTTTAATATCTTACCAGTCACCTAAACCTCTTGGCAATCAAGGTATCAGCTGGTCGCCAGTTTTAAAAATTATTGAGAAAAATGGTTTTAATCTTACATCTTCCTATACAATTGACCGAGATATAAAGCGAGTTTTTATTAATGATTAAAAATACAACGCAAGAAATTATAGATGACCTTAAAAATGGTCAAATGGTTATTATTCTTGATGATGAAGATCGAGAAAATGAAGGGGATCTTATCTGTGCCGCTGAACATGTAACTCCAGAAATTATTAACTTCATGGCCAAACATGGAAGAGGATTAATTTGTTTAGCTCTTAATGAGAATAAATGTAAAGATTTGGATTTAAGACCAATGACACAGAATAATATGACGACAAACAAAACAGCATTCACTGTTTCAATTGAAGCTAAAGAGGGAATTACAACTGGTATTTCTGCAAAAGATCGGGCACATACAATCCTAACAGCTGTAAAGGAAAATTCATCAAAGAGTGATATTGTCCAACCTGGTCATGTTTTTCCACTTCAAGCAATGAAGGGGGGAGTATTAGCAAGAGCTGGACATACGGAAGCAGCTTGCGATCTGGCAAGTCTTGCAGGCCTGGATGCTTCCGGTGTTATATGTGAAATTATGAATGATGACGGAACCATGGCTAGAAGAGATGATCTAATAAAATTTGGGAAAGAATTTAACTTAAAAGTTGGAACAATAGCAGATTTAATTGATTTTAGATTAAGTAAAGAGTCAACAGTTGAAATGATTACGCAGAAAGAAGTTGAAACTGAGTTTGGTTTGTTTGACCTCAAGGTTTGGAGAGATGTTATTTTTGATGAATATCATTTCTCTTTGAGTAAAGGACGATTAGATAAGGCAGAACTTCCTCTTGTGAGAGTCCAAACACAAAGTGTTTTACAAGATACATTGGGAATTAACGAAATTGGGAAAAAATGGTCCATAAGAAAATCTTTAGAGAGACTATCTAAAGAAGACTGTGGAGTATTTGTTTTAATAAATCATAGAGATGCAAAATCATATTGGTTGCCCCTACTAAAAGATGAAGTTGTAGAACCAAAAAGAAATAGAAGAGTAATTGGAGTTGGATCGCAAATTCTTAGATCTTTAGGATTAAATAAAATTAAAGTCTTAGGAACAACAACCAGATACAGTGGACTCTCAGGTTTCAATATTGAGATTGAGGAATTTGTAAATGAGTAGATTTGTTGTAGTTCATACCTCTTGGTATCAGGAATATATTAATGATATGAAAGAAATTATTTCCGAAGAGCTAACAGGTTTAGAAGTAAGTTTTTATGAAGTTCCAGGATCCCTAGAACTTGCAGCAATGGGGAAAAAGGTTGTAAACAAAAGCAAAGTCGGCATTGCAGGAGTTATTTTTTGTGGAATTGTTGTTAGAGGAGAAACTACTCATTACGAATTAGTTGCAACAGAAACTTTCAGAGAAATAGGAAATTTAGCACTTGATTACCCTGATATAGCAATAATCAATAACGTAATCTGTGTAGAAAATGAAGAGCAATTAAAAATAAGAAACAAAAAAAATACTCTTAATAATGTTAAGGGACTCAAGACTCTAGCAAATTCTAAAGAAGGGCTATGAAAAACCTTGCCAAACATAAGGATAAGGTCAATGCTAGAGAGCTTTTGATTCAGGCGATGTACGAATTTTCTTTTGGACATAATAAATCTTCTGAAATAGAAAAGTCCTTCTTAAAGGATTTTACTAAAACCAAAGTAGACTATATTTTTTTTAAAAATGTTTTTTCACATGCAACTAAAAACTTCGAAAAGATTAAATTAGTAATCAATGAAAAATCCGAGCTAGATTTATTTGGAATCAAAAAAATTGACCTGATGGAAGAGAATTTAATGGTGTTGGCAATTTCAGAACAAGAGACTGAATCTACGCCTAAGAGTATATTAATTGATGAATCTGTAAGATTGGCTAAGAAATTTGGGACAGAAAATTCTTATAAATTTGTCAACGCAACTCTAGAAAAAATATTAAACTGACACGATGTTAAATTTTGCTTTTTTAGGTTGTGGTCATATTGCTAAATCTCTAATTCAAGGCTTCCAAAAAAATACAGAAATAAAAATTTTTGGGTATGACATACTGGAACAAAATAAAGAATGGTTGGAGAAAAATAATCATAACTCATGTTCCCTTGAAGAATGTATTGAAAAAAGTGACATCATTTTTCTGTGTGTGAAACCACAAGATCTGAAAACACTTTGTGATGAAATAATTGAATTTAATATAAGTTCTAAAACTTTTGTTAGTGTTGCAGCAGGGGTGAAAATTAGTGAATTAGAGAATTTACTACCAAGCTCTCAGATTTTTCGAGCTATGCCAAATGTAGGTGCTAAGGATAATTTAGGAGTAACAGCCATCTACTCTAATCATGATAGTAAAGAGATGGTTAAAAAATTCAAATTCATTGGTGAGTCCTACGAAGTTGAGAATGAAGACCAGATTGACCTTCATACTGTTTTGATAGGAAGTGGACCAGCTTTTTTTTATGATCTAATGCAAGAATTTGAAAAAAGACTTGATGAATTATTGACTGATAAAGAGTCTAAGAGGCTTGTTTCCATTATTTTTTTATCAAGTATTATTAACGCCATTAAAAATGGAGAAAATCTTGAAGAACTTGTAGAGAGTGTAGCTTCAAAAGGTGGTACTACTGAGGCTGCTCTACAAAAACTTGATGAAAAAGGTTTTAAAAAAATATTTTCGGAAGCAGTTGATGCGGGTATAAAACGAGCGAAAGAATTATCTATGAATTAGATCATTTCTTTGAGGGCCGTTTGAAATAAGACTTATTTTCACTTTGGTGTAATCCTCAATGAATTCAAGAAACTCTCTTGCTTCCTTAGGTAACTCTGAATAATTTTGGCACTGACTGAGAGATTGTTCCCAGCCCTTAAATATCTTGTATTTTGGTTTGACTTTATGAAGCTGCCTAGATTTATATTGAACAATTTCATTATCAATTTCATATTCATCACATACTTTTATTTCAGAAAATGAATCGAGCACATCAAGTTTTGTGACACATAAACTGGTTAGATTATTTAGTTTTGCAGAGTACTTTAAAGCTACAAGATCTAGCCACCCACATCTCCTTGGTCTGCCTGTTGTGGCGCCAAACTCATTTCCTATCTTTGCAATCTTCTCACCATATTCATCATGCAGCTCAGTTGGAAATGGACCCTCACCTACTCTTGTTGTGTAGGCTTTAACAATACCCAATACATCAGCATAGATGCTTTTAGGAAATCCAGAGCCCACACCTACTGATGTGGCAAGAGTATTTGAAGACGTAACATATGGATAAGTACCATAATCTACATCAAGTAAAGTTCCTTGTGCACCTTCATAAAGTATATGGTTTCCTTTTTCATAAATTTCTTCGAGTGAGTCTGTAACATCTCCAAAAAATTTTGAAGTTTTACTATAGGTCTCTTTGAGATTATCAAATACTTCTTGATAGTTAAATTTTTCAGCTTTATGAATATTTTCTATTTGAAAGTTGTAGTAATCCAGAAGGTTTTTCAATTTGTCTTCAAGAAGAGAGTCATCTTCAAGATCAAAAGCTTTAATACTTCTTCTGGCTGTCTTGTCCTCATATGCTGGTCCAATACCTCTTCTAGTAGTTCCAATTTTATTTTTATTATCCTCTCTTAATTGATCAATTTTTGCATGAACGGGAAGCAGGAGGCTACAGTAACGACTTATGCGTAATTTTCCATCAAGATTTATTCCTTTAGATTCAATTGTCTCAACTTCTTCGAGCAATGAATCTATTGACAAAATAACTCCTTGGCCGATAAAGCAAGAAACATGATCGTAGAAAATCCCAGAGGGAATTAAATGCAATACAAATTTTTTCTTATCGTTGTAGATAGTGTGCCCAGCATTATGTCCACCTTGGAATCTACATACTGCTGAAAATTTTTCTGAAAAGTAGTCAACAATTTTTCCTTTTCCTTCATCTCCCCACTGTGTTCCAACAAGGATTAGGGAATTTTCCATAAACTATTGTTGTTCCGATTTATTCAAATATTTAAAATAATCGCTATCAGGATCTATCAAGAGAATATCGCCTTGATCATTAAAAGTACTTTTGTACGCTTTTAAGCTCCTTGTAAAATCATAAAATTCAGGATCTTGATTGAACGCTTCAGCATAAGTACCTGCTGCAATTGCATCACCTTGGCCTCTAATTTTTTCTGCTTCTCTGGTTGCCTCAGCAAGAATAATGGTACGATCTTTATCAGCGTTAGCTCTTATCTCTTCAGCTAACTCTCTACCTTCAGCTCTTAATTCCTCCGCAATCCTGTTTCTCTCAGTTTTCATTCTTTCGAATACTGAAGATCTAATTTCCCTTTCGAAGTCTATCCTTTTTACTCTGAAATCAACTATTTCAACTCCTAATTCTCCAGAATCTTCGCCTAATGAGTTTTTAAGTGCGAGCATTAAGCCATCCCTATCTCCAGATACAACATCTTGAAGAGTTCTTTTACCAAATTCATTTCTTAACTTATCTCTGACACGTCTTTGCAATGTATCCTCAGCAACTCTATCCTGACCACCGTTAGTGGATGTATAGAATGTTTCAGCATCAACAATTCTATATTTCACAAATGAATCTACGAAAAGTGGCTTTGATTCTTCAGAAAGAACTCTATCTGGCTGGGTGTCTAAAGTCCTTAACCTTGCCTCGAATTTCATGACGTCATCAATAAACGGAATTTTAAAACTCAAGCCTGGCTCGATTGTTCTCTCGAATGCTCCAAGCTTCAGTAAAATAGCTTTTTCTGTATCTCTTACTATCACAATGGTCTGTGAAGCGAGAAATATTAATACCAATGTTAATAATAATGCTAGTGAACCTTTATTCATCTTCATCCTCTTGTTTTTTAATTAGTTGGTCTAATGGAAGGTAAAGTAAATTATTGCCACCTTCGACATCTATCATGACTTTTGTACTTGATGAGAGTACCTCTTCAAGGGCATCAATGTATAGCCTTTCTCTAGTTACCTCTGGTGCCTTTTGATACTCTACTAAAAGAGCTAGAAATCTTTCAGATTCACCTTCTGCAATAGCTATAACTTTCTGTTTATATGCTTCTGCATCTTGAAGAGCTCTCTGTGCATCACCTCTAGCAACCGGAACAATTGAAAGGGCATATTTCTGTGCCTCATTTCTAAGTCTCTCTTTATCTTCTCTTGCCGCAACAACATCTCTAAAGGAATCAATTACCTCGGCTGGCGGTTGTCTTTGTTCAATATTAACTTGTTGTACGGAAATTCCTGCATCATAAATTTGTAAATACTCATCTAGACGCAATTGTATTCCTGAACTAATGGCGGCTGCTCCAGATGTTAATAAGTCATCCATATTGTTTTCACCAACAACATGACGTAGCGCACTTTCTGTTGCCTGTCTTATTGTTATCTCTGGATCCTCTACGTTTAAGGAATACTTTTTAAGATCGCTTATTGTATATTGGACGTTTAACTCAACGTCTACAATATTTTCATCTTTTGTAAGCATATTTGTTGGTAGAACAAACGTTCTTATTCTTGAAATATTTTCTGAGGCAAAAACTTCTTCAAAGAATGGAAAATGGAACTGTAATCCTGGGCCTAAAACTCTATTATACTTACCGAGTGTGAAAACCACTTCTCGATTTGCCTCATTTACTATTCTAATACCTAAAAATATATACAAAGCTAATAAACCAAGGATTAAATAGGAGAAGAATTTAAAATTAAATTTAAATGGCATACCTTTACCTCCGCCGCCTCCAGAAAACATTTTTCTAAATTGATTTATAGCCTCATCGAGGTCAGGTGGGTTATTATTTCTTTTACCCCATGGATCATTTTCGTTTGGATTCCAATTCATTTATTAAAGCTCCTTAAATATGTGTTTATTGTATCAGAAAAAGTATCTGAATCATCGGCATACTCTGCATTCATTGAATTATTGAAATTAAATTTTTTCATCCAAGTAAGCTGAGTTTTAATAAGGTTTTTAGTAGCATCAAAAGCTTGTTCAAAAGCAGATTCTAAAGAAACCTTACCATCAAGATGAGCTAAGAACTGTTTATAGTTGATAGCATTCATGCTTTGATGACCAGCATTTAATTTATATTCCTTTTTCAAATTTTCAAGTTCATTTAAGATTCCTTGATTAACCATACTTTCTAATCTTTTTTGAGCTAATGATTCCAAGGTTGATTTTTTGTTAGATATTCCTAAAACCAGACACTTTTTGTAGTCAAAAAATTTTTTCATTTCCTGTTTTTTTAATATAGATAATTTAGTTTCAGTGATTCTTACAATTTCAATTGCTCTCTCTACTCTTCTTAAATTTTTTAAATCTATAGATGTGAAGGTTTCCTCATCTTTAAGTCTTAATTCATCAATAAGGAAATCGATTCCATTCTCTTTTTTATCTTTTTGAATTTGTTTTCTAATATTTTTATCACTAGGAAAGTCGTGTATTCCATTGAGCAATACCTTTTGAAAAAGCATCGATCCTCCTACAAATAAGGGAAAATTTTCATTTTTTAAAATTTCTTCTATGGCTCTGTGAGTTTCTTGTAAAAACAATCCTAAGTCGAAATTTCTATCGGGTGAGATAATATCAATTAGATGATGTGGAATTCCTTTTCTCTCAAAGTTTGTTGGTTTTGATGTTCCAATGTCCATTCCCTTATACACCATTGCACTATCAACACTTACTATCTCAATTGGAAGATTTTCTGCTAAAGCAATGGAAGCAGCTGTTTTGCCGCTCGCGGTAGGTCCAATAAGAAAAATCGCTGGAAAGTTATATTTATAATTCATCTAAAGCCACTAAAACTGATTCATAAGAGCCAGAAATTTTTTCTAGTGCAATCTTTTGTTCATTTAATTTTTTTTGTCTTAATTCTGAATTTGTATATTTTTTAAGTAAAACTGAAAGCTCATTCTCTGTTTTGAAAGTTTCAAAAATTCCTGTATCGCAAAGCTTCACTTTTAAATCTTTGTAATTTTCAAGATGTTCTCCTGTTATCGAGGGGATATTTGCATAAACAGGCTCCATAAAATTATGTCCTTTTTTGAATATTATGCTTCCACCGACTATTGCAATATCAGCTTGAGAATAAAGATCAAATAGACTTCCTACCTTCTCAAAAATATAAACATTTTTATGATTTTTAAACTCTTGTTTTACAAGCGAAATCCGTTCAGGATGTCTAGGAGCTAGAATGAGTGCTGAATTTTTTAGATTTTTCCATGCATTAAAAACAAATTCTTCCTCTCCCTCATGCGAGCTACCCAAAACAACTTTAAATAAATTTTTATCATCAAAGATTCCATTAAATTTAAAATCTAAATTTTTATTAATTTCATAATTTTCTGGATTGATCTTGATATTGCCTAGCAACTTTATTTTTTTTGCATCTAATAACTTAAGTCTATCTACTGTTAACTGTGATTGAGCTAGATAAAGGTCGACTCTTCTAATCATTTTTTTTGCAAGTCCTTTTATAAGTTTTAGCCTAGAAAAGGTTGAATCAGAAATAGAGGTATTTAATGACATGATTTTGAGTTTCTTTGGTGACGAGTTGAGAAGGTTTGGCCAGAATTCACTTTCAAATAAAACCAGCTTCTTTACATTAAATTTCTTTATTATTTTTTTGTAAATAAACCCTACATCATAAGGAAATGTTAAAATGCTTACTTCTTTTTTTCTGAATACTTTATTAACTTCTTCCCTTCCTGTGTTTGTAGTTGTGCTAATTAAAACACTCTCTCCTTGATTGATAAGCTTCTTAGCCAGAGCGCTTAGTATTTTTATTTCCCCTAGACTTACTCCATGTAACCAAATGGTAGGACCCTTTGATCCTGATATATTGAATCCTAATTTTTTGGAAATAGTTTTTATTTTATTTTTTTTTATAACGATTAAATCTCTAAGAATAAGAACAGGCAGTAATAAAATATAAAAGAAGTTATATACAATAAGCATTACATGAATAATATCATTGTTTTTTTGATAATTTTTTTAACAAGACTTATCAGTATAATTCCGAGAAATTTTTTTATTAATAATTTTTTTATTAAGAAAATTTTTGAAATAGGCCTAAAAAAAAGAAGAAAAATTATTTCTGCAAATATTAATCACTGTTTCAGTGATAAAGACTCTAAATGGAGAGAGAAATTAGTAAACGATACTTGTGATGAGTCTATTGGTGCTATTTTTGATAATAATCTTGCATGGAATGCTACAACTAAAAAAATTAAATCTCTCGATAACAAAATCAAAGGAATTGAACTGCTGGATGAAGCCAAAAAAAATAATAAGGGTGTATTGCTTTTATTTAGACACAATCTTTATATTGAACTTTCAGCAAGAATCTTGAGTCTGCATCATGAACTTCATGCAATGGAAAGACCTAATAATTCAAAAATAATTCAAGGGGTGCAAGAAAAAGGACGTTTAAAATCTGTGGAGAATTTAATACCAAATTCTGACATTAATAATTTAATAGAACTCCTTAGAAATGGAAAAATAATTCTTTACGG
Organism: uncultured SAR86 cluster bacterium; assembly: GCA_902563885.1. Taxonomy (GTDB): domain Bacteria; phylum Pseudomonadota; class Gammaproteobacteria; order Magnimaribacterales; family TMED112; genus TMED112. Next base: position 13,849 of record CACEYZ010000009.1, on the reverse strand, counting down.
ACCCGACCAAGATTACAGAAATAAAAGATCTATCGTATCTTCTTTTTTTGGTCAGAAGTGCCTAACCACAACCGTCCCCTTCTCTATTGCAAAGATAACTAATTGTAATTTGTTTTATTTTGATTTTTTTAGAAATGAAGATTGTTATGAATTAGTAATTAGTGATATTTCATCTACTCTTGATACAAAAGAATTTTTTGCAAAGAAATTAAATGAAAAAATTGAAGAAAGTATTCTGAAAAAACCTCAACAATACCTTTGGCATCACAGAAGATTTAAATCACAGAAACCAGAAATATATGATTGAAAAATTTGATTCAATAAAAGGGTTCCTTGACCTTAATGAAGGAATTGCACTTTACGAGGAGGTAAAAAGAGTATCTGAGAACAACTTTTGTGTAGAAATAGGTTCATATTGTGGAAAATCTGCTTGCTTTATAGGTCAAGCATGTAAAGAGAATAAATCGAAATTAATAACTATTGATCATCATAAAGGCTCTGAGGAACAACAATTAGGAGAGTTATATTTTGATGCTGAGGTTTATGATGAAAAATTAGGAAGAGTTAATACTCTTCCATTGCTAGAAAAGAATCTTGCTAAGTTTAATTTAGAGGATGTTGTAAAGCCATTAGTAATGGATTCAATTTCTGCTTCAAAAATCGTTGAAAACAATGCAGATTTAATATTCATTGACGGAAGTCATACTTTTGAATCTGCAGAATCAGATTATAAATTATGGAAAAATAAAATTAAAAAAGGTGGTACATTAGCTATTCATGATATTTATGATTCTGAGGATGAGGGTGGTCAAGCTCCAAATAAAATTTTTAAACAATCTCTGAATGAGGGTTTTAATCTCTTAAAACGTGTAAAAAGTCTTGTCCTTTTGCAGAAATCAAACTAGTAAGGCCTTCTTTTTTTTGGTCACATCATATAAACAATCTTTAGCGATAATATAAGCTGCATTTGTCCAAGTTGATCTTTCATCAGGCCAAAATATTTTTTCTGAGTATTGATAACCAGTTGGGAAAATTCCGTCTTTATTTTTGAAGTTTTCTATTTCACTCATTATTTTTTTTGCAAATTTAATTTCACCAACCCTAATTAAGGAAATTATTGCTTCCGAGGACTCAGCAAAAGTCACCCATGGCTCCTCTTTAACACATTTTATTCCCATTTCTGGAACATAAAAATCTGACAGCAAATCAAGAAGTTTTGAACTATTTAAATTTATACCAGCTAAATATGGATAATAAGCATCCATAGAGAAACGAGAGCGTTCTATCCCATCTCTATTAAATCTACACATGTCGCCATTAAACTGCTGTTCTATACTTTTTGTTACATCTTCTAGGTTTTTAGTATCTTCATTAAGAAATTTGTAAATTTCTGTTGCAGCTTTTAGTGAGAGATATATTGAGGAGGTTGCAGAGATTAGAGAATTATCTTGAAACTCACCATTTTTTTCTGCCCAGTAAAAAAAACCATAGTCATCTCTAGAGTTAATTGTTTTTACCACAATTTTTTTAAGAGTTTCAAAGTTTTTCTTCAAAAGATCTATTTCTTCAAAAATATAAAAACCTTGAAGTAAAGGAACTGAAAAATATATTGCATGGTGAATTTCATAATATTTTTGAGTAATCTCTTCACCCTTATACAAAGAGAAGATTTGGCTATCTTTTGACAAATTGTCTACAAACCAATCTAAACCCTTAAGAAAACTTTTTTTTCTTCCCAGAATTGCTAAAGCAGTTAAACACTCAAAATGATCCCAAGCATCAAATTTTTTCTTATCATCCCAGAAGATCATTCCACTAGAGGATTGATTACTCTCAATCCAATCAATCATTGGTTGAAATTCTTTTATTTTCGGAGATAAAAACATTTTGATTTCCCAAAGACAGGATCGAGTAACTTTTCAATAAATGCTGAAATTTTTGCTTGGCCAAACATCTGTTTCACTAATAAAGAGTGAAACTTTTTTAGAAATGGTGTCTCTTCCATGTCATTTCTCGCTCGAAGAATCCAATATAAAGAATGAAAAGAATGCATTCTATTTTTTTTAAATATTTTTAGATTAAGTTTTTGAAAATTTTCTAAAAGAAGCTTATTTGAGAAGATTCTTATGTGACCACCAGGAGTTTGTTTATATTTTTTTGAGTACTTCCAACAGAGCATCTCAGGAACATATGATGGCACACTTATGAGCAAGACTCCGCCTGGTTTTAAAATTCTATAACACTCTTTAATTACTTTTTCAAAATTTGGAACATGTTCTAGGACTTCTGAACAAATAACCATATCAAAACAATTGTCCTCAAAGCTTATAGCTCTTATATCTTGAACACTAAAAGAATAACAATTTCCATTTTTGCAGACATGTGTTTCAAATTCGTTATTTAATTTATGGATTTCATCTTTAAGTTGATCGACACCAAATATCTCTGCTTTCTTTAGCCTAAAACCAAGAGATTTTAAATGTCTTCCATTCCCACAACCTATATCAATAGCTTTTTTTACTTTTTTAAGATTTAAGGATTCAAAATTAAAAGTGTCCACTTAAGATTTTTTGATACAAGGGTTCAAGTTTCATAGCATACTCGTCCCAATCAAAAAAATCATCCATTCTATTAAGACTATTTAATGCAAACTTTTCTCTAAGTTTTGTATTTTCTAACATCTGTTTAATCTTGACTGTTAACTCATCCTTATCATAAGGATTAAATGTAAGGCCAGAATCAGACAATAGTTCTGGCAATGAACCCCCATTAGAAGCTATTACAGGAAGACCCCTTGACATCATTTCTACAAGAGGAAATCCAAATCCCTCATATATTGATGGGCATATACCTATATCTGCATCATCCAAATTTTGAATTAATTGATCCTTGGAAAGCTTTGGAAGAAATTCAATTTTATCTGCTATTTCAAGCTGTTTAATGAGATTATTATTTTTCTCTCTAAGATCTCCAATTATTTTTAATTTGATGTTGATATCCTCATCGCTAAGATCTTTTAAAGATTTAAGAACTGTCTCTAAATTTTTCATTGGCACGTCTGAGCTGATTATTGATACAAGTTTTGAGGTAAATTTTTTTGGTTTGAAAGGTTGAACTTTTTTTATATTTATTCCGTTCCATAAAACTTCTATCCTCTTTTTTTCAAATGAAAATAAATTAGCGATGTCATTTTTTGAGGACTGGGTCGGTGTAATTATAATTTTTGATTTTTTAAGACTATTTTTTTGGTTTGTTAAAAACGAATACCATCTCTTTATTGAAATTTTTTTCAAAAATTTTCTTTCAAATTGAATGTCTATATCTCGATCAATATGTGCCGGATGGTGAACAGTAGTGATTAGCCGATTTGAAATTAGATTTGAAAAGTTACTTATAGATTGATTGTCATGAAAAATATCAAAAGAATTTGCTCTTTTAATAAATTCTTTATTATTTTCCAGTCTTTTCGCAAAATAAATTGGCTCTGAAAAAACTCCAGTGATTGAATCAAAAAAGTCTTGGTAATCAAATATTTTCTTTTCAGGATATTTTTTGAAAAGATCTATTCTTTTTTTAAATTCAAAAGTTTCAAAAAAACCAGGTGTCTTTATTTCAATTAAATCAACACTCTTATTTACATCAGGTAAAGGATTACCAGAAAAAATTGTTATTTTGTGACCACGTTTAATTAGAGCATCAGATAAATTTTTTAGATATATACCTTGCCCACCTGAAAAAGGATCACTTCTATAACTTAGTAAGGCTATTTTTAGTTTTAGCATTAAACTCTAGAGAGCCAGCTATTATATTTTTCTATTTTTCCTTTAACACAGTCAAAGTATGTGGATTGAATTAAGTTAGTAATTTCTCCCCTAGATCCGTTACCAATCGAAGTTTTATCAACTGACTTAACTGGAGCAATTTCAACTGCAGTTCCACATAAAAATATCTCATCTGCAGTATAAAGCTCGTCTCTTGTAATTAGTCTCTCTTTTGTCTCAATATCATTATCTTTAGCAATTTGCATTACAGTCTTTCTAGTTATCCCATTTAGACAACAAGTTAATTCAGGAGTAAGCAGAGCACCATCTTTGACCAAGAATATATTTTGACCACTACCCTCAGCAACAAATCCAGTAGTATCCATAAGAATTGCTTCTTGATAACCATTTTTCTTTGCTTGATCGTGAGCTAATATTCCGTTTACATAACCTCCACAAATTTTAGATTTGGTCATTAAACTATTCGGATGTGCTCTTGTATATGATGAAACCATTACATCAATACCTTTTTCAATCGCATCTTTTCCAAAATATGATGGCCATTCTTGACACACCACCATTACATGAATATCCATCCCAACAATGTCTAGACCAAGCCTATCACTCCCAAGAAAAACAATTGGTCTAAGGTATGCATTTTTCAAGTTTGATTTCTTTATGACTTGTTTTTGAACCTCAACCAATTCATCAAAGGAATAGCTTACCTCTAAACCTAAAATTTTAACTGACTCAAGAAGCCTATTAGTGTGATCTTGCAGTCTAAATATATTTACCTCATCTTCATCTGAGCAGTAACACCTTACTCCCTCAAAGGCGCCTAAACCATAGTGAAGTGTATGCGTTAAAGCACTAATATTTGACTGCTCTTTCTTGATATACTCTCCATCAAGCCAATATGTATTCGACATAGGAGTTAGTATAATTAATTGAGAATTTAATTAAAACAAATGATTAATGAAAATATTTTTCGTGCTTACGATATAAGAGGTAAAGCAGATGAAGATTTAAATGATGACATCATTAGAAAAATTGGAATTGTGCTTAGTGAGAAAATTCTTAAAACTGGTCAAAATAAAGTATACCTAGGAACTGATTGTAGATTATCTGCAAATAGAATAAAAAAATCACTTATCTCTGGCCTTTGTTCAAATGATTTGGAGGTTCTTGATCTTGGCATGGTACCTACACCTTTAGTTTATTTTGCAACAAAAATTGGAAAAACCAATTGTGGAATAATGATAACTGGCAGCCACAATCCCAAAGAAGATAATGGTTTAAAAATGGTAATTAATGATGGTGCGGTTTCTGGTTTTGAAATTAAAAACGATGTAATTAATTTAAAAAATAAAATTACAAATATAGTTAATATTTCAGATGCAAGAGATTTAATTGAACAATATGAAAGTGAAATTTTTTCTAATTGTAAATTACAGAAAAAAATTAAAGTTGTTTTGGATTCTGGTAATGGAGCTGCTGGACCATATGCAAAAAAAGTATTTGAAAAAATTGGTGCTGAAGTTATTTCATTGAATACTGAACCAGATGGAAATTTTCCAAACCATCATCCTGACCCAAGTAAAGAAAAGAATTTAAAAGATTTAATTGAGTCTGTCTCAGTAAATCATGCTGATTTAGGTTTTGCATTTGATGGTGATGGAGATAGAGTCGGCATGGTGGATAACAAATCAAATGTAGTTTCTCCTGATCACATCATTATGCTCTTATCCGAATATTTTTTGCAAAAAAAGAAGGGTCCGGTGATCTATGATATCAAATGCTCTAATCAGGTATCAAAAATAATTGAGGACAATGGAGGTGATCCCATAATTGAAAAGACTGGCCACTTCAACATAAAAAACAAAATTAGAGAGACAAACGCGATTTTAGGTGCAGAAATGTCTGGCCATATTTTCATAAATTATGATTGGTATGGTTTTGATGATGGTATTTATTCTGCAGTTATTCTTACAAAAATAATTTCTGAGCTAGAAATAGATTTATCAACAAAAATTTCAGATTTTCCAAAAGTTTTTTCTACTCCAGAATTAACTTTAGATGTAGAAGATTCTCAGAAATTTGAAATGGTTGATAAATTTAAAAATGAAGTAGACTTTTCAGGATATGAGATTCTTGATATTGATGGTGTTAGATTTTCTAATTCCAAAGCATGGGGTCTGCTTAGAGCATCAAATACTTCACCAAAACTTGTCATGAGATTTGAGGGTGATACAGATCAAGAATTAATAAAAATAATAGCTTTTTTTAAAGATAACTTTAAAAAAATATATCCAAATTTAAATTTTGAAGATCATAACTAATTTAGAATATCTTCAAGATCATCATCTAAAAAATATTCAAAAATAGCGTTATCAAAAGTACTTGTAACTTTTCCTGTGTTCTTATCAATTCTCACAAGGGTAATATCTTCTGGAATTACAAAAGTTGTTTCATCCAATAAATCAATTGAATTGTTCATAAAATCCAACCAAATAGGCAAAGCATTTGAACTTCCAAACTGATCATCTCCTAGAGTACTTCCATCATCTTTACCAACCCAAGAAGAAGCTATGATATTTTCAGCATAGCCTACAAACCAAGTGTCTCTTGCATCGTTTGTTGTACCTGTTTTGCCTCCAGCATTTTTAATAACAAGATTTAGGTTCCTAAATTTAAGAAACCTATCTAACCCCTCTTTTAAAATTTCTCTGGTGATAAATGCTATTTCCTCACCTAATCTTTCCTTATTTCCTTTCAAGGTATTCTGAAAATATACTTCACCTTTCCTATTAGTAATTTTTTCAATCATGAAAAAATCAGCTGTTGCACCGCTATTTGGGAATATTGAAAAGGTCTGTGCCAATTCATAAGGTGAAATTAATCCATTTCCTAATGCCCCCGATAGGTCTTCAATGTCCATTGAACTACTAAAGCCATATTTATCAAAACAGCTATTCATTTTTTCAAATCCAAGCATATCGGTCAGTTTTATAGATACAGAATTTAGAGATTCAATTAAAGATTCTCTCAGTCTTACTGGCCCATGAAAATTGCCAGAATTATTCTTTGGTCTCCAATAGTCCTCTAATAATTCATCTTTAATAATAATTGGTCCATCTACTACAATTGTTGCTGGCCTTAATCCATTTTCAAATGCACAAGAATAGATGAATGGCTTGATTGTTGAACCAGGCATTAGTTTAGCTGTTACCCTATCAAACTTTGAATCTTTAAAATTACTACCTCCAACATAGGCCTTTATTTCTCCAGATATATAATCCATAGCGATAAATGCTGCCTCTACAGGGGTACCATTTTCATTTAAGTTATTTTCTTTAGCATTTTGTTGATATTTAAAAAGATTTTCGTTTACTGAATTTAGTGCATTTATCTGCATCTTTGAATCCAAAGTTGTGTATACATTTAAACCCAATTTAAATGCATCATTTCCATAAATTTGTAAAACTTTTTTTCTAATACTTTCAGAAAAATGGGGGGCTTCTAGCTCTAAAATGGGAGGATAAGTTTTTGAGTCTACATTTTCTAAAATTGATTCTTGATATTGAATTGAAGATATAAGGTCTTCTTCAAACATCCTTTTTAAAATTAAATTTCTCCTCTTCTTTGTCTTTGCTGAATCCTTTTTGGGATTGATAGCCGATGGCCTCTGTAAAATTGCAGCAAGAGTGGCTGAATCAGCTACAGATATTTCATCAAAATTTTTACCAAAATAATAATCATAAGCTGCCTTGAATCCGTAATTTCTATTTCCTAAAAATGTCTTGTTGAAGTAAAGCTGAAGAATTTCTTCCTTGGAAATAAATTCTTCTAATCTCCAAGCTAAATAAATTTCTTTTAATTTTCTTTCATAAGTTCTTTCTGTAGACAGCAAATAGCTCCTCACTACTTGCATTGATATGGTGCCTCCACCTCCAGATGGTGAACCTGTTAATTCTCCTAACAGAGCCCTTACTAAGCTTGAGATTTTAACACCTGAATGATTGAAATAATCTTTATCTTCTGCTGCTAAAACAGCATTCTTAAGATTTTCTGGTATTTGTTCAAAACTTATTAATTCTCTTCTTTCAATACCAAAAAATCCAATTAATTTTCCATCTTTAGAATAAATTCTAATGGGTTGTTGCAGTTCACTTTCGGAAATTAAATCTAGGTTTGGGGTATTTTTGTCTACATATAAAAAAATACAACCAACGAACACAATTATTATTTGTAAAAATAAAGCTAATGATTTTATGACTGTAAGCATTTATATATTATTATTCACATTCACAAAATAATGTAAAAATGAGAATTTTTTTAGTAGGCATGATGGGATCTGGTAAAAGTACAGTTGGAAAAAAACTAGCTGAAAGTCTTTTAGTTGATTTCTACGATTTAGATAAAATTATTGAAGCTAAATTAAAGAAAAATATTAAAGATATCTTCGAAGAAGATGGTGAAGACTTTTTTAGAGATATTGAAAATAAATCTCTAATTGATTTTCAAAATAAAACAAAATTTGTTCTATCCACAGGGGGTGGCATCATTAATAATGAAGACTCTAGAAATTTCTTATCTAAAGAAAGAACTTATTTTCTAGATGGAAGTGAAGAAGTTCTCTATGAACGGTCTAAAAGAAGAAGAGAGTTTCGCCCGCTAATGAAAGATATGGACATTAACGGGTTTAGTCAATTACTCGAAAAAAGAAGGCAATATTATATTGAATCATCTATTGCTACTATTGATATTGATAAAAAAAATATTGATGAGGTTGTAGACTGGATAAAAAATAATGAAAAAAATAGTTTTTAAGAATCAAGAACAAGAAGTAGAAATTCTTTATCAGAAAGAAATTTCTAAAATCTCAGAAAATTTTCCTGAGCATGGAAAAATGTTTTTTGTATGTGATGAAAGAGTTTTGGAAAAAAATCCACAAATGAATAAATTATTAAACGAAAATATTTATCTTGTTAAAAGTCCTGAAAAAGAAAAAGATTTACAGTCTACTGTTAAAATTCTTAAATTTTTGAAAGACGGTGGTTGTAACAGAAATGATCATCTTATTGCAATAGGTGGTGGAGCTACAACAGATTTAGGAGGATTTGCCTCATCAATATATATGAGAGGAATAAATTTAATAATTATTCCAACATCGTTACTAGGACAGGTAGATGCTTCTGTAGGGGGGAAAACAGGAGTAAATTTTGAAAGTTATAAAAATTTAGTTGGCTCTTTTTTTAATCCTAAAAAAATTATCATCAGTACAAATTTTTTAGAATCACTAGACGAGCAAGAGTATCTCAATGGACTTGCAGAAATATTGAAACACGCGATTATAACTTCAAATGACGATGTCGATACTTTATTAAAAAATATTGAAAAAGTTGCTAGCCGTGATAATGATTTTCTAGAAGAGCAAATACGAAGATCTGTAGAAATAAAAACAAAAATTGTTACAGAAGACTTTCTGGAAGCTGAGCAGAGAAAATTCTTAAATTTTGGACATACATTTGCCCATGGAATCGAATCTACAAATCAAAATAATTCAATACTTCATGGTCATGCAGTAATAATTGGAATGAAAATGGCTTTAGAATTTTCCTATCAAGAGAAATTTTTAGACGAAGGAAGTTTTACAAAATCTAAAAATCTTCTAAATAGTTTTAAATATAATCTAGATGATATAGAGCTAGATGCAGAAAAAATTCTAGGTGCAATGGAATTGGACAAGAAAAATGATGGAAACGGAATAAATTTAGTTTTGCTAAAAAAAATTGGCGTTCCTTTTTTAAGGAAATCAAATGAACCAAATAAGATTCTAAAATTTTTAACTAACTTTATAGATAACTTTGAATAATTATTTTTTAAAAGCACTCAACCAAGAAAATGAAGCTCCATATATTCCTGTATGGCTCTTGAGACAGGCCGGCAGATATATGCCAGAGTACAGAAAGGTAAGATCTCAATATAAAGATTTTTTTGAGATGATTAAAAAACCTGAAATTTGTAAAGAGCTTACTCTGCAACCTTTAAACGCATTTGATCTTGATGCGGCAATAACTTTTACAGATATACTTACCATTCCTGATGCTTTAGGTTTAAAAGTAAATTTTGTAAAAGGAAAAGGTCCAATATTTGAGAAGTCACTTTCGTCAATGGACAAATTAGATTTAAATACCAATGAATTTCATGACAAAATCCAATACGTTTACAGTGCAACTTCTCTAATAAAAGAAAATGTTAATGTTCCTCTAATAGGATTTACCGGAAGTCCTTGGACGTTGTTTGTTTATATGTTTTATGGACAATCACCAAAAGATTTTAAAAGTATTCAATCATATATATCTGAAAACTCTAAAGATGCGGAAACATATTTACAAGTGCTTACAGATTGCTGTATTGAATATGGAAAAAAGCAAGTGCAACATGGCGCAGACTGTATTCAAATTTTTGATTCTTGGGCAGGAATCCTTGAAAATAATTACTTTGATTATTCTCTGAAATATGTAAATCAAATTTATGAAGCTCTAAATAACGAAGTTCCCTTAATTTTATATAACCGTGGCAAACTTCTTTCTTCATTTGTTGATAAATCCTCTTTTAAAGCATATAGCATTAATTGTTCCGATCAAATCGAAAATTATATTGATGAAAATATAACAATACAGGGAAACCTTAATCCTATTTTTTTCAAAAAAAATGAAGAAGAAATCGAATTAAAGGCACATGAAATTTTTACAAAATTTAAAGATAGGAAAAATTATATTTTTAATGTTGGTGAGGGACTAACTCCTGATTTAGATCCAGAAAAGATTAAAATTTTCCTTAAAACACTAAGAAGTCTTAATTCTCAATAAACCTTCTTGAGTTACAGAAGAAACAACATCACCTTCTTTAGTAAAAAAAGTGCCTCTCCCCAGCCCTCGCGCATTGCCAGTATATGGGCTATCTGTTGAGTAGAGAATCCAATCATCCCATCTAAAGTTTTGTTTATGAAACCACATTGTGTGGTCTAGGCTAGCCATCATTAAATTAGGTGACATATAACTTAATCCATGTGGATACAAACAAGGAGCAAGTAAACCCGAATCAGAAACATATGATAAAAACGCATGATGTATTTCATTTTTATCAGGCAATTTTCCATTTGGTTTCATCCATAGATTTCTTACCGGAGGTAGTTTTTGTGGGTCAAAAACATCATTCCATTCAACAATTTTTAATGATATTTCTCTCTCCTTTAAGAAAAACGGCCTTAAATCTTCAGGAATTAAATCTATGTTTTCCTCTCGCATTTCAATTTCTGTTTTCAACTCGTCAGGTCCAGGTATATCTGGCATGTCTATGCTATGTGAAAAACCTTCTTCATGTTTATGAAATGACACTGACATTGTAAAAATAACTTCATTATTTTGTATTGCCTTTACTGTTCGAGTAAAAAAGCTTCTACCGTCTCTTATAGGGTCAACACTAAATAATACTGGTTGTTTAATAACTCCTGGACGAAGAAAATAGGCATGTAGTGAATGGAGATGAACATCTTCATCAAGTGTTGAGTTAGCAGCTATGTATGCTTGCGCTATAACTTGTCCACCATATATTCTTTGTATTCCAGCATTTTTACCTTTGAATCTGTATAAATAGGTGTCAAGTTTTTCAAGAGAGAGTCTATCAAGAACGCTTTGGAATCGATTGTCTATTTTCTTTAATTTTTCTTGATCCATTATTGAGCTGACAAACCTCCGTCGATAACAAGTTCTGTACCTGTAATCATCTTTGATTCATCAGATGCCAGAAATAAAATTCCATTAGCAACATCTATTGATTCTGCAAACTTTCTTATAGGTATTTGTTTTTCTAATTTTCCCAATAACTCCTCGCTGGCATTTTCAAAAAAAGCTTGCATCATTTCTGTTCTAGCAAATACAGGGTGTATGCTGTTACACCTCACTAGATCAGTTGTTCTTGCGCAATGCAAAGCCACAGACTTTGATAAATGTCTTACACCTGCTTTAGCACTGTTATATGCAGCAAAATTATGTCCAGCAACTATACCGGATATGGAAGAAATATTTATGATCGAGCCATTTCCTGATTTTCTCATTAATGGCAAAGCATATTTACATCCTAAAAATACTGAATCTAAGTCTACTTTATGAACAAGCTCCCAATCTTCTTCACTAGTTGACTCAACATCAGATATAAAACCTATACCGGCATTATTTACTAAAATATTTAAACTGCCAGCCTTACCTTCAATTCCATTTATGACCTCCTCCCACCTTTTCGAATCAGTTACATCATGCTCAAAAAAATCTATATCTAATTCCTTAGCTACAGTCTTTCCACGTTCAGAATTTATATCACTTATAAAAACACTTGCGCCATGCTCTTTAAATAAACGAGCTGTTTCTTTTCCGAATCCAGAGGCTCCTCCCGTAATAAGAGCTACTTTATCTTTTAATCTCATTTCCATTATTCAACTATTAAGGCTTTTAAAATTAAGATAGGTTCTACTGGCACATCTGAGTGTGGTGGAAAAACTCCTGTCTCAGTCATTGCTATTTTATCAACAACATCCATTCCCTCTGAAACTTTTCCAAAAACTGCATACCCCCATCCTCTAGATGTTTCAGAAGTATGATTTAAAGTGAAATTATTTTGTAAATTTATGAAAAATTGTGATGAAGCTGAATGAGGTTCTGCAGTTCTAGCCATTGCAATAGAACCTCTTTCATTTTTTAAGCCATTATTTGCTTCATTTTGAATAGGCTCAAGATCTTTATCTTTCATTGACATGTCTTCATTATGTCCACCGCCTTGAATTACAAAATTTTCTATTACTCTGTGAAAAATAGTTTGATCATAAAAACCAGATTCAACATATTTAACAAAATTTTGAGTTGTAATAGGTGCTAACTCTTTATTTAGTTCTATTTTTATTTCTCCAAGAGAAGTAGTTAAAAGAACCGTAACAATTCCCTCTTTAATCATCTTTGTTGCTCCTTCATTTTTTTAAATAAATATAAATTGCCTCTGGAATCCCAAGAAGATTCACCAGAATAAAAAATACAAACCAAAATTTTTCACCTCTTCTAGCTGATATCCACAGTGCAAAAGCTTTTAATATTCCAGCTACAATTATTATTGGAATATAGAAGTATAAAAAGTTTGGCATCTCAAATAATGTCTCTAGATTTTGAATTGGACTATATCCCATCATCTATACATTTTACCATTTATTGATTTTTTATAATTAAAAATAAATCTCGCCTTGTAAATAAAGTTTTGCCTTACCAGTAATTTCTACGTTATTTTCTAGAACTTCGCAGATTAACTCGCCGCCTCTCTTAGATGCTTGTCTCGCTTTCATTTTTTTTAAATTTAGAACATCGCCCCAATAAGTTGCCAGTAAAGCATGTGCTGATCCTGTCACTGGGTCTTCATCAACACCTACATTTGGACCAAATACTCTTGAGGTAAAATCAGTAGTTTCACCTTTAGCAGAAACAATTAAGCCTCTCGAATCTAATTCGGCAATTTTTTCTATATTTGGATTCATTGTTTCAACAATGCTTTCATCTTTTACAATAGCGAGAAAATCATCAATACCCCTAAAAACTTCAATTACCTGACAATTTAGTGCATCAGAAATTTTCTCCCCAACATCTACCTTTCTTGGGTGATCTTTAGGAAGTGACATTACTAATGAATCCTCTTTTTTGGTTACTTTTAGTTCGCCTCTATTAGATTTAAAAATGGTGTCTGTTGCTTTTTTATCTATGAAGTTGAAAAAAATAAATGCAGAAGCTAACGTTGCATGTCCACATAAATCCACTTCTATTGTCGGACTATAAAATTTAATTTCATTTTCTTTGGCAGTATTTATAAAAGCTGTTTCGGAAAGATTATTTTCAAACGCTATATTTTGCATTGTGTTTCCATCTATTTCGCCTTTATGGAAAACAACACCAGCAGCATTCCCTGAAAAAGTTTTTTCAGTAAATGTATCAACAAAATATATTTTTTGATTCATTTTAAATTGGTGGAGCTGAGGAGAATCGAACTCC
>CACEYZ010000008.1 GCA_902563885.1 uncultured SAR86 cluster bacterium | reverse complement strand
ACTTGATCCCGAACATGCACCAATGTGCGAAGTAGCATCAAAGAAACTATCAGCAGATAGATCGTCAGCTACAACTGCGTTCTCATTCGCGCCATTACAATAACCTGTCAAAGAATTAGTACCTGCTGCAGATCCATTCTTTGTCATCATTGTTTCGGTTTGAGCTATTGTTGGTCCACTTCCATCTTCAGTTGTAAGTGTTAAAGATGAACACGACCAGAATGCTTTCTTAAAGCTGAGATAGTCTTCACCTGTACCATCGCCATTAAAGTCATATGTTGTGTCATCATCAACATCCAAACAACCATGTGGATCTAAAGCAACAACCATGTTGTTACCATCAAAACCAGTTCCCTCTCTAAGGAGAATAGCGGTCCCTGTTTTGTCGTTAGTTGCCAAGGTATCGCCAACAATGGTTAAGTTTGCAAATTTTGGATATGAAAACAACAATGGTGCTCCAAAAGAGTTTGTTGCACCTCTATCCATATCACTTCCATAGTTATCTGCTTCTATAGACCTGTCGATAGAATAGGTCTGATTAGTAGAGTCATATCTCTGCCAAATAATAGCATGTTGAACTTTTCCTCTCCAACCATCTGTCCAGTCAATAGAATCATCAGAAGCTCCAACTACAAATAAATGTTTTGCGTTTACTGAGCCACCAAAGAACTCAATACCATCGTCAGATGTATTCATAGTCTGGATATAATCAAGTTCAGTCTTGTTGCCAACTGCTTGAAAAGCAATACCATTTAATTCATCCTCGGCATTGAATTTTCTTCCAGCATATTTAACAACTGTATAGAACATATTGCCGCTGTTATCAGCATCATTTGTGCCACCATATGTTCCTGAAGCACCTTCTCCAGAAGCAGTGCACGCAGCAGAACCTAAGTCAGCAAAATTACATTTATTTTGATAAGCAAGTCCATTAAAGACTAACCCACCCCAATCAGCAGTAATGTTATCGTTTAAAGTTGAGCTATCACTTGAACCAGAAGTTCTTACCTCTCTGCTCGTAGTAAATGTTACAGGAGCACCTGGAGCACCATTTGCAAGCATTTTTGAATATACAGGCACGATGACATAATCAAGATCTGTAGATGCACCTTCACCAGCAACAGAATCACTGTAAATTGTTACACCTGGATCTATTTGTAAATACTGTGCGCCAGCATCTGTTCCGTCACCAACAACTAGCTTACCTTTCATAACATACGGCAAACCACCACCGATAAGCCTAATATTTTTATCAACAAGATTAGAAGCAACAAGTTCACAGGCTGCTCCACCGCCGTCTTTCATAGTTGTTAAGGCAGTGCCATACGGACAGTAACTGTTCATGTTTTCAATATGAAGACCAAAAGTCCAACCTTTAGTCCAGTCGTCTGCATCGCTTTTTACACCACCAATAAAATCTGTGCTTTCCAAATTAGCATCATAGTTATTAGCATTTCTTATGGAGTCAGCATAATAAGAATTAACTAACGGATGTGATAGGTAAGCAGCATTTCTTGCGGAACCATGTAACCCTGTAGCCGCGAATTGAACTACGGGCTGTGCCAATAACACTGCTCCTGCATCAAAAACATCAGCACCGGTATCGTTGCTTGAAGGATCAAAGAATCCAGGTGATGCAGCCATATCACCACATTTCACTGAATCAAAGATAGAACCTTCAAATCTGATTCCATTCATAGATGATTCTGCATGCTTATAAGTTTCATTATCATCAATATCTAGACAATAGCTAGAATCATCAGGATTTCCCGCAATTATTGAGTTAAGAATATATGCTCCTGTGCCTTCTCTAAGAAGCAATGTATCTCCACCATAATCTTGAACAAAAGTTACATTAGACATTTTAGGGAAAGATCTTGGAGCTCTGTCCATATCACTTCCAAGATTATCAGCCTCAATTACATTATCTTTTGGCCTTGCAGCATCTGTTGCTGGGAAAAGTGTTTGAACTACAACTCCATATTGTGCAAAACCTCTCCAACCATCTGTCCAGTCTACAGAGTCATCAGAGGCACCTGTTACAACGAAGTGTTTCATACCTACTGTACCACCAAAGAACTCAATACCATCATCGGAACCATTATGGACTTGTATATAATCAACTTCTGTTCCTGAACCTACTGCTTGGAAAGCAACTCCATTCAATTCATCTTCATTAGTAAACTTATAACCAGCATACTTAACTTGGAAGTACTTCATACTACCTGAGTTATCTGCATCATCAGTGCCACCGTAATAACCAGATGCACCTTCACCAGAAGCTGTACAAGCTGCTGTTCCTAAATCTGCAACATTACAATTATTTTGAGTAGCTAATCCAGAAATAACTAAACCACCCCATTGTGCTTCAGCACCATCAGTGACTTCTCCGGTAAGGTCACTTGCTCCTGTCATGACTACAGGCGCGTTAGCTGAACCAGAAACATTTAATTTGGATCCAGGTTTAACTACAAGATAATCTACATCAGAATCTGATACAGAACTGCCCAACGAAGCAACCCATGCAGTTGCATTTGTATAACCTGCACCAGCAGTACCAACAATTGTTGTACCAGCTGAGATATTTAATACTCCATCCGCACCAGCATCTGTGCCATCTGCATTTATACCATTACCAACAAAAACTGCACCGTTCAAAGCGTATATTGCTGAGTTATCCAAACTAACATCACCCGTGATAGGTGCTGTTTCAGGGAAAGTTAAAAGACATACTGATTTCGATGCACCATCTAAATCAACAGTATCTACTCCACTATCTTCACCAACTGGACAATCAGGAGCAGGTGTAGGAGCCGGCGTAGGAGCTGGCGTAGGAGCAGGCGTAGGAGC
Organism: uncultured SAR86 cluster bacterium; assembly: GCA_902563885.1. Classification (GTDB taxonomy): domain Bacteria; phylum Pseudomonadota; class Gammaproteobacteria; order Magnimaribacterales; family TMED112; genus TMED112. The sequence continues at coordinate 37,705 of CACEYZ010000008.1, read as the reverse complement.
TGGCGTAGGAGCAGGCGTAGGAGCAGGAGCAGGGCTATCTGATCCACCACCACCGCAGGCAGCAACGAATAATGTTGTCAAAATAATGACAATAGGATTAAGAAATCTTTTCATAAAATCTCCAAAAAGTTACTTTTTGAATTTATTAATTTTGTGTTACAAAAAAGTTAAAAAATGAAACAATTTTGAAAAATTTGATATGTGAATGTGAACAATGTGACAGGCTGGTAAAAATTAATTCACTCAAGAAAAATGCATGACATTATTTTGTTCTAATCTTTTTATTAGTTTAAATCCAAATGCTGGAGCAGTCGTATATATCCCTCCCTCAAGATTTGAACAATCATTTAATAAACAAAGTGCTGATTCTGTTATCATTTTTGAAGTAGAAGAATAACCAGGATCGCCCTGACCTTTGACTGATACTTTTAATTTAATTTCATTATCTTTAAGGCCTAGAAATAACATCTCATAATATCCTGCATCTCTTACTTCTTTTGAAGGTCCCTCTCCAGGCTTTGGCGCATTACCAAGAGGGTTATGTGAGGCTATAGCTTTAGCAACTTTTTCACCTTCATCACCCTTGCCTGCTGGAATCATTTCTTCATAAATAAACTCTTCGCCATATGGGAAATTCAACATTAAATTTGATCGATGCACATTTTTAGTATTTATGGGAGCCATAAAAAAAGGAGCGACCCATTCTTTTGTAATCTCATCAAAGTAAGGTTTATTTCCATGTGGTTGATCAGCACCTTTAAATCCCTCACATAATGCAAAAGGGTTTATCAATACTTGAAATAAATCAGGATTTGTCTTCAATTTAGACATTGTTGCTTTTAAAGAAGCTAATGTACCTCCTGAAAATTCTCCTTTGAGAGATACGACTCTACATTTGATCTCTTTCAAGCTTTCACCAAACTTTTCTTGAGCTAGATTTTGCATGTAAAAAACGCCTAAATCCGATGGAATGGAATCATAGCCGCAGCTGTGTACTATTCTTGAGCCACTTTTTTTAGTTTCAGGAATAAATTTCTGCATTTCATACATCCATCCAGGCTCACCGCATAGATCGACATAATCCACGCCGAGTTTAGCGCACATTTCAATTAATAAATTTCCATACAACTGGTAGGGTCCAACAGTTGTAATAACTAATTTAGTTTTAGACAAAGCATTTTGAATATCATTTTGTGATTCTGAATCAATAATTAATATTGGTGCATCGCAAGATAACTGTTCTTTAACTGCTTCAAGTTTTTCTTTATTTCTCCCTGCTAAAGCCCAGCTTATAGTATCCTTATAATTATTATCTAAATACTCCACAACTAGCTTTCCTGTAAAACTGGTTGCTCCAAAGACAATTAAGTCAAAATCTTTGCTACTCATATCAATGGTTTTTTAAAGTTAAATATATAAATTTTTTCTTTCCTATTTGAACTAATTTTTTTTCATCTAAACCAAAATCATAATCTTTCGATTCAATTTTCTGCTGATCAATTTTTACTGCTCCTTGATTTATTAATCTTAAAGCCTCAGATGTGCTTGATACCATATCAATATCTTTGAGAATATTTGCTAGTGGAATAGCCTCTTTAGTCTTAAGAATTTTCTCTGGAATATTATCTGGTATTTCATTTTTTGAAAATTTCTTTAAAAAGTTTTCCTTTGCATTCTGGGCACTGTCTTCACTTGAAAATCTCTCTGTGAGTTCAAGAGCAAGAAGAATTTTTATGTCTCTTGGATTATCGCCTTTAGAGATTGCTTTTTTTAGAGCAGATATTTCATCTAAAGGTTTTAAGCTAAGGAGATCAAACCACTTAAACATTATCTCATCTGGAATTGACATTGTTTTACCAAAAATTTCATCAGGATCTTCAGTAATACCAATGTAATTATCTTCACTTTTTGACATTTTCTTTACTCCATCTAAGCCCTCAAGCAAGGGTAAGGTAATTACAGTTTGAGGCTCTTGTTGTGCATTTTTTTGTAAGTCTCTTCCTATTAAAAGATTAAATTTTTGATCAGTTCCACCTAGTTCTACATCAGTTTTTAAAAAAACAGAATCGTATCCTTGCATTAGAGGGTAAAGAAATTCATGTATTGATATTGGCTGATTATTTTTATAACGTTTTGAAAAGTCATCTCTCTCAATCATCCTTGCAACAGTTGATTGTGCTGCGAGAGTTATCATCTCAGTAGCAGTGAGTTTATTACCCCAACGTGAATTAAAATCAACAATTGTTTTTTTATCATCTAAAACTTTAAATACCTGAGATTTATAAGTTTCTGCATTATTTTTTATTTCTTTTTCTGATAATGGAGGTCTAGTTTTATTCTTGCCACTTGGATCGCCAATTTTTCCAGTAAAATCACCAATTAAAAAAACCACATTATGACCGAGGTCTTGAAATTGCCTCATTTTTCTAAGAATTACAGTATGTCCCAAATGCAAATCAGGTGCAGTGGGATCAAAGCCAACTTTAATATTAAGTTTTTTTCCTTTCTTTAATTTTGCTATTAATTCTTTTTCACCAATAATCTCATCGATGCCTTGTTTAATAATTTGAAGTTGTTCTTTGTAATTATTCATAGTGCTTTATATATAATATCAACATCATGAATATTGATTATCGCTTAAAGTTAGCTTTGTTTCTAATTTTGGCAGCAATTGTTTTTTTTATGTTCAAAGCAAACAACATTTTTGAAAACAAAATTGTTACCTACCAAAGTAAGAGTATAACTTTCAAGGATGATACAAAGCCGATTCAAATAGGTTCTACTGACGAGACAACTTATAAAATTAAAAAGGGAGACACTCTTTACTCACTTTTAAAACAATTAAAAATTAATCCCTTGCTAATAAATAAAATCGTAAACGATGAAAACTTAAATTCTTTTAAAACTCTTTTGCCAGGCAATGAAATAATATTTTCAAATATCGGTAAAAAAATATTCTTGAAAAAATTTGATGGAAAATCCGCAGTAGATCTAATAGAGATTTCTGGAGATAGATTTAAATTAAAAAAATTAACAAACCTCAATTCTTACCTTGCTTTTAAAGAATACAAAATAGAACGATCATTGTATGAATCTGCTTTAAAAGCTGAGGTTCCAAATAATATTATTGATGAATTAATGATAGCTTTTGGATGGGATATAGATTTTGTATTTGATGTAAGGGTTGGTGACAAAGTTAAGGTTTTATATACAGAATTTTATCTTGAGGGAAGACTTCTTGGGAATTCAGACATTTTAGCTGCGACATTTATAAATAATGGAAAAGAATTCTCTGTTTTTAGATTTTCCCAACAAGGGGTAAAAGACTACTTCTCTGCGGATGGTGAAAGTGTAAAGAAATCTTTCTTGAAAACTCCTGTTGAATTTGCCGCTATTACATCGCCTTACAATTTAAAAAGGAAACATCCAATCTTGAATACTATAAGACCACACACTGGGACAGATTACAGAGGAAAAACTGGGACTCCAGTAAGAGTTACAGGAGATGGGATTGTAGTCAGAGCAAACTTTTCAAACTCATATGGAAATATTATTGATGTTAAACACTTCAATAAATATTTAACAAGATATGCACATTTAAATAATTTTGAAAGAAGTATTAAAGTTGGATCGAGAGTGAAGCAAGGACAAGTAATTGGTTATGTAGGTTCTACTGGATTAGCAACTGGACCACATTTACATTATGAATTTCGAATTAATGGGAAACATACTAATCCAGTAAATGTATCTATGCCCGATGCTCAACCTATAAACCAATATAATAAAGCTGTATTTAATAAAGTAACTAAGGAGAGAATAGGTTTAATAAATAATCTTTCATCAATCTAATGGGAAATAATTCAGCCTTCATTGGAATAATGTCTGGCACAAGCAAGGATGCTTTAGATGGTGGGCTCTATGTTTTTGAAGAAAGTAAAAAATCGTTCAAATTTCATCATTTGCAAAGCATAAATTTTTCAAAACAGTACAAAAATTTTCAAAGTACTGAATTAATAAATGAGGAAATAACAAATAAATCGATTGAACTTGTTAAGAAAATACTTGAACAAGTTAAACATGCCCCAAGTGGGATTGCTTTCAGTGGACAAACAATTAAACATACAGATTCAGAAAGCATACAAGCCGGAAACCCACAATTAATTGCAGACTCTACTGGAATAAAAGTTTATTCAGATTTTAGGAATTGGGATATCAAAAATGGTGGAAAAGGAGCACCATTAATACCTGCTTTTCATGAGTTTTTATTTTCAGAGGGTTCTGGAACCAAGCTTATTATCAATATTGGTGGAATTGCAAATGGCACACATCTTTCAGATACAGGTATTAATATTGCTTCAGATATAGGGCCGGGCAATTGTCTATTAGATTATGCAGCATCTAAAATCGTAAATATTGATTTCGATGAAGACGGCAAAATCGCATCAAGAGGAAGGGTTAACAAAAAATTATTTGAGAAATTGATCAATAATTTTCCTGAAAATATCTATCCCAGAGCGGATGATCTTAAGGTCTACACTGAATATTTTTTTAAAAATTTTGAAAGTTTTAAGAAATTACCTCCAAATGATCTCTTTAGAACGCTTACAGAAGTAACTGCTGAAATGATATTTAAATTTTTTGTATTTTGTGAAAGACCTGAAAAAGTAATCTTCCATGGAGGTGGAACTTTGAACAGTTTTCTTATGAGAAGAATACAACAGAAAATTGAAAAGAAGTTGCATACAACAGATGATTTTGGAGTACCTTCAAAATATGTTGAATCAGCTGGTTTTGCTTACTTAGCTTATAAGAAAAGATCTGAAATTTTTTTTCCTAAATAGAGAAAGATGCCCCACATCCACAGGTTGACTTAGCGTTTGGATTTTCCACAGTAAATTTCGCACCCATTAAGTCTTCTTTGTAATCAACTACAGAGCCAGCAATATATGGATATGAAAGCTCATCAAGAAGAATTGAAAGCTCATTGTCAAATTTTAAGATGTGATCTTCATCCTTATCTAGATCATCAAACTTAAAACCATATTGAAATCCCGAACAACCTCCACCAGTAACGTACACTCTGAAGAGTCTCTTATCTTCATTTGATTGAAGACTTAAGATTTTCTTCTTAGCACTGTCCGATAGTGCAAATGGTGTTGCTTTATTTGATTTTACTTCCATAAATTAATATTAACTCAGGACAATTCTAACAAAAAATGTTAATGAATTATAATTCAGGAAGTCATGTCAAAAAAAATACTTTTAATACACTCTAGTGTTGATGGTCACACAGTCAAAATTCTTGACAAAATATCCTCTCTGATTGGAAAAAAAAGAAGTGTTACCAAAAAATGCATTTCTGAAGTCAGTAAAGACTTAATTAAAGAAAGTGATTCTATAGTTATAGGAGCCAGCATAAGATATGGAGACCATCGAAAAAATCTTTATAAGTTTGTCGATCAAAATAAGGACCTGCTTGATGAAAAAGATAATGCATTCTTTAGTGTGAATGCAGTTGCAAGAAAGGAAGATAAGAATACGGCAAACACAAATCCTTACATTACAAAATTTTTACGTAAATCAAAGTGGAGACCAAAAAAAATTGAGGTATTTGCGGGTAGAATTGATTATCCGAAATACAATGCCTTCGATAAGTACATGATTAGATTTATTATGTGGATTACGAGTGGCCCAACAAATATGAATGAAAGTTATGAGTTTACAAACTGGAATCAGGTTAAAAAGTTTGCACAAGAGATTAGTTGAAAATGTTAAAAAATATTCAATCTGGTATATACGCAATAACCCCTACATCCCTTAGAGCCGATGAGCTTTTAAATGCTGTAGAAGACACGCTATCATCTGGTATTGAAATCATACAATACCGCTTTGATGATTGTATAAATTTTGATGAGCGATTAAAAACTGCCACAAAATTAAAAAAAATATGCAAAGATAGCAACGCCTGCTTCATTATCAATAATGACTACTTGCTTGCAGAATATTTAGGTACAGGATTACATATAGGACCAGACCTTGAAGATTTAAGTTTTCTGCTTACCAGTGAAAATATCGAATTTATCGGCCTTAGCTGTAAGTCAAATATTTCAGCTCAAAAAAATGATACAAATAATATTTTCTCTTATTATTCTTTTGGTCCTACTTTTTACTCACGAACAAAAAGGAGTGAAAGAGGTGAGATTGATTTAAAATATGTATCAGAAAATATGGATGAAAACTCAATAAATATTGCTATTGGAGGAATCAATAATACAAATCTCTCTCAAATTAAGAAAAGTGGTTTTCAAATGGCTGCAATTTGCGAAGGCATTTACTCAGATAAATCAGAGATTAAGGAAAGAAGTAAACAATTATTAGAAATTTGGAATGAAAACTAAAAACTCCAAGGAGCTATTCAAAAAATCTAAAGAACATATTGCGGGAGGTGTAAACTCGCCTGTAAGAGCTTTTAAAAGTGTAGGTGGAACGCCTATTTTTTTTAAAAAATCCAGAGGTTGCTATCTTTATGATGAAGATGGCAACAAATATTTAGACTTTGTTGGCTCTTGGGGGCCAATGGTTCTAGGACATTCAAATAAAGCAATTGTAAATGCTATAAAAAAACAAGCTTCTAAAGCAATTAGTTTTGGCGCTCCAACAAAAAATGAATTAGAAATTGCAAAAATAATAAAAAGTTATATCCCTAGCTTAGAAAAACTTCGTATGGTTAATTCGGGTACGGAAGCTACTATGAGCTGTATAAGATTAGCGAGAGGTACAACTGGTAGAAAAAAAATAATTAAATTTATTGGTTGTTACCATGGCCATGTCGATTCCTTGCTTGTAAAAGCTGGATCAGGTGCTGCAACACTTGGCGTGCCAGACTCGCCAGGAATACCAGATGAACTCTCTAAATTAACAATTACACTTGAATACAATAATAGTTCTGAACTCAAGAAGGCTTTTACAAAATTTGGAGAAGATATTGCAGCAGTAATAGTTGAACCAATTGCTGGAAATATGGGATTTATTGAACCAGAAGAAAATTTTCTCAAAACTTTGAGAAGTCTATGTACCAAAAATAAATCAATTTTAATTTTTGATGAAGTAATGACAGGTTTTAGAGTTGCCAGAGGTGGGGTTCAGGAGCTTTTTAACATAAAACCAGATCTAACTGCACTAGGAAAAATAGTTGGAGGAGGATTACCAGTTGGAGTATATGGAGGAAAAGCCAAAATAATGAATAATATTTCTCCCGATGGGCCTGTTTATCAAGCAGGTACATTATCTGGTAACCCAGTTGCTGTAAGTGCTGGAACAGCCCTGCTAAAACAATTAAAAAATAAAAAAATGTTTAGTGAATTAGAAAAAAATGGTGAAATCTTCCTCAAAGGTCTTAAAGAAGAGGCAGAAAAAAATAACATACCGTTTAGCTACAACATAAGAGGAGGTATGTTTGGCTTCTTCTTTTCAAGTAAACTACCAAAAAATTTCCAAGAAGTATCTGATACAAATATAAGCATGTTTAATAAATTTTTCCGACTTATGTTAGAGCAAAATGTATATTTACCCCCTTCAGCTTTTGAAAGTTGTTTTCTATCTACTGAACATACAAAAGAACAATTAATGAAAACTGTTAAGCTATCGTCTTATGTTTTCAAAAATCTGAATAATGGATAATTTAGATATTCTTGGTGTAGGCAATGCTCTTGTTGATGAAACTTTTTATATCGAAGAGGATTTAGTTAGAAAAACAAATTTAAATTTCAATCAGTTCAAACAAATAAGTTATTCTGAACAACAAGAAATAAAGTCGTTGTTAGGAAATCAAGATCCTGAAATAGTTTGCGGTGGATCAACAACAAATAGTCTTGTAGCAGCTTCAAATTTTGGTTCAAAATGTGGGCATATATGTCAGCTAGGAAGGGATTCATTGGGTGATTTGTACGAACATAACTTAAAGGAAAATAATATTGAAGTTATTAATTCCTCGAGACTAGATGATATAAATACCGGCAGATGTTTGGTTCTAATTTCACCAAATAGTGAAAGGACAATGGGAACTTATTTAGGTGCATCTGAAAATTTACAATTTAGTGACGATTTTTTAGTAGCTCTAAAAAATTCACAAATTTTGTTTTCTGAGGGATATCAGTTCACTTCAAATCAAAACTATGATGTTTTTTTGCAGATTTTAAAAATGGCAAATCATGAGATTGATTTTGCTCTAAGCCTTTCAGATCCAAATGTAGTAAATATTTTTAAAGATCGTTTTTTAGAGGTACTAAAAATCAAACATGCTAGGTACTTATTTTGCAATAAAGGTGAAGCAATTGCTCTAGTTGGTGAAAATTTTAAGAAAGAATTATCAAAATATGCTCAAAATTTTGTAGTGACAGATGGTGCAAATGATTCTTTCATATTCGAAGATGGCAAATCATCAAATATAAAGGCGTATAAAGTTGATGCTATTGATTCAAATGGTGCGGGCGATATCTTTGCTGGTGGTTGTTTGCATGCAATTGTATCTGGTGCAGATTTTCATGAGTCCTGTAATTTTGGTAATTATGCCTCATCACAGATAGTTCAAGAGAGAAGTCCAAGACTTACACAAGACCAATACATAAAGCTTAAGGAAAATTATCTAGAGTTGTGAAGCCTGAAGTTGTTAATCCTAAAAATTTTAATTTGAATACAAATTTGATTTCAAAAAACTGCTTATCAATTATTTCAAAACTACACAGAAAGGGTTTCCAAGCATATATTGTGGGTGGAGGTGTTAGAGACTTAATTCAAAAACTTGACCCGAAAGATTTTGATATTGTTACAAATTGTGAGCCTGGGCAGATAAGAAAAATTTTTAAAAATTCAAGGATTATTGGACGTCGGTTTAAATTAGTTCACATCACATTTCCAGATGAAATCGTGGAGACTACTACTTTTAGGTCTGACTCTAAAGATAATGAAGGATCAATTGAAGTAAATGAAAAAGGGAGAATCCTCAGAGATAATAGTTGGGGAACGCAAGAAGAAGATGTCAAAAGAAGAGATTTTAAGATTAACTCACTTTACTATGACCCTTTTAAAGGAGAAATTATTGATTATTTTGGAGGAATTAAAGATCTTGGGAATAAGAATGTAACTTTCATTGGTGATCCTGAAAAAAGAATTTTGGAAGATCCTGTAAGAATACTTAGAGCAATAAGGTTTGCAGCAAAATTAAACTTCAGTATCGAAAAAAGTGCAAAAAAAATCATTCTTGAACAAAAACATCATCTTTATGAAATCTCACCTGCGAGAATTTACGAAGAAGTTCTGAAATTATTTTTATCTGGGCATGCAGAGATGTCCTATAAAATTCTTAATGAATATAAAGTATTTGAAATTCTTTTTCCTCACGTCTCGAATGTTAATAACGAGTTTGAAGACTTTTTTTTAACGGCTTTTAAAGAAACAGATAGGAGGTACAAAGTTGGGAAAAAACTTAATCCAGGCTTTATTTTTGCTCTTTTATTGTGGCCGAAAATTTTTAAAAAATCGAATATATCTAAAAAAATAAATTTTAGAAATTTTTATCAATCAATTTCAGAGGTTACAAGAAAACAACAAGTTATAACGTCAGTACCAAAAAGATTTACTAGTTTTATAAAGGACATATGGATGCATCAACCAAGGTTTCAAAGGACGGGAAGAAAGACATTAAGATTCTCAAATAATTTAAGATTTAGAGCCGCATTTGATTTTTTTCTTCTGAGACATTCAATTGAACCAAATCTCAAAAATGATATTGAGTGGTGGACAGAGTTTAGAACTGCAAATTATGATAAGAAAATAAAGCTTTTAAATTCAAGAGGAAGAAAATTTGCCAAAAATTGAATTACCAAACTACATTGCAATAGAAGGACCTATAGGTGTTGGAAAAACCTCGCTAGCAAAAAAAATTGCCAAAGAATATGATTATGATCTTTGTCTTGAAAAACCAGATGAAAATCCTTTTTTAGGATCTTTCTATAATGACCAACAGAAGTATGCCTTTTCTACTCAAATGTATTTTGTTATGCAAAGATCACAACAAATTAACCAATTCTTTTCTGAAGATTTGCTAAAAAGAAATATTATTTCTGATTTTATCTTTCAGAAAGAGTCACTTTTTGCTGAAGTAAATCTTTCTAATGAAGAGCTAAAAATTTTTGAAGAAGTTAAATCAAAATTTTATGAAAAATATCCTAAACCAGATCTTTTAATATATTTGCAAGCATCCCCTAAAAGAATTTTTGACCAAGTAAAAATGAGAGGAAAAGAATATGAAGAAAAAATTAATTTAGAGTATTTAGAAAAGATATGTTCAGCATATTCTGAATTCTTTTTCAGTTACTCTGAGTCTCCTTTATTGGTATTAAATGTTGATGATGTTGATTTTGTCTCAAATCAAATGGATTTCAATCAAATAATAGATTGCGTCAAAAAAAATATTATAGGACGTGAATTCATAAACTTATCTCCAAGTTTCTTCTAGTGTTAATAGATATAACTGAAATAGAAAATACAAAAAAAATTGCATCTTATTTTGCAAATCTTATTCAGCATAATAAGACTTTCTATGCTTTTTATTTAAATGGCAATTTAGGTGCTGGCAAAACTACATTTGTAAGATTTTGCTTAGAAGCTTTAGGTTGGCAAGGTAAAGTAAAAAGTCCAACCTTTGGTTTGATTGAAGAATATCATATGCAATCAATTAAATTAGTTCATACAGACCTCTATAGGTTGAATTCTTCAGATGAATTTGATTATTTTGGGGTGGATTTAGATTTTAAATCGCATGGAGCTATATTCATTGAGTGGCCGGAAAAAATAGAAAAGTTTAATTGCACAAATGAAATAGATTTAAGATTTGAAAACTCAAAGTCAAAAAGAGTTGTTAAGATCGCTTCAAATAATTCTGAAATTTCAGGTTACATTAATAGGATCGACGTCTAACACCCAATTCGAGATAGTTCTTTTTTCTTCATCTAATGCATTAATTAACCCTAAAGCAGAATTGTGTAAATCTTTATCATTATTTGATTGGATAATACAAAACATGCGATATTTGTATCCTACTTTACTAACAGGTCCTTCGAATGGCCCATAGACTTCAACATTTTTTTTCGAAAGCTTTTCTTTTGCCCTAATTAAAAATTCATTAATCTTTTTCAAGTTACTGTCTTCAGCTTTAAGATATACAAGTTTAGTAAAAGGAAATAAATTTAATTTTTCTCTTTCACTGAGGATATCTTGAGAAATAAGTTCATAACTACCACTTTTAACTTTTTTAAAAAGAGGATGATGTGAGATTCTTGACTGTAAAATAACTTCACTCTTGATTCCTGATCTGCCTGCTCTGCCAGCTGCTTGAATCAGTAGCTGGATAGTTTGTTCTTGTAAATGAACATCTGCACCAAAAAGGCCAAAATCTAAATTGAGAATTATTATTAGCGAAATTTTTTGAAAGTCGTGTCCTTTGGCTAAAAGTTGAGTTCCAATTAAAATTTTCGGATTTTTATCTTCAATTTTTTCAAGAGTGCTCTCTCTACGTAATTTACCAGAAACTGAATCACTATCTATTCTCAAAATATCAATATTTGGGAATCTGTGTTTAAGGTTTGACTCTACTTGTTGAGTTCCAACACCCTTAACCTCAAAATCATTTTTATTACATTCAGGACAATTCTCTGGTAAACCCCATGAGCTTTGACACCTATGGCATTTGAGTCGTTTTTCTTCCCTGTGATAGACTAAGGACGAATCACAGCAATTACTTTTTGCTATCCACCCGCAAGAATTACACAAGTATACCGGAGCATAGCCTCTCCTATTTATTAAAATTAGAGTTTGGTTTCCAGCTTTATGATTTAAATTAATTTTGTTGATTAATGTCTCAGAAATTCCACCTACTAATTTAGTTTTATTAATTGATTCAATAGAAATATCTGGTGTTGGAGATTCTCCTATTCTTTTAAATAGTTTGGAGACATCAATCTTCTTATCTTTTACTTTTTGTAATAATTTAAATGAGGGTGTTGCAGAGGAATATATTATTTTTGAATTCTGATAAAGCTCTTTGGCCAGTGTTTTTGCGTCATACCTAAGCTTGTCTTGCTGCTTAAATGATTGATCATGCTCCTCATCAAAAACAATAATATTCGTATTTTTTGGCATTAAAAAAAGTGCTGATCGTGTTCCAACAATAATTTTTGGAGATTTTTTCTTGCAGTTAAGCCAAATTTTATATCTCTGTAATTCTGTAAGATTTGAATGATATAAAAATACATTTTCCCCAAAACTTTCTTTAAATTCTTCATAAATTTTTGGAGCCAAGAAAATTTCTGGAACAAGAATAATTGCAGAATTATTTTTCTTAAATTCATCATAAATCAGGTGCTTATATACTTCTGTTTTACCCGAAGAAGTTACTCCAAAAATTAGATGTTCTTGTTTTTTTGAATTTCGAATATTTTTAATAGCTAATTTCTGCTCATCGGTAAGCTTTTTAAAATAATTATTGGTAACTTCAAATTTAGTATCATCAATTTTATATTTTTGTAATTCATCTGTACTCTTTGATTTTCTCATAAGGTTTGGAATGAATAGAGTTAGCAATTCTCCCATTGGAAAAAAGAATTTTTGTGAAATATCCTGAATTTTTCTTAGAAAATTATTTTCGAATAAGGGAGTTTTATCTAATACAGAAATTATTTGTTTAATTTTTAATTCTTCATCTACATTGCTACACATTTGAACAGCAACACCAACAATTTTTTTTCTGTGGAACTCTATGAAAACTCTCTTTCCAACAATATTTTCGTTAGGGACTAAGTTTCTATATGTAAAAGTTTTTCTGATTGGGCGTGCAACTGCAACTTTTACAAATTTCATCAATTTATTGTAATAGAAAATTTATTTGATATTATTTCCTTCACAATTTTAGTTATATGAAAAAAAATATACATCCAGAATATAGAGAAGTGTTATTTCATGATACCAGCGTGGATAAGTATTTTCTTATTCGCTCAACACTTAAAACAACACAAACTAAAGAATGGGAAGATGGAAAAACATATCCTTACTACGCTGTTGAAACATCTTCAGCCTCTCATCCATTTTATACCGGACAACAGAAAATCCTTGATACAGGTGGCAGGGTTCAAAGATTTGAGAAAAAATTCGGAAAAAAGACTAACTAACACCTGTACTACCAAAACCTTTATCACCACGAGTCGAAAGATTAAATTCCTCAACTTGTTCTAGTTGTACTTGATTGACTTTTATAACAACTAGTTGAGCTACACGATCACCAGGAGTTATCTCTATATTTTCATTAGATCTATTCCACAAAGAAATTCCAAGAGGCCCTTGGTAATCAGAATCAATTAAACCTGTGAGATTTCCACAGACTAATCCTTTTTTTGCCCCAAGTCCTGATCTTGGTATGATTATCCCAGCAAATTCTGGATCCTCTATATAAATTGAAATACCAGACTGAATAACAGTTGACTCATTTGGTTTAAGTAAAAGCTTTTCCTTATTGCAAGCAATTAAATCCATTCCAGCTGAACCAGAAGTTTGATATTTTGGCATACCAAATTCAGTTCCAATTCTTTTGTCTAAAACCTTAAATTTGAGCTTCATCGTTAAAAAGTAAATTATTGCATAAAATAGATTACTATCTTATCATTTGCGTTCTTATGAGTAAGGTTTGTCAAGTTACAGGGAAAAAAGCAATGGTGGGCAATCATGTATCCCATGCAAAAAACCGTGTGAAAAGATTATTTAAACCAAATCTTCATAAACATAAATTCTGGGTCGAGTCGGAAAAAAAATTTATTACCTTAACTGTTTCAGCAAAAGGAATGAGAATAATTGATAAGAACGGCATTGACACTGTTCTTAAGGACCTAAGAACTAAAGGACTTAAAATCTAATAGTGCTACTACTTGCTTCTGCGTCAGCTAGGAGAACAGACCTTCTTGATTTGATTAATATTAAACATAAGGTTGTCGAACAAGACTTTGATGAATCTTCAATAGTTGAAAGTAATCCAATTGAATGCTCTAAATTAATCGTAAAGGGTAAGAACCAAAGTGCTAGATCTCTATTAAATGATAATGATTTGGAGTATCCAGTTTTAACAGCAGATACACTTGTATTTTCCCCTGATAAAAAAATTTATGGGAAACCAAAAAAGCATGAAACGAATATAGCAATGCTCAAAGAATTTTCAGGAAAGGAACATAGTGTTTTTACATCTGTGATGATTTCAACTAAAGAGAAATCACTCATGAGGACTTGTGAAACAAAGGTGACTTTCTGTGAAATGTCTGAAAAAGAGATCAATGATTATGTTTACTCTAACGAAGGCTTAGAAAAAGCTGGAGGTTATGGAATACATGGACCTGCGGGAAAATTTATAGCCTTAATAAATGGAAGTTATACCAATGTAGTTGGACTTCCAGTTCATGAAACTTATGAACTAATTAAAGAAATACAAAGAAATTAATTCTTATTGGCAAATTCAATAATTTTATTTTTAATTTTCGGAGTACTATCTAGAAATTTCATTCCACCATCAAGTAAGATTTTCATAAAACCTCTGGAATTTGAAAACATTGCATATAATGATTGAATAATCCATGTCATCTGGATATTTTTTTGAGTTCTAATATTTGAGTAAGCTGCTATAGCATCATCATCTAAATCTATGATTTCTTTAATATTTTTCTCAATCTCAATAATGTCTCCAATACCGAGGTTCAATCCTTGACCTGCCATAGGATGAAATGAATTTGCAGCATCACCACATAGAAAAACTCTATCTTTATATAATTTTTTTGCCCTTGAATGACTTAATTCTGCAGAATTTCTGAGCGAAATATTACTAGGATCGATTTTAATTTGAAAATTCTTAAAAATTTGTTTTAGTTCAGTTTCAGGATTTTCTTTTGTGTTAGTGCAAAAAATTACTGAATAATATTTTTTTTTATCGAGGTTGATTGGCAAGAAAGCCAATGTACCTGTTTCTAGAAAATATTGTTTAGCCTCAGAATTATGATTTGCCTCTATTAAAAAAGTATATGCCTTTTGATCATAAAACCATTTTTCAATTTCAAAATTTATTAATTCGCGAATTTTTGAATTACTACCATCAGTTGCAAAAACAACGTCAGCAATAATATTTTTTGTCCCAGTTAGTTCAATTTTATTTTCCTTAAAGTCTATTTTTTGAATTTCATTGTTCCAAATAATATCGTCTTTAAGTTCATCAATTAAATTTTTATTTAGCCAGTCAAGAAGACATATGCTTGTGACTTTATCTATCTCATCAGATTCTAATATCAGGTTCTTTTTTGACTCATGGAATAAAGACATCTTGCTGACAGGGGTTGAATATTTATTAATATCTAAATCAGGAAATAACTTATTTAAAAGGATTATTGATTGTTTGGTTAATGCTACAGTTCGATCTCCTTTTTTTTTATATTGAGGAGATCTTTCAAGAATTTTGAATGGGATACTATTATTTTTTAATATTTTCCCTAATAAACATCCAATTACTCCTGCACCCACTATTACTACCTGCTTATGCATTTTTAAGCCATTAATTTTTCTATTTCATCAGAATGTGATGGAACTTCATTAGTTAAATTAATAGGTCCTTTATTTGTTGCTAGAATATCGTCTTCAATTCTAATTCCAATACCTTTCCACTTTGAATCTACAGGCGCTGACTCATTAATATATATACCTGGCTCAATAGTCATAATCATATTTTCTTTAAATTTAATTTCTTCGTCTTTGTATGTATAAGGACTGTCATCATGAACATCTAGTCCAATCCAATGACCGATTTTGTGGTAATAAAATTCCCTAAATAATTTCTTTTCAAGAATTTGTTCTAGTGGCTCTTTTAAAAAACCAAGATCCTTTAATCCTTGTGAAATTACTTCTTCTGAGGTTTTTTGAGGATTCATACATGAATTTCCTACAACAATAGCTTCAGTAGATTTCTTATGTGCTTCTAGGACAACTTCATAAATTGCTTTTTGCTCTGCTGAAAATTTTCCGCTTATAGGAAATGTTCTTGTTATGTCAGAAGCGTAGTAATTATATTCACAACCAGCATCTACTAAAACTAGATCAGATTCATTTATAGATTTATTATTTTCAATGTAATGAAGAATGCATGCATTACTTCCACCTGCAACAATTGGGGTATAAGAAGGAAAACTTGAGCCTCCTTCCCTAAAATAATTTAAATATAAACTCTCTATATCAAATTCTGACATTCCTTTCTTTATATTCATCAAGGCTTTTTTATGTGCTTTTGCAGCAATTTCACAAGATTTTCTCATCAAATTTAATTCATGTTCATCCTTTATTAGTCTCATCATCCCCAGCTCATTTGAGAAATTTTTTATATCAATATTTGCTTGATGCCTCTCAAGATTATTTGCCTTATTTACCCATGAGCTAACAGAGGAATCGAAATTCTTATCTTTACCAATTAAGCAGTAAAGATTTGTTTTTCCCTTGATCATTTCAGGTATTAGATTTTCTTTTTCTGTAATATCAAAGCATTCGTCAAATCCAAAGGTCTTTTTTGCGCCATCAATTCCATGCATGAACCCATCCCATTTTTCTAATTCAAGATTTCTCTCTCTACAAAAAAGCGTTGATTTGCCATTATTCTCTATCATTATTAGAGAATCAGGCTCAACAAAGCCAGATAAATAATAAAAGTTACTATCCTGTCGGAAAAAATAACTTGAATCATTGTTTCTAAATTTGAGATTTGCAGAGTTAATTAAAAAGCATGAGTTGCTTTCCATAAGTTTTGAAATCTCTTTTCTTCTTTTTACGTATGTTTTATTGTTAAAATCATCCATGAGCACGTAATATTATGCATGAAAAAATCAAAAATTTATCAGAACTTGTAGATAAACTCATAGAGCTCAACTTCAAGGTAAAAACAGAAAATAAATCGCTCAAAGGAAAAATAACTGAACTGGAACAAAAAATATCTAATTTAGTTAAAGAAAATCAACTATTAGTGATGGATTCAAAAGATAAGAATGAGTGAGCAATTTTCTGGAACTAAAGAAGTATCAGAAAAGCTGGCATTTAATCTTGAAGATCTAAATATTTATTTAGAAAAAAAAGATACTAACATTGGAAACATTTTAAAATATGAACAGTTTAAGGGCGGTCAATCTAACCCAACATATCTTTTAATCTCAGAAAATAATAAATATGTTTTAAGAAGAAAGCCATCAGGCAAGCTGCTTAAATCTGCACATGCTGTTGATAGAGAATATAAAGTCTTAACATCACTTCAAAATACTGAAGTCCCCACTCCTAAAACAATTCATCTTTGTGAAGACGAATCAGTAATAGGAACGATTTTTTACATAATGGAATTTTGTGATGGAAATATTTTCTGGGATCCATTTGCATCTGAAATTGATAAGGGAAGAAGGTCACTTGTCTTTGATCAACTTAATCAAGGAATATCTCTTTTACACATTCAAGATATTAAAACTTTAGAGCTTGAGGATTTTGGAAAAACTGGAAATTATGTTGAACGTCAAGTCTCTAGATGGACAAAACAATATTTTGATTCAGAGACAGAGAAAATTGATTCTATGCATAAACTAATTGAATGGCTACCTAAAAGAATTCCTAAACAAAAATATGTTTCCATTGTCCATGGTGATTATCGATTAGATAACGTGGTTTTTGATAATAACGACAATAATATTGCGATTTTAGACTGGGAGCTTTCGACAATTGGAGATCCTCTTGCTGACTTTGGATATCATTGTCTATTGTGGCATATAGCGAAGATTGATAACGATGTTGCCAAAGGGTTAGGAATACCAAATGAGGATGAATACCTGAAAAAATATCTTTCCAGAACGAAAATGCAGCTTGATAGTGATTGGGAGTTCTATATTATTTTCTCACTTTTCAAAGTAGCTGGTATATGTCAAGGAATCCTTGGAAGAGTAAGAGATGGAACTGCTGCAAGTGAATTTGCCATACAAATGGGGAAAAGAGCTATAGAATATGCTAACTTGGGCTGGGAAAAAGCAAAAAAAATAAGTTGATGAATATTGATTTACTCTTAGACAAAATGTGGAAAATGTATACAAGCTATACTCCTTCAGCAAATCAAATCTCTAAATTATTTAATGAAGAAATTACAAATGATCACATAGCTTTCAGAACTTTCAATACTGATCATCTCAGTATAAATAGACAAGCAAAATTTCTTGAACAATACGGTTATTATCATGGAGGTGACTATGATTTTAAAATTAAAAAACTTAAGGCAATTCATCTAGAGAATGATGACGAAAATAGACCTAAAATATTCTTATCTGAGCTCTTATGTGAAGAGTTTTCTAATGAACTACAAAACGTAGTAGTTGAAATTTCAGAAAAAACTAAGGATTTATCTCCAGAAGATCTTTTGCTAGGGGGAAGAAAATGGAATATTGATTTAGATACATATAATAGTTTGGCTGAAGAATCAGAATATGCTTCTTGGCTTTATATTTGGGGCTTTTGTCCGAATCATTTTACTATTTCAGTCAATCATCTAGAAAATTTCTCCAGTTTAATTGAAGTAAATAATCTTCTTAAAAAAAATAAATTCAAATTAAATATATCAGGTGGGGAAATAAAAGGATCAAAAGAGGAGCTTCTTGAGCAATCATCAATACTCGCAGATGAGATGCCAGTATTTTTTGGAAACTCTAAACAAATTCTTCCAAGCTGTTATTACGAATTTGCAAAAAGGTATCCTGGCAAAGACGGCAAAATCTATCAAGGGTTTGTAGCAAAGTCAGCTGATAAGATTTTTGAAAGTACGAATAAAAAAAATTAGTCTTTTATTTCTGAATAAGGAATTTTAATAAAATCATGCTTTTTAATATCTGGGTCGGGCATTTGATATCCCTCAATTATTGCCTCTTCACTGTTCCAATCAATAATATCTAAATCAAGAGTTCTAGATGTAAATTTATTTTTGGGATCTCTTATCCTTCCACAAAGCAACTCTATTTTTTTTAATTCAGAAAGTGCTTCTCTAAATGATAATTTAGTTTTGCATCTGAGCACTATATTTATAAATCTATTTCCTTCCATTCCAACTGGATCAGAATGATATTCTTTGCTCATTGACTCAATTTCAATAACCTTTAGCTTACGAATTAAATCGATTCCTTTCTCAATATTTATTTGTGGTTTGATATTTGAACCAACTAATACATAAAACTTATTCATATGATTTAGAGTTTCTCTCTATAATCACTCCGACATCTTTTGAAAATCTTAATGCGCCAGGTTTTGAAACTCTTAGCTTGATCCATTTAACTTTATATTCTTTAATAACCATCTCTGCTATTTTTTCAGCAAATGTTTCAACAAGTTCAAATTTATTCTTTTCGACAAAAGAAATAATAGCTTTAGTTATGGACTTATAATCAGTGGCGGCTTCAATAGTATCTTTTTCAGCAGCAGCTGAATTATCTTGATTAATTTCATAGGAGATACTAATTTTTTGTTTGATTTTTTTCTCCCAATCAAAAATTCCGATTGTGCCCATTACCTCTAGGTCATTTACGTAAATTTTATCCATAATTATTAAATTTCCTCCACTGCCCATCTTGGTCTAGGAAAAATATTCTTTTCAATTAATAGATTATATTTCTTTCTTATAAAACCTGCATATGCAATCATTGCTGCGTTATCGGTGCAGTATTCCAATTTTGGATAATAAACTTCAATACCTTCCTCATCTGCTATTTGTTTTAAAACTTTCCTAAGGTTTTTATTTGCAGCAACACCCCCAGAGCAGATAATTTTTTTTATTCCTGTTTGCTTCGATGCTTTAAAAAGTTTAAAAGCTAAAATATCTATAACTGCTTCTTGAAATGATGCAGCTACATCAGGATAATCACTAACCTGTAATTCTTCTAGTTGATATAAGACCGAAGTTTTTAAACCACTAAAGCTTAAATCTAGATTGTTTTCAGATTTTAAAGCTCTTGGAAAGTTAAACCTTTTTGAATCTCCATTTTCAGCAAGTTTTGAAACTTTTGGACCGCCTGGATACTCTAAACCAAGTAACTTGCCTACTTTATCAAATGCCTCTCCACATGCATCATCAATTGTTTCACCAATAACCTTATATTTCCCAAAATTTTCACAGACAATAATTTGCGTATGCCCTCCTGAAACTAAAAGACAGATATATGGTGGTTTCAGTTCACTATATTCCATGCATGGAGCAAGTATATGACCCTCTAGATGGTTTATGGGAATTAGATCGACATCTAATAACTTCGACAATGTCTTCGCAACAGTATCACCAATTAGAAGTGATCCAATTAATCCTGGCCCAGCAGTATATGAAATAAAATTTATATTTTTCAGCTTCTCACCAGACTCATTTAGGAGATTTTCTAAAAGTGGAATTATCTTTAAACTATGGTCTCTGGCAGCAATTTCAGGCACAACACCACCATATTCCTTAAATAAATCTACTTGTGAATGTACAGAATTAGCTATAAGTCCATTTTCCTCTGAGTAAATAGCAAGTGCGGTTTCATCGCATGATGTTTCAATGCCCAATATATTCATTGTTGATTCTTATCAAATAACCCTTAAAATACTCTCTACATTATGCCAAGTATAAAAATTAAAGAAACTGAATCATTTGATGTTGGTTTAAGAAAATTCAGAAGAGCTTGCGAAAGAGCGGGTGTCGTTAATGAAATAAGAAAAAGAGAATTCTATGAGAAGCCAACAGAAGAGAGAAAAAGAAAAGCTGCTGCGGCTTTAAAAAGAAACTATAAAAGAGTTATGAAAGACTCATTCTCTAAGCTTAAATAACTTGGAATCTTTAAAAGATAAAATCAATTCAAAACTAAAAGAAGCAATGTTGGCAAAAGACGTTTTTGTCCGCGACACACATAGACTCATAACTGCTGAAATTAAAAGATTTGAAGTAGATAACAGATCTGGAGTAAAAGACGAAGATGTAATCTCTATTCTTAAAAAAATGTCGAAGCAAAGAAAAGATTCAATAGAGCAATATTCAAAAGGAGGTAGACCAGACCTTGAAAAAATTGAGTCCGATGAATTAAAAATAATCGATGAATATTTGCCTGTGGCAGTTCAAGGTGAGGAACTTCAGGCAATCATTAGAGAAATTATTGCTGAAAAAGGTCTTGAAGGCATGCAAGGAATGGGTATCTTAATGAAAGAACTTAAGAACTTACATCCTAATGCTGACATGTCTCAAGCAAGCAATTATGCCAAAGAGTTTTTATCTTGATCTGTAAGAATTAGGTAATTCCTCTTCTTTTGTGTATCTCTCAGTCAATTCATCATACCTATTAGATAAATCTTGTTTTGAACCATCTATAAAAACTGTTTCCACTTGTGTCATAAGTTCTAGTGGATCATTATCCCAAATAGTCAAATCAGCATCATAACCAATTGCTATAACTCCAACATTTTTAATATCAAAAATTTCTGCAGGATTTAATGTTACTGATGCAAGTGCCTCATTATAACTAACTCCTAATGCAACTGCATTGCCAGCTGATTGTGTAGCTAAATATGCATTATGAACACCTGATGATTGATCATAATAAAAGGCTAATTTAACTCCAGCATTATGAAGGCGTGACACATTTTCATAAGTAGCATTTAATGAATCAAATGTGCCTGGTATGTTATTTAAAGGATCCATAATTACAGGAACTTCTGCTTTCGAAATTTCTTCAGCTACCATATGTCCCTCATTTGCTTCCCATAAGACAAGATTTATATTTTCTGATTTTGCCATTTCCAAAACTTTTAAAATATCTGTAGCTTTGTTAACTCGTACAACCAGCGGCATCTCTTTATTAATAACTTTCTGAATTGCTTCTAAATCTCTTTTTGTAAATCTATATTCGTTATCAGTCCCATAAAAAAATTGGATTTGATCTGCTTTCATAGAGTCATATCCATTTCTTACATAGGAAAATAAATCTTCTATAAACATTAAATTTGCAGCTCTAGAATCATCGTATGACTGGCCATAACTTGTAAGCAATCCAAGAGGTCCTTGTTTTTTTTGTTTGAGGCCATTGTTAATTTTTGTATACGACAACAATCCAGCAAAATATCCAGAAGCACTTGGTATATTTACAGTTGACGTCACGCCTTTTGATCTATTTAGTCTAATTGCTTGTGAAAAGGGATTGAACGCATCGCTTGGATCAAACCCAGCATTATATGTTTCAGAACGAATATCAATAGTTTCTGGTAAAGCTCCAATTTCAATTAAACCTAATGCAGAAAAAACAATTAAACCAGGTGTAATGTATTTACCGTCTGAATTTATTACATTTTCTGAAATACTTGAATCGATTTCATCCTTAATGGAAATTATTAAACCCTCATCAATTAAGATATCTTTTTTTACAAACCCTACGTTTGGAAGAAATACATTTCCTCCTTTTAATAAGTACATATCATCAGCATGAGGAAAAAGATAAAACGAAAATAAAATTAACAATTTTATTAATCTCATTATTTTTCCTCCCATTCTTTTATACCAATGTCAAAATCTGTATGTGGCATAAAGTTTGATGCTTTATCGAATGTTAAAGCTCCATCGATATATACTTGTTCGGCTTTTGTATAGACGCTAAATGGATTGCCATCCCAAATTACTAAATCAGCATCTTTTCCAAAGTCCAAAGTTCCTGTCTTATCTAAAATTCCTAGTGATTTCGCAGGATTTTTTGTAAGCCAAGTCATTGCTCTAGCTTCTGAAATTTCAAACCCTGCTCTTCTTCCTGCCGCTAATGCTTTTGCAGCTTCCTGATTAAGTCTTTGTATTCCACTCTCACTATCTGAGTGTACTATTGCACAACCCGTACCACCTCGAGCTTGGTCTACTATTGCTATATTGGCAATAGTCATATCATATGCTTCATGTTTAAACCCCCACCAATCTGCCCAAAGGGCTGCACATATTCCCTCATCTGCAAGAAGATCAGCAATTTTATAGGCTTCTACAGCATGATGAAAAGTTGAAACTTTGTATCCAAACTCTTGGGATATATTAATCATGGTAGCCATTTCGTCAGCTCTATAGCAGTGATTGTGAACAAGAATTTTTCCATCTAATACACCTACTAGAGTCTCGTTTTTTATATCTCTGTGTTCTGGTTCTCTTTCAAGACGTTTTTTATGATTTTCTGCTCCTATCCATGCCTTTCTATAACCAGCAACATTTCCCATTCTTGTTGACGGCCCTCTTGATCTATAAACTCTTTTTGGGTTTTCTCCACATGCCATTTTAAGTGAATGAGGTGCATCAGGAAATTTCATATCAGGAACAGTATTTGCGGAAACATTTTTAAGAGTAACTCCTCTTCCACCAAATAAATTTGCTGAACCAGGCAAAACATGAAAAGTAGTTACTCCTCCAGCTAAAGCTAGTTTATATTGTGGATCTTGGGACCAAACACTGTGCTCTGCCCAAACTTCAGCTGTAACTGGATTGGTTGCTTCATTACCATCACTACTTGTTCTTACACTTGGAGCAGGATAAACACCCATATGCGAATGATTATCAACTATTCCAGGAGTTACATATTTGCCAGTTGCGTCAATCTCTCTCGCACCTTCAACCTCCAAATCAACACCAAGGTTTTTAATTTTCCCATCAGAAAAATACACATCATAATCAAGAAATTTGTTTCCATTACCATCAAAAATGGTCGCATTTCTTATTACTATATTTTCAGGTTTAAGTGGGGTGTATGTAGAAGCATATGTTCCATGAATATCACCCTCAAAATTTTTAGCTGAGCCCTCCATCTCAGATTTAAACATTGATAGAGCATCGGAACCGCATCCAAATAAAACAAATATTGTAAGCAGTACAATTAATTTTTTTATCATGACTTTTTCCTTAGATGTATAATAGTAAACAACTATTACACCTATGCAAAGAACTGATAAACGTAACTTTGATCAACTCAGAGAAATAAGCATAACTCCAACATTTAATATTCATGCAGAGGGTTCGGCTCTGACAAAATTTGGAAATACTCATGTGATCTGCAATGCAACTATAGAAAAGGCAATTCCTAGATGGATGACAGATGTGAAAACAGGATGGGTTACAGCTGAATATGGAATGTTACCAAGATCTACCAATGAAAGAATGAATAGAGAAGCACAAAGAGGTAAGCAGTCTGGAAGAACTCTTGAGATACAAAGACTAATAGGTAGATCTCTGAGGCAAGTGGTAGATTTAAAAAAACTTACAGGCTACACAATAACTGTAGATTGTGACGTCATTCAGGCAGATGGTGGGACCAGAACTGCTTCTATAACTGGTGGTACCGTTGCATTATGTCTTGCCCTTAAAAAAATAAATATGGAAGACGCAATAAATAATTTAGTCGCAGCAGTAAGTGTTGGAGTAAATAACAAAACCTGCCTTCTAGATTTGAACTATGAAGAGGATAGCAGTGCGGATTCAGATATTAATATTGTCATGAATGAAAATCTTGATTTAATTGAAGTTCAAGGAACTGCTGAAGAAAAACCATTCTCTAAAGAAGAATTTAGTACTTTGATAAATTTAGCTGAAAATGGGATAAAAGATCTTATTTCCCTTCAAAGGGAGATCATAGAGGATAAGTGAAAAAATATCAGAAGAAATTCATCAAATTATCATTACAAGCAAAAGCATTGAAATTCGGAGATTTTACACTCAAATCCGGAAGACAAAGTCCGTACTTTTTTAATGCAGCATCATTAATTAAATACGGAGAATTATCAACATTAGCTGATTGTTTAAAGGCAAAGGTTAAAGAAGATGGTCTTAAATTTGACATGATTTTTGGACCTGCATACAAAGGTATTTTTTTAGCTACTTTACTAGCAAATAAAATGAGTGAGAAAAAAAGAATGCCAGTTTGCTTCAATAGAAAGGAGATTAAAGATCATGGAGAAGGTGGAATGCTCATTGGCGCAAAACCAAAAGGCAAAGTTTTAATTGTTGACGATGTCTTATCATCAGGACTAGCAATAACTGAGAGTGTAAATTTTCTTTCCTTCTATGATGTGGAGATAGTAGGTGCTTTAGTAACCCTTAATAGACTTGAAAAAGGACTCAATACAGATAACACAGCTTCAGGCGAATTGGAGCTTAAAGGAGTAAATATTTTTCAGATAATATCTTTGGATGACTTATTAGACGCAGATGAATTGATTAGTAAAGAGAATGCAAAAAAAATGAAAGAATATAGAGAGAACTACAGAGGTAATGATGTTTAGTGGAATAGTTCAAACTGTAGGAAAGATTGAATCAATTAAGGATAAAAACCACATTAAAACAATAAGAATTGAAACACATGGTAACTATCTTAAAGATGTTGCTATAGGGCAAAGTGTGTCAGTCGACGGAGTTTGCCTGTCTTTAGTTAAAAAAAATAATAAATACTGTGAGTTTGAAGCAGTTGAAGAAACAATAAATAGGACTACTTTAGGAAGTTACAAACAAGGCTCAAAAGTAAATTTAGAGAAATCTCTTAAATTTGGTGATACTGTTGGCGGACATTTTGTTTCAGGACATATTCACACTAGAGGCAGGATAGTTGAAGTAGAGTTAATTGGGGAATCTAAAAATATTCTTGTTGAAATCGAAGAAAAATGGATAAAGTATTTAACTGAAAAAGGTTACATTTCTGTTAACGGTGCCAGCATTACAATAGGAAAGGTTTCAAAAAATACTTTTTATGTTCATCTTATTCCCGAAACATTAAAGACAACAAATCTTGATGAACTTATTTACGACAACTATGTAAATTTAGAGTTTGATCAGACAACAATAGCTATTGTTGATACAACTGAGAGACTAATCAATCAAAAGAGATAAGATTCCTGCTCTAAGGTAAAGACCATTTTCAACTTGATCTAAAATAATAGAATTATTTGAATTAGAAACTGATTTTGTTATTTCATAATCAAGATTTACAGGGCCAGGATGCATAATCTTTCCATCGAAATTGGTAAATTCAAGAAATTTATCATTAACTTGATAATTTTTTATGTAATTTTGTAAGTCTAAATTTTCGTCTTCGAGAAATCTTTCATTTTGAATTCTAAGCACATAAAGAAAGTCAAAGCCCTCAAGACAATTTTCAGTAATATCATTTTTCTGAGGAATAAAATTTGATGGTATTAATTCTTTTGGACCGAAAAATTGTATTTGTGTACAGTCCATTTTTTTAAGTCCTGAAAAAAGAGATGGAATAACTCTGGAATGTTTAACATCTCCTATTATTGCTACTTTTGAATCAGATATATTCTTTAATTTTGAAATTGTAAATGCATCAAGAAGTCCCTGTGTTGGATGCGCATGATTACCATCTCCGGCATTTATAAAAAGAACTTCTTTTGGCAATAATTTTGCTATTTGTTCCGATATTTTATTTTCTGGGTGTCTCATCACAAGCCCATCAATCTTTAATGATATTAATGTATTTAACGTATCTTCTAATGACTCCCCTTTTTGAACTGATGAAAGGGATGGTGAAAAATCTAAAACATTAAAACCTAAAGCTTTAGCTGCATGTTCAAAAGAAAGTTTTGTTCTGGTACTAGGCTCCCAAAAAAAGAGACAAATTGTTTTATTTTCTCCAACTTTTTTTAAATTAGGCCAAGTTTTTTCAATATTTAAAGCCTCAGAAAAAAAAGCCTCGATTTGTTTTTTATCGAGCTTTTCAACTGTTAATAATTTATTCATGCCATTCTTCTCTTTACTTCAGTAACAGTTTTATTTTTTCTCAATAGATTTGTAATTTTGCTGAGATGTTTAGTATTTTTTACTGTATATTTTATGTTTAGTTCGATAAAGTTCTCGTCTAATTGTTGTGTAGCAACACCTTGAATATTTGAATCGTTCTGTGAAATAATTTTTGAAATCTCTGCAAGCACTCCTGGCTCATTTCTAAGAGTAAGTTTGAGCGTTGATGTAAATTCTGCATCAGGATCTTGTTCCCAAATAACATCTGAACAACTTCCTTGTTTGTTAATAAGAAATTTTAAATTTTTGCATCCGTTTCGATGAACAGATATTCCTAATTCATTATGTACGGCAAGGCATGGGTCTCCTGATACTGGATAGCAACATTCTGGGAAGCTTATAGCGCCGTATTTTTTTGAGGAACCTATTTTTATTTTTGATGTAATTTCTGCTTGTCTTTTAAAGCCTCTCAAACCCTCTGCAAAACTTTGCAAAACAATATTACTTGTTCTTTTTCCTGAACCAATATCAACCAAGAGTTGGTTAAGGTTTCTTACTCCTAAGAGCTTAAAAACTCCTTTTAGACTTTCATCAGGGTACTCTTTTAATTCAATCCCGGCGTCTTCCAATGAATTTTCTAGCAAATCTTTCCCAAGAACTCTTAGATCAGCTAGCCGCATATTTTTTAACTGTCTTTTAATCGAATGAATTGCTTTTGGAGTAACTACATAGTTAAGCCAATCAGGATTAACCGTCTTCTTCTTGCCTTTGATAATCTCAATTGTTTGTCCGCTTTCAAGGATTGTTGTAACAGGTGATAGTTTTTTATCTATTTCACACGATAAGCAGTGATTTCCTAGCTCATTGTGTATAGCATAGGCAAAATCGATTGGAGTTGCGCCCTGATTTAGGGAAAAGATTCTCCCATTTGGAGAGAAGACATAAACTTCTTTCCCTTTTAGATCAGTTTTTAGGTTTTGTAAAAATTCTTGAGATGAAGAACTACTCTTAGACATTTCTGTTAATCTTTGAACTAACTGTCTAGATTTTGCCTGTATTAAATCATCACTAACATTTGTTTTATAGAGCCCATGTGAGGCTATACCATAGTTTGCGAAAGTTTCCATTGCCGAACTTTGAATTTGAACTTCCATAGGAACGCCATCGAAAGTCATCACTACAGTGTGTAATGCTTGATATCCATTAGCTTTTGGCACAGCAACATAATCTTTGAATCTCCCAACTAGTGGAGTGAAAATACTATGTATAAGGCCTAATGATCTGTAACAATCTCCAGCATTTTTCACAACAACTCTAAAAGCAAAAACATCATAAATATCTGAAAAAGATGTCTTTTTAGCTCTCATTTTTTGGTAAATACTAAAAATTCTTTTTTCTCTCCCTGTAATCTTGACATCTATATTATTTTCACGAAATTTTGTCTTTAAAACTTTTTTAACTTTTGAAATCATACTTTTTCTACTTAGATCATTTTTCTTCAGCGCATCTTTAATTAGTTGATACCTAATTGGATGCAAGGTTTTAAAAGATATATCTTCAAGATCCGTAGCCATTTTGTGCATTCCAATCTGATGAGCTAGGGGTGCGTAAAGTTCTAAAGTCTCTTTAGATTTTTTTATTTGTTTATCTCTAGGTAAGTGCTCGATTGTTTTTAAGTTATGTAATCTGTCTGCCAATTTGATTATTACTACTCTTACATCTTCTGCTGTAGCTAAAGCCATTTTTTGAAAATATTCTGCTTGTCCTTGATCAATTAATTTTTCATCTAACTGAAGGAGTTTTGTAACTCCATTAACTAAATTGCTTACATTTTTTCCAAATAATTTTTTTACTTCTTTAAGAGATATTTCGCAGTCTTCTACAACATCATGAAGAAGGCCAGCAACAATCGTATCTCCATCCATTTTTAGTCCTGCTAGAATTATTCCTACATTTATAGGATGTATGAGGAACGGCTCTCCACTTTTCCTGAATTGGCCGTCATGAGCCTTGTCAGCAAAATCAACTGCTTTTTGGATGTTTTTTCTTGCGCTTGTTGCTAGATATTTTTTGGATAAGTCGTCTAACTCATAGCTAAGCTTTGAGGTTTTAGGTTTTTTAAAGATATTTAAAGATTCAAGCAAATAAAACTCCTACTCATCATTTTTATTATCAAGAATTTCAGCTTCAGTGTCACTAACATCTTCAGAAGAAATATTCTCCTCATCTAGCAACCCCTCTTCAATCTCTCTTAATGCAATGATAGTAGGTTTATCTTCTTCAGGATCTACCAAAGGTTCAGAACTTGTTGAAATAAGATCTCGCGCTCTTTGCGCAGCTTTGAGAACAAGTTCGAATCTACTTTCAACTTGTTTTAAACAATCTTCTACTGTAACTCTAGCCATGGTTTTATCTGAAGATGATATTTATAAGCTTTTTAGTAGCTGTGTCAAGTGAAAAGTTAATAATTTCATGTTTGAAGTTTGTTTTTTGCAAAATTTCTTTTTCAGCTCCACTTACTCTTTGATTTATTACATCCTCTGAATCTAATCCTCTATCAAGAAGTCTCTGTCTTAAGTCATCTATAGATGGAGGTGATATAAAAACACTTTCAGCCTTTGGATATGCTTTTAAAATATTTAAAGCTCCTTGCCAATCTATTTCCATTATTACAATAAAATCATCTGCTAAAAAAGAATCAATGGAATCTTTTGGTGTGCCATATAAATTTCCATGAACCTTTGCATATTCAACGTATACATCGTTATTTATATTTTGTTTAAATGTATTTTCATCAATAAAACAATAATCAACACCATCTATTTCTCCTTCCCTTGGTGTTCTAGTTGTATGTGAGAGTGTTAAATGAACTTTATATCCGTTGGTTTTTGCATGGGTTAGAATATTCCTAATTAAACTAGTTTTTCCAGCTCCTGATGGAGCAGTAATTATAAAGAGCTGATCTTGCTTATCACTCGACATTTTGTGCGTGCTCTTTAACTCTTTCGATATAACTTTTTAGCTCAACAGACTCGTTTTTGATATCGGCAATTAATGCTTTTGATGACATAGTGTTTGCTTCTCTCAATAACTCTTGTGTATAGAAATCTAATTTTTTACCAATTGGTTGTTTTAAATGAATTAATTCTTTAACTAAATCTAAATGTGAAACAAACCTAACAACTTCCTCATTAATATCCGATTTATTAATATTTGAAAAAACCTCTGAAAAGTTTATTTCTTTCCCCTCTGCATTTAACTCTTTTCTGTATTGTTTAAATTTTTTAAAGATTTGTTTTGAATTTACTTTTTCTAATTTCTTTACCCTTTTAATAATCTTTTCCATCTCACCGATAAGTTTTACTAAATCTTTTTTTATATTTTTTCCTTCTTTGTCTCTAGTAACTTTTAAATTAAAAATTGCTTTTGAAACAAGATCTTTTAATCCAGATGGGCTTTCAGATGTTTGTCTCGAGGAAAAATCTTGAATTTTTATCAATTGGGCTAAAGAGGAAGGGCCAACATTAACACCTTTCGATTTCAAATCTAATTCACTTTTCTTTATTAGCTTAATAAAACTTTTATCTAGAGAAAGGTTCTCAGTCTGTTTGTTTGAGCTGATTAGTTCAATCTCAATCTTTCCCCTAGAAAACTTACTATTTATTTTTTCTCTTATCCAACCCTCATTCTCTTTAAGTTCTGCTGGGAGTTTAATTGAAACCTCTAAAAACCTACTATTAAGTGATTTAAGAATACATTTATATTCAATTTTTTCTTTAGTAAGTGTTTCAACACTAAAGCCTGTCATGCTTTTCATATATCAAACATTTTAAATAATTAAAATTTTCTCCACTATTATATAAATATAAACATAATAATAAGTAACAAATGTCGGAAGGAAATAAAATAAATGCAACTTCTTTACCTATATCTTCATTAAAAGGGGTTGGTGAAAAACTTTCAAATTCTTTAATAAAACTTGGTATTAGAAACCTTGAAGACTTACTATTTCATTTTCCAATTGATTATTTAGATAGAACTAAGCTTGAACAAATAGCTGACTTAACTCCTGAAAATGACTTTGTAATAAGGGGGGAAATAGAAAAGGTTTCACAAACTTTTGTTCCCAGAAAGATGTTGTTGGTAAAAGTCAAAGATAACAGTGGGCACATCTTTTTAAGATTTTTTTATTATTTCCCAAGTTTAAGAAATATATTTAAAGAAGGAGCAAACATCCAAGTTGCTGGAAAAAGTAGATTAGGGAGATATGGTTTAGAAACAATTCATCCTGATTATGAGATTTTAAATAATGAAGATTTTATTCCAAAGATACTTCCAAAATATCGTTTAACAAAAGGAATAACACAGCAAAAAATAAGGAAAATAATATCCCAAACATGTGAACTTTTAAGAGATAAGAAAATTGAGATAGATGATTATATTAACCATCCAAATTTTCAATCCCTAAATGATGCAGTTGTAGGCATCCATCGACCAGATCATAAAAATCCGATAAATGACTATTTAATAGGAGGAGAGTCAAAAGCAAGATTGAGAATTGGTTTAGAAGAAATCATTGCAAATAAAATAAGTTATCTGTCAATTAAAGAGCAGAATCAGAATAGGCCTGCTGAAAAATTTAAAAACAACACACTAGCGACAAATATTGAAGAAAATTTACCCTTTTCATTAACACCAGATCAAAAAAAGAGCTATCAAGAAATTGCTGAAGATATGGCATCAGGATCACCGATGTTAAGACTTCTTCAGGGAGATGTAGGGTCTGGTAAAACAATTGTTGCAGCACTTATTGCTGCGCATGTAGTAGAGGACCAAAAACAGGTAGTTATTCTTGCTCCTACCACTATTCTTGCAAGCCAACATTATGAGAGTTTCTGTGAATGGTATGGAAATAATGAAAATATAGTTTTACTTACTTCAAAACTTCCAGTTAAAGAAAAAAGGGAGATTTATCAAAAAATAAGTGATGGAATAGTAAAAATAATAATAGGCACACATGCAGTATTTCAGGATGAGTTAATTTATCAAAATTTATCGCTTGTTATATATGATGAGCAACATAGATTTGGTGTAAATCAGAGACTAAAACTTAAAGAAAAAGCAAATGATTATCCCCATCAACTCCTTCTTTCGGCAACGCCAATACCAAGAACTATGGCAATGGGTGTTTTATCAGGTTTAGATATCTCTACAATCAAATCACTTCCACCTAATAGAATTCCGGTTACGACTTCAACCCTTACAAATTCAAAAAGAGATGCACTAATTAAAAGAATTCAAAATGCTATTGCGAACGATTCACAGGTTTACTGGGTTTGCCCTTTAATTGAAGAGAGTGAAAATGAGCTAACAGGCATAGAGGAACTAGAAAAAATTTTAAAAAAAGAATTTTCGAAAAATGATTATGAAATTATTCATGGAAAAATGAAGGATGATGAGAAGAAAACAATTATAAAAAACTTTAAAGAATGTAAAACTAAAATTCTTCTTGCTACTACTGTAATAGAAGTTGGAATAGATGTGCCTGATGCAAACATAATGGTAATTGAAAATGCAGAAAGATTTGGTCTTTCACAATTGCATCAATTAAGAGGAAGAGTAGGAAGAGGAACAAAAGAAAGTTTCTGTATATTAATGCATAGTGAAACTCTTTCGGAAATATCAAAGGAAAGATTAAGAATTATTACTGAAACTTCTGATGGATTTTCAATCGCAGAGTCAGATTTAAAATTACGTGGCCCTGGTGATATATTGGGGCTTTCACAAACTGGGCTACCTAGTTTTACTTTTTACGATCTTTTATCTAATAAAGAATTGCAGAATGAAGCAGATAAATATGCAAAAGAAATTATAAAACTACCAGTCGAATCCCAAAGAAAAATTATTGAGAGGTGGTTTCCAGCCCATCTTGAGTTATCTGATGTTTAGTTATGAGCAATTGAATAAATGGTATTAAATAAGATTCCTGTCCCAAGTGTTCCAAAAATTAAAATTAAATAATCTATAAGAGTTACTGCAAACAATTTTTTCCAGCTCTGATCAGGATTTACTTTTTTAAATGCAGCTATTTTAAAAAAGGTGAAAGCAAATAAGAATACAACCGCACCAAGAATAAAAATACTTGTCATTAAAGTAATGGGGCTATCACTAGACTAACAATAGCCATGACATTAATTAATATATTCATTGAAGGTCCTGAAGTGTCTTTAAAAGGATCGCCGACAGTATCACCCACAACGGTTGCTGAATGTGTATCAGTGCCCTTTCCACCAAAATTACCCTTCTCAACAAATTTCTTAGCATTATCCCAAGCGCCTCCAGCATTAGCCATCATCAGAGCCATTAAAACACATCCAAGTAATGCTCCAGCTAACATACCACCAAGATGAATTGGTCCTAAAACAAAACCTACAATTACTGGTGATAGTATTGCAATTGCTCCAGGCAATAACATTTTATTTAAAGCAGCTTTAGTTGCTATATCTACACACTTTGCGTTATCTGGTTCGGCTTTTCCCTCCAGTAAGCCTGGAATTTCTCTAAATTGTCTTCTAATTTCTTCAATCATTTCAAATGCTGCGTCACCAACTGCGGTCATAGTAATTGATGAAACCAAGAATGGAATTGAGCCTCCAATAAACATGCCCATTAAAACCTTAGGATCATCTAATGAAAGCTGCTCTACATCAGCAGCAAGCATATAAGCTGCAATAATCGCTAATGCTGCAAGAGCTGCTGCTCCAATTGCAAACCCCTTCCCTATTGCTGCTGTAGTATTTCCAAGTTCATCTAATGAATCTGTTATTTCTCTAACTTCACTTTTCATACCACTCATTTCTGCAATGCCGCCAGCATTATCTGCAACAGGCCCATATGCATCTATTGCCATCGTAATTCCTACTGTCGACAACATCCCAACTGCTGCAATGCCTACACCGTATAAACCCGAGAAATATGTAGATAATCCAACTATACCTGCGATTACAAATAAAGGTAGAACTACTGATTGCATCCCTACACTTAAACCGGTAATCATTACAGTTGCTGGTCCGGTTTCACCAGATTTTGCTATTTTGCCAACTGGAGAATTTTCTGTATCTCCCCCTGTGTAGTACTCAGTAATAAGTCCAATTAAAATTCCACCAACTGCTCCAGTAAGGACAGAATAGAAATATTTCATTTCTATAGGAGAGTAGTAAATACTAACACCAGCGAATATAAGGAAAATTACCGGTGACAAGAACGTTCCCCATCTTAGAGCAACTGCTGGTGATCTAGATACCTGAGTTCTTACAATACCTATACCAATCAAAGAACAAAATAACCCAGAGGCTGCAAGCCATAAAGGTAGAAACATCAAATTTTTATCTAACATTGTTGCTGCAATTGCGATTGATGCAATCATTGCACCACAATAAGATTCAAAAATGTCTGAACCCATTCCAGCAATATCGCCAACATTGTCGCCAACATTATCTGCAATAACACCGGGATTTCTTGGATCATCTTCAGGTATTCCAGCTTCAATTTTCCCTACAAGGTCGGCACCAACATCTGCACTTTTTGTGTAAATTCCTCCACCAACTCTTGAAAATAATGCTACTGCTGAAGCACCAACACCAAAACCTTCCAGGGCCTTTGCAATTTTATCAAGATCATCCATTGCTCCGGAGAAATAGAAAAATAATCCACCTAAACCTACTAAACCCATGGATGCAACACATAGCCCCATAATTGAACCACCAAAAAAAGATATTGATAAAGCTTGCTCTTGACCATGATTTTCTGCAGCTGTAGCTGTTCTTACATTAGCCTTTGTTGCTGAATACATTCCTATAAATCCCGCAATTGCAGATGAAAGTGCGCCAACTGCGATCGCTAGGGCTGTATACCAGCCTAGTGGTGAAAGTCCGCAAGCTAAAACTAAAGCTAGAACTACTGGAGCGAGGATTTTGTATTCAGTTATCATGAATACTTTAGCTCCTAAATGTATTTGATCTCCGATTTTAACGACTGATTGTTTACCAGCCGGAAATTTCATTATTAGTCCGTATAGAATAAATGCGAATATAAGCCCTATAAAGCCTGTTGCAAATGGTCCCCAAGGGTCCATTGGTCCAATTATTAAAGTCTCCATCGTTATCCCAACTTGTTAAATGTTTTTTCTTCTAATTCACTTTCAGATTTAGCTACTATACATGAGACCGCGGCATCTCCGCAAACATTTACTGCGGTTCTAATCATATCTAAAATTCTGTCTACAGCTAAAATTAAACCAATTGCATCTAAAGGCAATCCTACTGATCCTAAAATAAGAGCAAGAGTCACAGTCCCTGCCGATGGTACTGCCGCAGTTCCAATTGAAGTCACCATTGCAAGCAAAACTATTTGGCCATACTGAATAAGAGAAAGCTCTACTCCGACAGTGCTCGCAATAAACATTGTAGCTAGCCCCTGCATTATTGCTGTTCCATCCATATTTATAGTAGCGCCAACGGGCACAACAAAAGAGGCAACATCTTTTTTTACACCCAAATCATCGGATACGGTTTTCAAAGTTACTGGAATTGTTGCAGCACTTGATGACGTTGAAAAAGCGAATAAAGCTACATTTTTCATTTTTCCAAAAAAAATAATTGGATTTAAATTTGCAAAAATTTTAAGTATTAATGAATAAGTAAAAAATAAATGAAAAAATAAGACGAACATTAAAATTAAAACATATTGAGCAAGATCTCCGAAAACATTCAGTCCTTTTGCCATTACGTAACTTCCAATTAAGCAAAATACTCCAAAAGGTGCAAAATTCATGATTAATAAAACAATTTTTAAAAAAACAATATTCATTTTTTCAAAAGCTTTTGAAAGCCCTGAAGTCAAATCATCTGTGAGATTTAATGCAATACCAAATAAAATACTTATGAAAACAATACCCAACATATTATTCTCTACAAATGCTCCAAAAATATTACTTGGAAATATTCTTAGCACAGTTTGATAAAGATCTGCACTTCCTTGTACAGGTTCATAAGATTCAACTTCACCCTCATAACCAGATAAATTAAATACCCAGCCAAAAAATAAGGCTAAAGAAACAGCCAATCCTGTAGTCAGCAGATATAAACCAATTGTTTTGGTTGCTATAGAACCAAGCTTCACCATGTTTGAAAGAGAGGATATACCTGAGACCAATGAGAAAAATACTAAAGGAACTACGATTAATAAAAGAAGATTCTTAAATACTTGCCCGCCAAGATTAAAAATATATTTTTCAACAGCTTGAAACACATCAACAGGTATTTGTATTTGGAAATAGAAAAAAATGGAAGCAATTATTACCCCAAGGGTCATACCTAATAAGACATTTCTTGTTAAATTTTTTGGTGCATCTAATGTTTTCATATTTCTACCATATCAAAATCTTCTTTACCTACTCCACATTCGGGACAAACCCAGTCTTGGGGTACATCTTCCCATCTAGTGCCAGGTTCCAGACCATCCTCTGGATGTCCTTTTTCTTCATCATACACCCAACCGCAGACAATGCATTCCCATTTTTTAAATTCCATAAATATCTCTTTTCTAAGGATGGTATTATAATCAATCCTCACATATTTATGACACCTTTAATTGAAACAAACTGGGAGCTTTTCGATGAAAAAGAGGATGTTGACTTCAAGCAAATGAATGGATGGATAAGTGAAGATAAATCACTAATTAGTCGACTAGAAAATAAGTATGGAACAATTAATTTAGAGGTTCTAAGTGAGGAAGAAATTGAGTATTCTGATAAAGAGTTAGGTTTTGAACAGGTTAAAGGGAACTTAAGAAAAGTTTTTCTCAAAGCACAAAAAAATATTGTTTATGCCGAATCTTTTTTTAGTTCAAAAGTTTATAAAAAATTTCCTAAATTTAAGCGGCTAGCTAAAGAGCCCTTAGGAAAATATCTCTTTAATAACCCTTTGATATCAAAAAAAGAAACTTATGTTGCAAAATATTCTTTAGGAAATAATAAATACTTAGGTAGAAAATGTATTTATGATTTAGATGGAGAAAGATTTTTTGTAGTAGAAGTTTTTTTATTTCATGAATAAATTAAATGCATATTTGAATCTCATAAGATTCTATAATCCAATTGGTTTTTGGTTATTGTTGTGGCCTGGAATGTGGGGGCTCTTTACAAGTGAAAATTTTGAAATTAAGCACTTTGCGATAGTTTTGGTGGGAGCATTTCTAACAAGATCTCTAGGTTGTGCAATAAATGATTATTTTGACATTGGTTTTGATAGTCAGGTCAAAAGAACAAAGAACAGACCACTTGCAAATAAAACATTAACTAAAGTTGAAGCCTTAATTTGTATTATTTTTTTAGGAATGATGTGTCTGTTTATTCTCTATTTAACAAACTTATTTGTAATCTTATTTGTTCTACTTGTGGCTGCACCATTAATAATTGTCTATCCACTGACAAAAAGATTTATGCCAATACCACAGTTATTTTTGGGATTTACTTTCGGTTTATCTTTACCTATTTCATATGCCATAGTCGAGCAAAATATTTCTTTTGATGTTATTTTGATGTACTTAGCATGTGCATTTTGGATTACTGCATATGACAGTCTCTATGCAATGAACGATATAGAGGACGATAAAAAAATTTCCATAAACTCACTTCCGATATTTTTCGGACAAAATAAATACTTTGCTATACAAATTTTCTTTGGAGTCTTTTTGGCGATAATATTTTTCATTTCTATTAAAAACTCTTTGAGCATTTTATCGATAGGTATTTTTTTCATAATTTACCAAATTTATTTT
>CACEYZ010000007.1 GCA_902563885.1 uncultured SAR86 cluster bacterium | reverse complement strand
CTCTTCATGTCATACCTAGGCGCAAAGAACAAACACCCAAAACAAACATCCTGCCACATTACCTATACGAACAAAAAGACACATGAGATTATCAGAAAGAACATAAAAAAGTCAGCAATGTATTCAGGCCTCATAAGTGGTGTTGGGCCAAGGTATTGTCCATCTATCGAAGACAAGATAATGAGATTTGAAGACAAAGATCAGCATCAAGTTTTTGTGGAGCCTGAAGGCTTGAAGGCGGACACAATTTATCCAAACGGAATTTCCACAAGCCTTCCCAAGGAAATACAGGAAGAATACATTAGATCAATAAGGGGGTTTGAAGGCGCCAAGATAACACAGTTCGGTTATGCTGTTGAATATGATTACATAGACCCTAGAAACCTCGACAAAACCCTAAGAATTAAGAAACTAAAAAACCTTTTTTTAGCGGGGCAAATCAATGGAACAACAGGCTATGAGGAGGCAGCAGGACAGGGAATAGTTGCGGGCATAAATGCTTCTTTGTTATTGGATGGAGATAGTTGGATGCCAAAAAGGCAAGACTCATACCTTGGTGTTCTGGTCGATGATCTAACAAGGCTTGGTGTAAGTGAGCCCTACAGAATGTTTACTTCAAGAGCAGAACACAGGCTTTTGTTGAGACAGGACAATGCCGATGAGAGGATGTTCAAATATGCAAAAAAATTTAAAACATTAGACAAGCAAAGAGAGGAGGTTTATTTGAAAAAACAATCAGAAAAGAATAAAGCGAGGAACATTCTTGAAACAATAAAAATAGATGTTGGGGGTAAGCAAAGAACAGGAACAGACCTTTGTAAAAGAAATGACTTCTCTATTAAAGACCTTTCAAAAATTACCAAACTTAAAGGGGACAGTTTTGAGCAAACATATTTTGATATCAGATACTCTGGCTACATAAAAAAACAACAACGCGAATTGGAAAAAATTAAAAATCTAGAAGAATTTAAGCTAGGCTTAATTTTTGACTACAAAGAAGTTGTCGGCCTATCAGGGGAGCTACAAGAAAAACTTAATCACCATAAACCAAAAGATCTTCAAGAAGTAGCAGACATCGAGGGCATTACTCCAGCAGCAATAAGTGTTCTTACAATCCATTTAAAAAAGATTGATGCAATTAAAACCAACTATTAAAAAAAACCTCGAGACTTTTTCGGGGGAGGTTTTAAAACAAAACACAAAACACAACCTTACTGGAGCCAAAACAAAAAAAGATTTTGAATTTCACATCGAGGACTGCGTTAAGGCAACAATTCAGGTCTTAGACAAACTTGAGAATATAGTTGTTGATTATGGCTCAGGATCGGGGTTGTTGGGGGTGGTTATAAAAATTTTAAAACCAAATAAAGAGGTTTTTTTAGTTGAAAGAAATTTAAGAAAACATCAGTTTCAAAAATTTGTTTTAGCCAAATTAGGAATAGATGGAATTGTCCCAATTCACAATGATGTGGTTAACTTTTCTTTAGACAAAAAATATACCGCATGTTCAAAGGCATTTGCATCAATAAAAAAAACACTACTAATGACAAAAAATAAAGAAAACATCAAAAATTATTTATTTCTTAAGAAAAATGATGCAAATACCAAAAGAGAGTTATTAGAAGCTAAGCCTTTGATATATGATTACAAGATGCACAATTATTTGTGCCAAAATGTAAAAATGACAGTTATTGAAGTAAATGACAATTAGAGTTGCCGTTACAAATCAAAAGGGCGGTGTTGGGAAAACAACTACAGCAGTTAACCTCGCTGCATCTCTTACAAAAGCAAAACGAAATGTTTTGTTAATCGACATTGATCCACAAGGCAATGCCAGCTCTGCAGCAGGAATTAAAAAAAATTCTGAAAGCTCTCTATACGAATTCTTTAACGGCCAAGAAAAAATTGAAAGTTTTATAATCGAAGCATCTGGAGGTTACGACATTATCCCAGCCAATAATAACCTGGTTGCAGCAGAAAAAATTATTGAAAAAACAGAAAACAGAGAAAAATATTTCAGCACACACCTAAAAAAACTTCCAAAAAAATATGACTACATTCTGATTGACTGTCCACCATCGCTAAATCTTTTAACGATAAACTCTATGGAATTTTGTAGAAACGTGCTTGTTCCTGTTCAGTGTGAATATTACGCCCTTGAGGGATTGGTTACTTTAAAATCAACAATTTCTGAACTAAATGATGTTCTTGGTTTAAAAATAGACATAGTTGCAATACTAAGAACAATGGCTGATTGGAGAAATCGTCTCACACGGGAAGTTTCAAGTCAGCTAGAAAAGCATTTTAAAGAAAAGGTGCTTAATACAATCATTCCCAGAAATGTAAGATTAGCAGAGGCGCCCAGCTATGGCCAATCGATAGTAGATTATGATATAAATTCTATTGGTGCTGAAGCTTTTCTAAGTTTATCTGGAGAGTTCATAAGGAAATTTGAAAATGGCAAAAAAAACATCGCTTAACAAAGGATTAGAAGCTTTACTTGGTGACGTTGCCGAAAGTAAAAATTCGGAAAAGCCTCAAAAAAATGTAAAAAAAGAAACTAAAGAAAAATCATCAGAAATTTTGTTAAGTCAAATAAGGGCTAATCAGTATCAACCAAGAACCTCTTTTGATCAAAAAAAATTAGAAGAACTAGCAGAGTCAATTAAGAAACATGGAGTCATACAACCAGTTTTAGTTAGAAAAGATGGAAAGGGTTTTGAGCTTGTAGCTGGAGAAAGAAGGTTTAGAGCCGCAAAACTAGCTAAATTAAAAAAAATACCAGTTGTAGTATCGAATATATCTGATGTCCAGTCGTTAGAAATTGCAATATTAGAAAATATACAAAGAGAAGACCTTAATCCTTTGGAAGTGGCTAAGGGCTATCAAAGACTTAAGGATGAATTTGGCTATACACAAGAAGCTGTAGCTAAAAGCGTTGGTAAGCCGAGGAGCTCTGTAGCTAATTCTTTGCGCCTTCTAACATTATCGCCAAAAATTCAAGATGAAATTGATAAGGGGGCTGTAAGTGAAGGGCATGCAAAAGTTCTTCTAAGTGTTGATGGTGTAAGGGCTGATCAGTTACTTATGAGAATAATTTCTGAAAATTTATCAGTTAGAGACCTTGAGAAACAAATTACAGAGAGCTCCCCACAAACCTCAAAGAAAGAGAAAAAATCAAGAGATGAACTTAATCTTGAATCGGCTTTAAGTTCACGCATAGGATCAAAAGTAACTATTGATGATAAAGATGGAAAAGGAAAGATGGTCATAAAATATTATTCATATGAAGAATTAGATGGAATCATTGAAAAAATTTCACATTAGAGCTACAAACGAACATCAAATTAAATTACAATTACGACACCCATGGCATCTGAAAGTTCAGAACGTACATTTCAAGAATATCTAGAGCACCATTTACAAAATTTGGTGTATGGCCGATTACCTGAAGGACATGAAAGAAAATTCTATGCTAAAGGCAAGACTGATGAAGAAAAAACAGCTTATTGCCAAGATGACAAGAGCATGAATTATGACGGGGACAAATATTGCAAAGAAACATTAACAGAAGACGGATGGTATTTAGCCAATAACAAGTCAGACCTTGAAGCAATGGGATTTTGGGCATTCAATATTGATACACTATTTTTCTCGCTCTTATTAGGTTCAATTTTTCTGTTCTTTTTTATTAATGCTGCGAAAAGCTTCTCATTAGAAAAACCAACTAAACTTCAGCTTTTTGTAGAAATGATGATTGATTTTGTAAATAGTGTGGTGAAAGGAACCTTCAAAGCAGGACAAAATACGCTTGTTGCGCCAATGGCCCTTACAATCTTCGTTTGGGTATTATTAATGAACTTAATGGATCTTGTTCCAGTTGATTTAATTCCTTATCCAGCAGAGGAGATAGGGATTCCATTCTTAAAAGTGGTTCCAACAACAGATCTTAATCTAACTGCAGCATTAGCCCTTTCAGTATTTATTTTGTATTTGTTTTTTAGTATTAAAAATAAAGGGTTTATTGGTTTCATAAAGTCTATAACTTTACATCCATTTGGACCATGGATGTTGCCTGCAAACCTATTTGTTGAAGTGATTGATATGTTAGCAAAACCTTTATCACTCGCTTTAAGGCTTTATGGAAATTTATATGCTGGTGAGATGATATTTTTATTAATTGCAGGTATGGTAATGATTAATTTTGAAGCATTAACTATAGCGGGTGTTGGCTTGAACCTTGCAGGTATAACACTAAGTCTTATTTGGGCAATATTTCATATTTTAATAGTTGTACTTCAGGCATTTATTTTTATGATGTTAACAGTGGTATATATGAATATGGCACATGAAAAATTTGAACAACATTAAAGGAGGTTGTAATGGAAGAAGCAGTAATTGAAGCTGGAAAGTTTGTAGGAGCAGGATTTATGTTTGGTCTCGCAGCAATCGGTGCTGGAGTTGGGGCAGGAGTTTTAAGCTCAAAATTAATAGAGTCTATAGCAAGACAGCCAGAATTAGAGGATCAGTTAAGACCAACATACTTTTTGGGTATTGGACTAGTTGATGCTGTTCCAATGATTTCAGTTGGTTTGGCTTTCTATGTATTGTTTGTTGCTTAAATGAATTTAAACGGCACACTTTTAGGACAAATGATAGCTTTCGGGCTATTTATTTGGTTTTGTTGGAAATTTGTTTGGCCACCATTATTGGCAGCAATGGAGGAGAGAGCAAATAAAATTGAACAAGGACTAAAAGACTCAGAGGATAGTGCCAAAAAGATTATTGAAGCTGAAGAGCAAAGCAAAAAAATGATTGCTGAAGCAAAAAGTGAAGCAAAAAAAGTTTTATCCAATGCTAAAGATCAATCTGAAAAAATTGTTGAGGATTCAAAAACTAAGGCAACTGAAGAAAAAAATCGTATTGTTGCTTCTGCTCAAGCAGAAATAGACAAAGAAGTTGTTAATGCAAAGAAAAGTCTTGAAAAAGATTTCGCGACAAATGTAATGTCGGCGGCAAAAAAAATCGTTGGTAAAGAAATATCAGAAACAAACCATGGAGACACAATTCAAAAAAGCTTGGATGATTTTAGAAAATGAATAGATTGTTTGAAGTTTATTCAAAAGGGCTATATCAGTCGCTAAATAGTGATGAGGTTTTAAACATAAAACAAGATTTTGAGGCTATTGCTTCGAGTGGAGACATAAAGTCATTAAAAATATTCTTTAAGGATAAAACCATTAGCAAGAAGGAAAAATTGCAGACTGCTCTTTCATTGGTAAATGACGATTCTTCGATAGAGCCTTTTTTCAACACGCTGGCTGACAATAATAGGTTTGATCTTTTACCAGAACTTTTCCAATATTTTGTAAATTATTGTTTTATACAAGAAGATAATATTCCAGTTAATGTCAAATTAAACAAAGAACCTACTGATGAAATTAAAGAAAGAATTTCATCATTTGTCTCAAATAAATTTAATAAATCTATGCAGGTAAACTATGAAATTGATTCAAACCTAATAGGCGGAATTATCATTAAACATAAAGACAATGAAATAGACCTAAGTCTTGACAATAAGCTTTCAGGACTAAAGGAATTATTAATAAATTAAGGAGAAATAATGAGCACTAAAATAAACCCATCAGAAATCTCAAGCATCATAAAAAAGAAAATTGAAGATTATAAGGGTGCAAGTTCTGAATCAAATGTAGGAGAAGTTCTTTCTACAGCAGACGGCATTGTTCAAATTTTTGGACTAGAGGATGCAATGTATGGAGAGCTATTAGATTTTGGAGAGGGCACCTATGGATTGGCGCTTAATCTTGAGAATGATTCTGTTGGGGCAGTTGTTTTAGGTGACGCTGGACATATCAAGGAGGGTCAAAAAGTAAAAACAACTGGAAGAATTTTAGAAGTTCCTGTTGGGGAAGCTTTAAAAGGTCGTGTTATTGATGCACTAGGTAGACCAATAGATGGAAAAGGGGAAGTTAAGTCAGAAACGAATGCACCTATTGAAGTCGTAGCGCCAGGAGTTATTGACAGACAAGGTGTTGATCAGCCAGTTCAAACAGGTATCAAGTCTATAGATGTAATGGTGCCAATTGGTCGCGGTCAAAGAGAACTTATTATTGGAGATCGCCAAACAGGTAAAACTGCTATTGCTGTAGATGCAATTATTAAACAGAGAGATTCAGACATAACATGCGTATATGTAGCAATAGGCCAAAAACAGTCTACTGTGGCAACAGTTGTAAGACAACTTGAAGAAGCTGATGCACTCAAAAATACAATCGTTGTTTCAGCGAGTGCAGCAGAAAGTGCTTCATTGCAATTTTTAGCTCCTTACTCAGGTTGCACTATGGGTGAGTATTTTAGAGATAGAGGCGAAGATGCTTTAATAATCTATGATGACCTATCAAAGCATGCTGTTGCTTATAGACAAATATCACTTCTTTTAAAAAGACCCCCAGGAAGAGAAGCATTTCCTGGTGACATTTTTTATTTACATTCAAGACTATTGGAGCGTGCAGCAAGAGTTAATCCAGATTATGTTGAAAGACTTACTAATGGCAAAGTAAAAGGAAAAACTGGATCACTCACAGCTTTACCAATTATTGAAACACAAGCAAGTGATGTTTCAGCATTTATTCCTACAAATGTTATTTCAATCACTGATGGACAAATTTTCTTAGAAACAGATTTATTTAATTCAGGAATAAGGCCAGCTATTAATGTTGGGATTTCTGTATCAAGGGTTGGTGGTGCAGCTCAAACAAAAATCATAAAAAAATTAGGAGGTGGCGTGAAGCTTGCACTTGCTCA
This sequence comes from uncultured SAR86 cluster bacterium, assembly GCA_902563885.1. Classification (GTDB taxonomy): domain Bacteria; phylum Pseudomonadota; class Gammaproteobacteria; order Magnimaribacterales; family TMED112; genus TMED112. The sequence continues at coordinate 37,673 of CACEYZ010000007.1, read as the reverse complement.
GTTTAGAGAATTAGAGTCATTTTCTCAATTTGCATCAGACCTTGATGATGCTACTAAAGAACAGCTTGAAGATGGTCAAAGAATTACTGAGCTCTTCAAGCAAACACAGTTTTCACCAAGATCTGTAGCATGCATATCAATTATCTTGTATGCCATTGAATTCAAATACTTAAAAGATATTGAAAAAGATAAAATGCAATCTTTCGAAGAAAATTTAAGAGACTACTTCAAAACAAAACATTTAAAAGTTTGGGAAGAAGTTAACAAAACAGGCGACTGGAACGATGACATTGAAAAAAAATATAAGAAAGTTTTAGATAATTTCATGAAAGAAGGTTCGTGGTAAATGGCTCAAACTAAAGAAATAAGAAAAAAGATAGGAAGTGTTCAAAACACAAAAAAAATTACCTCAGCAATGGAATTGGTGGCCTCAAGCAAAATGAAAAAAACGCAAGATGCTATGAGCAAAGGAAAGCCTTATTCTAAAAAAATTGTGGAATTAATTGATAGCCTTTCAAATGCCAGTTCCGAGTACAAACATCCTTTTTTTAACGAATCAGAATCAAAAACAGACATTTACATCATTGTTGGTACAGATAAAGGACTTTGTGGTGGCTTAAATTCAAATCTTTTCAAAAAAGCATTAGCCAATATGGCTGATAGAGAAAAGAAAGGAAGAAAAGTTCAAGTTGTAACTTTTGGAAAAAAAGCGGCAGATGTTTTTTCTAGATTAAAAAATGCTGAAATTTTAGGTACAGCTGCAAAACTTGGCGATATTCCAAAAGCAGAAGACGTTATAGGGTCATCTCAAATTGCTATATCTGAATTTGAAAAAGGCAGCATTGGTAACGTTTACCTCTATGCTAATGAATTTATCAATACAATGTCACAGACACCTTTTGAAAGGAAGGTTTTACCAATAGCCTCCATTGAAACTAATGAAGAGAAGAAAAAAATATGGGACTACATTTATGAACCTTCATCAAAAGAAATTTTGGATAGGCTTTTAAAGAGGTATATAGAAACTCAAATATACCAAGCTGTGATAGAGAATAATGCATGTGAGCAGGCGGCAAAAATGATTGCTATGAAAAATGCTTCAGAAAATGCAGAGGAAATTATCAATGATCTACAGCTACTTTATAACAATGCAAGACAAGCATCCATAACACAAGAGCTTTCAGAAATAGTTGGAGGCGCTGCAGCAATTTAAGGAGAAAAAAATGTCTGAATTAGGAAAAATAAAACAAATTATCGGAGCCGTTATCGATGTCGAGTTTGGGAAAGAGCAAATCCCGAATATTTACGATGCATTAGTTGTTCAGGAAAACAATCTTGTTTTAGAAACACAGCAACAACTTGGCGACGGAGTTGTAAGAACAGTAGCAATGGGTACTACTGAAGGTTTAAAAAGAGGGTTAGATGTAATGAATACCAAAGCACCCATAAGTGTGCCTGTAGGAGAAAAGACTTTAGGTAGAATTATGAACGTCCTTGGCGACCCAATAGATATGAAAGGAGATGTAAAAGCTCCAAACAAAATGCCTATCCACAGAAAACCGCCAGAGTATGTTGAGCTCTCAGACTCAAATGAGATTCTGGAAACAGGAATAAAGGTTATTGATTTAGTCTGCCCTTTTGCAAAGGGTGGAAAGGTTGGACTTTTTGGGGGTGCTGGAGTTGGTAAAACAGTTAACATGATGGAGCTTATTAGAAATATCGCCATCGAGCATTCTGGCTATTCAGTTTTTGCCGGTGTTGGAGAGCGAACAAGAGAAGGAAACGACTTCTATCACGAAATGACAGAATCCAAAGTCTTAGATAAAGTTTCACTTGTCTATGGACAGATGAATGAGCCGCCAGGAAATAGACTTAGAGTTGCTTTAACAGGACTAACAATGGCAGAACAATTCAGAGATGAAGGTCGTGATGTTCTTTTATTTGTTGATAATATTTATAGATATACATTGGCTGGTGTTGAGGTCTCAGCACTACTTGGTAGAATGCCTTCTGCTGTAGGTTATCAACCCACACTTGCAGAAGAGATGGGGGTATTACAAGAAAGAATTACCTCAACAAAAACTGGCTCTATCACATCTATACAGGCTGTTTATGTTCCAGCCGATGACTTAACAGACCCTTCTCCAGCAACAACTTTTGCTCACTTAGATGCAACAGTTGTGTTATCAAGAAGAATTGCCGAGTTAGGAATATATCCTGCTGTTGATCCTTTAGATTCAACCTCTAGACAGCTTGATCCAATGGTTGTTGGCCAAGAACATTATGAAGTTGCGCAGAGAGTTCAGGGTGTTCTACAAAGATATAAAGAGCTTAAAGATATTATTGCAATTTTGGGCATGGATGAATTATCTGATGAGGATAAAAATACAGTTTCAAGGGCAAGAAAAGTTGAAAAGTTTTTGTCTCAACCTTTCTTTGTAGCAGAAGTTTTCACAGGTTCACCAGGCAAATATGTATCAGTTAAAGACACCATTCAAGGCTTTAAAGAAATATTAGATGGCGTTCATGACGATGTTCCTGAACAAGCATTTTATATGGTTGGCTCCATAGATGAAGTTTTAGAAAAAGCTAAAACTGTAAAAAATGATTGATATAAGTTTTATCTCCCAAGAGCAAACCTTGTTTGAAGGGCAGGCAAAAATGGTTGTTATGGATGGCAAAGAAGGTCAGCTTGGAGTTGTTAAAGGACACTCTCCATTATTGGCGATACTAAAACCAGGACCTGTCAGGATGATTACTGATGATAATGAAGAAGTCTTCTTCACTAATGGTGGTTTTGCAGAAGTTCAACCAGACCACATTACTATTTTAGTTGACTCAGCTTTGCGTGCCGATGATCTTGATGAGGCAAAAATTTTGAAAGCCAAAGAGGAAGCTGAAAAACTTTTAAAAGATAAAAAAGATCAAAAAGAATTTGCTGAAGCATCAAGTCAACTCACACAGTCCTTGTCCCAGTTAAGAGCAATAGAAGCTCTTAAAAAGAATATTAAGTTAAAAAAGTAGTTAATCTATTCAAAAAAACATTAAAATCTCAAGATGGGTTTAAGCATAATTCTTCTTGCCGCAGGCGAAGGCAAAAGAATGAAAACAGATTTACCAAAGCCTCTTATTAAATTAGGAGACATACCTATGGTTCAACATTCTTTGAATACTTCAATGAAATTAAACCCAGACAGATTAATTCTTGTAACAGGGTATAAGAAAGATGAAGTAAAAAAATATGTATTGGCAGAGAATTCTGGAGACTTTATTTTTTGTGAGCAAAAAGAAAGGCTTGGCACTGGGCATGCAGTCAAACAAGCTTTGCCATATTTACCAGAGAACGGAAAGACTTTAGTTTTATATGCTGATGTACCATTAGTTTCGTTAGGAACTTTAAGAAAGCTTATAAGGTCATGTATGAGAAAAAAAATATCTATTTTAACAGCAGACATTGACGATCCATCTGGTTACGGCAGGATTATTAGAGATAAAAATGATAACCCAATCCTTATCAGAGAGCAGGCCGATGCCACAAAAGCAGAAAAAAGCATAAAAGAAATTTTCAGTGGCATTATGGTGATTGAAAATAAACACTTAAAAAAAGGTGTAAATGGTTTAGTAAGAAGCAATGTAAAAGGGGAATACTATTTAACAGACCTGGTAGAGTTTTCTAGTCAGAGAAAACATAGTGTGGGAACTGTAAAGACAGATGTAAAAGAAGTTCTTGGGGCAAATAATAAAGAGGAGTTAACAGAACTTTACCAATCTATGACAAAGCTAAATTTAAATGATGCCGCTAAAAAAGGCGTCTTTTTTAAAGATCCGTCTTCTTGTTTTATAGAGGGACAGCTCAAAACTGGTAAGGACGTAAGTATAGGTAATAACGTTACTTTTAAAGGCTCTGTTGTATTAGGTAACAATGTCAGCATAGGCTCAAACACTTTGATCTCAAATTCAAAAATTGGAAACAATACTTTCGTAAAAGATTTTTCCTCTATCGAAGATTCAAAAATCGGTAGCAATGTTGAAGTTGGCCCCTTCGCTAGACTGCGTCAAGGAGTTGTTTTAGAAAATGAAGCAAAAATAGGTAATTTTGTTGAAGTAAAAAAATCTAAGATAGGAGAAGGTGCTAAGGCGAACCATCATGCCTATCTTGGAGATGCCAGTGTTGGGAAAAAATCGAATATTGGTGCAGGTACAATTACTTGTAATTATGATGGCAATAAAAAACATAAAACTAAGCTTGATGATAATGTTTTTATCGGCTCGAACTCTTCGCTTGTTGCTCCTGTAAAAGTAGGTAAGAAATCATATGTTGCTGCAGGCTCTGTTATTACTTCAGATGTGCCACCGAATTCTTTAGCATTTGGCAGATCTAAGCAAAGCACTAAGAAAAACTGGAAGAAGAAATAATGTGCGGTATTGTTGGTGGTGTTTCAGATAGAAATGTTTTACCAATTTTAATTGAAGGACTAAAAAGGCTGGAATATCGTGGGTATGATTCTGCTGGAGTTGCTTTTAGAGAAAACAGCAAAATTTCACTTATAAAAGCAAAGGGCAGAGTTCTAGATCTCGAGAATAAACTTCCTGAAATGAAAGTTAAAAGCAATCAAGGAATTGCACATACTAGATGGGCAACACATGGCGTGCCATCAGAAAAAAATGCGCACCCACAAATTTCTGAAAATAAGATTTTTGTTGTTCATAACGGCATTATTGAAAATCACTTGAACCTTAAAGAAAAACTGCAAAGTGAAGGAGTGAAATTTAGATCAGATACTGATACTGAAGTTGTTGCTCATCTCATTAACTTGCATATGCAAAAGGGCATGGATTTCGATTCGGCAACACTTAAAGCTATTTCACAACTCAAAGGAGCTTATGCACTAGCGGTTATAGATAAAGACAATCCGGATTTAATTATTGGTGCAAGAAATCAAAGTCCTCTTGTTATTGGAGAGGGATACGATGAGAACTTTGTTGCTTCAGACATAATGGCACTTGCTCCAGTGACAAATAAATTTAAATTTATGGAAGACGGTCAGGTGTCATTTATAACTAAAGAGAAAAACCATGTCATAACATCAAATGGCAATGCCGTAAAATTAAAAACACAGGAAATAGACTCAAATTCTTACACAAATGATTTGGGTGGCTATAACCATTTCATGGAAAAAGAAATTTTTGAACAGCCCGATGCTATTTCTAAATCAATTGAAGGCAGGTTAGGTAAAAATGAAACTCAAGAGGGTATCTTTGGTTCAGGTTTTGAAGAAGCTGTAAAAGATGTCACAAACATTCAGATTATTGCTTGTGGCACTAGCTTTCATTCAGGCAGAATTTTTGAATATTGGTCTCATAAATTTTTGGGCATTAATTGTCGAGTTGATTATGGATCTGAATATCAATATCAAGAGCCAATCAAAACCAAGAAAACTTTATTAGTTACCATTTCGCAGTCGGGTGAAACTGCAGACACATTATCATCATTAAAATTTGCTAAAAAAACTGGTTCTCCTATTACATTAACTATTTGTAATGTTGCTAATAGTTCCTTGTGTAGGGAGTCTGACTATACATTACTTACTAATGCTGGTCCTGAAATTGGCGTGGCCTCAACCAAAGCCTTTGTAACGCAACTGGCATGTTTGAATTTACTGCTTCTAACCTTAATGAGAGTGCATAAACAAACGCCTAATGCTAGAAAGAAAATTACAGATGCACTCAGAGATCTTCCTAAACACATAGACAAAACTTTGAAAATGACAGATGTCTATAAATCTACCGCTAAACTGTTATTTAAAAGAAGTAGTGCTCTTTTTCTTGGCAGAGGTTTATATTTTCCAATAGCTAGAGAGGGTGCTTTAAAATTAAAAGAGATTTCTTACATTCATGCCGAAGCCTACCCTGCAGGTGAACTAAAACACGGACCACTTGCATTGATAGATCGTGATATGCCAGTTATTGCTCTGGTCCCAGATAATGAACATTTAGATAAAATTCAATCGAATATTCAAGAGGTTGCTGCGAGAAAAGGGAAAGTTGTGACTATAGGTCCACTAGGAAAAACTAAAATTACCAAAGATGGAGGACATATAAAGATTCCTAAGACTTTAGATCTTCTCAATCCAATAATCTCAGTTATACCGATGCAACTTATTTCATATTACACAGCACTTCTTAAGGGAACTGATGTAGATAAGCCTCGTAATCTTGCGAAGAGTGTTACTGTCGAGTAGTTTCGTTTGCAGAATTAAATTCAGAAAATTTCATCACTCTTGAGTTCAATGCAAGAGTAAGAACTAATAAAACTCTAATTCAGAAAGACCTCACAAAGAGGCAAATCGTGATACACAAACTCATTTCATATTTGAAGCATGAGAAGGGTTGGGGTTATAAAAAAATAAGTCATTGGTTGAATCGTTCAGGCATAAAAACTCATAGAGGTAATATTTGGAGCAAGACTGGTTCGAGTGTTCATAGTGTCATAAAGAGAATGACACAAAGAGAAGAAAGAGAGTCTACGATGAGGAGAGTAGAAGCAATTACAAGTATGTGACTGAAGAAAGAAACGATGAGTATGACTATGAAGCATTCTCAAATCGTGAAGAAAAGAGAAGAGTGCAAGGTTATGTTTCTCGTTATCTCAAACAGGCAAAATCTCATTTAGAGAATGTTTCAAAAGGCAGTTTCTAATATATGTATTTTCTATACATTTTCTTTTAAGAATCACTGGTCGTAATAAAGGCACAAATGGCATAATGAAGAAGATGAAATTATCTGATAATGAAAAAAGAGACGTAGTAAAACTTATTGAAGAAGGCAAAGTCTTACCTGAAAAATATCGTTTCTTATTATTTGATGAATCTAAACAAGTAGAACTCACTTGGAATGGTAAATCTGATGAAGTCACAAATGTTGTTCTACCTTTTCAAATCATTGAACAAATAGACGAACCAAGAAATGAAGAAGTCAAAATGGCACAAGTGTCATTTGACTTTGCGTCAGGTCGTCAATTAACAGGTTGGACCAACAAACTCATTTGGGGGGATAACAAATACATTCTTTCTTCTCTTAAAAATGGTCCCATGAGAGAAGAGATTGAGAAAGAAGGTGGAATTAAATTGATTTATATAGATCCACCATTTGATGTGGGTGCTGACTTCTCAATGGATGTGGAAATTGGTGATGGTTCGTATGAGAAAAAACCTAATGTCCTTGAGCAACTCGCATATAGAGATACATGGGGCAAAGGACAAGATTCATTTTTGTCCATGATATATGAACGACTAATTATAATGAGAGATTTACTTGCTGATAATGGTTCAATTTTTGTTCATTGTGATTCAAGACTCAATCATCAAATCAAGCAAGTTCTAGCAGAGATTTTCGGAGTTGAAAATGTTAGAAATGAAATTATTTGGCAAAGAAGTTCGAGTGGAAAGACAGTATCAAAAAATTATCCAAAAGACATAGACCATTTAATTTGGGCAACGAAGACCAATAATTATATTTTTAAAAATGCATTCAAACCTTTATCAGAAGGCACTTTAAAATCCTATGTATATGATGATAAAGATGGGAGAGGGAAATATGCATCAGTGTCTATGCAAAAAACAGGTAATCCTGGACCGCAAACTACTTATGACTATATCGATAACAATGGAAAAATATGGAAGTCACCTGTAAAAGGTTGGAGGATGGTTAAAGAGAAAGTAAAAGCACTAGAAAATGACAATAGATTAATCTTAACAGGGAATGTAATAAGAGAAAAAAGTTATTGGAGTGAAAGAACAAATGAGGGAAAAATAGCAAATAATTTATGGGAAGATATATCAAATCTACAAGGAAAATCTAAAGAGATTACAAACTATCCAACGCAAAAACCCGAAAAACTCTTAGAGAGAATTATATTAAGTCACTCAAATGAACATGATATTGTCTGCGATTTCTTCTGTGGTTCCGGCACAACTGCAGCAGTTGCTGAATCAAATAAGAGAAAGTGGATATGCTCCGACCTTGGAAAGTTTTCAATTCACACATCTAGAAAAAGGATGATAGGTGTTCAAAGAGGTTTAAAAAATGATGAAAAGGACTGGAGAGCATTTGAAGTATTAAATCTTGGTAAATATCAAAGACAACACTTTATTTATGATGGAAAAAATGAAAGAGATGACGTTAAAAAAAGAGAAACACAATTAAAAGAAAAAGCATTTGAAAATCTAATCTTAGAGGCATATCAAGCAATAAGTGTAGATGGTTTTGTAACTATTCATGGGAAAAAAGGTGGAGACTTTGTTTCTCTTGGACCAATCAACCAACCATTATCAAGAAATCATGTTGAAGAGGTCATTTCTGAGTGTCTTAAAAACAAAATCACAACCGTGAACATTCTTGGGTTTGAGTATGAGATGGGGTTATTTCCAACCATCCAAGAGGAAGCAAAATCAAAAGGTCTGAGACTATCCTACAAACAAATTCCTATGGAAGTCTTTGACAAAAGAGCAGTTTCAAAGGGTGAAATTGTTTTTCATGATGTTGCATATATTGAATTTAAACCCCATTTTAGTGGCAGGAAACTTTCAATTGAATTAACCGACTTTGCAGTTTTTTATAACGAAGACAATCTTAATATAGATGAAATATTAAGGAATGGAAGTTCAAAAGTTGTAGTAGAAAATGGTCAAATAATTGAAAAGAAAAAAGATAAAGATGGAATTATTGCAGAGAAGACTTTTACTAAACATTGGCATGACTGGATAGATTATTGGTCTGTTGATTTTGATTATGAGTCAAAACCTGAAATTATAAAATTTAAAACTGAAGATGGAAAAGTTGAAGAAGAATGGACTGGCAATTATGTATTTGAAAATGAATGGCAGTCATTTAGGGGAAAATATAAATTAAATAAAGGTGAAAAACTTGAACTGAAGTCTGCTGAAAGAGAAATAGCAAAAGATAAGACTAAAGTTGCAGTCAAAGTAGTAGATATCTTTGGTAATGACACAATGAAGGTTCTTGAGGTCAAGGTGTAATGGGTTTAGATAAAAACTTTCCTCGTCACCCTCACTCAATTATCAGTCCTGATGTTCGTTGGTATCCGGGCAGTGATGCAATAGGTGAAAAAGGAAGAGAAAAACTTTTACCACCCCTAGTAAATAAAATTAGAAAAGAGGTTTATGACTGGAGAGAAGCAGGTTATCCAAATATATCTGAAGTATCTCAATCCCTTTTAACTTATTGGTTTAAAACAGACCACCCCAATGGGTTTCAATATTATTTTGCACAAAGAGAATCTGTTGAATCAATCATTTACCTTTATGAGCATGAAAATATAAGAATCCCATCTGAACTTCTTAAATATGACTCCTCAGGTGTGTTGGTTGATTCTATGTTTGAGGAAACATGGTTAAGACTAGTCGTTAAACAGGCAACAGGAACTGGTAAAACAAAGGTGTTGTCTTTGTTAATGGCATGGTGTTATTTCCATAAAGAATTTAATGAAGACTCTGAACTTTCACAAAATTTTCTTCTTCTTGCACCAAACACTATTGTTTTAGATAGATTAAAAGATGACATAGAGGGATTGAGTGTTTTTAATAAAGACCCAGTTCTTCCTCCCAATGGTTATGGTGGTAGGTCTTGGAACTTTTATCCAAAGGTTCATATACAAGATAATATTGGTTCTCTTTCAAAAAGTGGAAATATTTTCTTAACAAACATTCAAAGGTTTGTGACAAGAGCAGAAAAGGTTGATGAGAACTCAAGTATGGATTATTTCCTTGGGGATAAACCTGTGACCAAGACAACCGATAATAAAACTCTTGTTCGAGATATAGTAAATAATATTGATGACATCATCGTATTTAATGATGAAGCACATCATATTCACGATAAAAAACTTGCATGGTTTAAAACCATAGATACTATAAACAACAGTCTTGTTCAAAAAGGTAAGAAACTTCCACTGCAATTAGATGTCACTGCAACACCTAAAGACCAAAAAGGAAATATATTTCCTCATACAATCTCTGACTACCCACTTGTAGAAGCAATCGCACAAGAGGTTGTTAAAACTCCAATACTTCCTGATGAAGCAAGTAGAGGAAAACTTGAAGAGAATACTTCTGCAAAATTTTCTGAACGGTGGAGAGATTATATTGACCTTGGTGTGACTGTTTGGGAACAAGATTATGAGACTCATAAAAAACTAGGAAAAAAAGCACTTTTATTTGTCATGGTTGATGACACAAAAAACTGTGATGATGTTAAAGACTATTTGGAAGGAAACTACCCCCTACTCAAAGGTGGAACTTTTGTTATTCATACTAATAAAGAGGGTCGCATTGATGAGGGTGCATCTGCAAAGAGTCAAAAAGAATTACTAGAGTTAAGAGAACTTGCAAATCAAGTTGACAGTGATGATAACAACATTAAAGCAGTGGTATCTGTTCTCATGTTAAAAGAAGGTTGGGATGTAAAAAATGTTACCACTGTGGTTGGTTTAAGACCCTTTGTTGCAGCATCAAATATTCTTCCTGAACAAGCACTGGGAAGAGGACTTCGTAGAATGTATTTTGGTGAAGACCAAACCGAAGAACTTAATGTGGTTGGAACTCCTGCATTTATGGAGTTTGTTGAAAGCATTAAATCAGAAGGTGTTATTCTTGAAAAGAGGTCTATGGGTAAAGGTTCAGACCCCTCAGGACCAACAATAATTGAAATCGATAAAGAGAAAGATTTAGAAAAATTAGATATTGAAATACCTGTTCTTTCTCCAAGTATAATTCGTGAGTATAAAAACCTTGAAGAATTAAATGTTCAAGAATTTAAATTTACTCCAGTTGAATTAAAAGAATTTTCTCCTGAGGAACAAAAAAATATTCTCCTTCGAGATATTCTCGATGACGAGGTAAGAAGAGAAGTGAAGATTGATAGTCTCCACATTAATGCAACATCTATCATTACCTTTTTCACAAAATCAATAATGACAGAACTCCGTCTTTACGGTGGACAAGACATCCTTTACGGAAAACTGAAGCAATTCCTAAGAGATAAGTTATTCGGTCAAACTGTAAACCTTGAGAATTCAAATGTTGCAAGAAATTTGAGTGAAACTGATGTGAGATATTTAATAAGAGAAACATTTAAAAAAGAGATTAATGCATTAACGGTTGTTGATACTGGAACGACTGAGGTTCAAAATTACATCAAAGTCTCAAATCAGAAGACATTTAGTATCCCAAGAGCAAAAGAATTTCTTCCTGCAAAGAAATCAATTTTTAACAAGATAGTTGGAGATTCACATTTTGAATTGCGTTTTGCAGGATTTCTTGATGCAGCAATAGATGTAAATCGTTTTATAAAAAACTATATTCAAGTTGGATTTAAAATGGAGTATGTCAATCATGAGGGTGGCATAAGTTATTACTACCCTGATTTTGTCATTAAATTAGAAAATGGAGAGTGGTTTGTTGTTGAGACTAAGGGTGCAGAAAACTTAGATGACCCTAGAAAAATTGAAAGACTAAAGAACTGGTGTGAAGACGCAACAAGGTCAACTGGTAAAATTTACCGTCACCTCTATGTGAGACAAGAGGACTGGGATAATTTAGGTCTTACACCAAATTCTTTTGCAGAAATCGTCACAATATTCAAAGACTTTGAAGAGAAAAACAGTCAGTCACTGTCGAGTAGATAGAACTGTCCACTTTTACAAGATTGTGGATATTAAATATTAGTGATAAAACATAAAAATGAATAGAAAGTTCGTTTATTACATTATTTTTGCTATTTCTTTTTTGCTTTTTTCTATAGTCCAGGATTACATAAGACCAAATTATGATGGTGCTAATGAAATAATAATTTATCTTCTTGGGATTGCTCCAAATTTCTTGCCAGGAATTGGATTGCCTGCTCTGTTATATGTGGTGATTCCAGAAGTATCCAAACCTAATTCATCTTTATTTAAAAATCGACTCTATTGGTCAGTAGGAATCTCCATATTGGGATTAATTGCCAATGAGTTCATTACAATTTTTACACCTGGAAGAGGTGTCTTCGATTGGAATGATATTCTATGGACTATAATTGGAGCATGTTTGTTTACATTGACTCACAAGAAGTTCAGCAAAACAACATAGAAGTTTAATGAAAGAAAGGCACATAGAATTTTAATTAGATTCCATAAACCAACAAGTAGACAGTTAAATCTACTCAGTGACGGTTGAATAGGTCTACAGGTGGGGTTTTTTAATTTCCCAAATTGAAAAGAATAATATTAAGCAGAAAAGGATTTGATGCCAAAGCAGGTGGTTGTGCATCACCTATATTTAGTGATGGAAGATTTTTTTCTATACCAATTCCTCAAAATCACCCCTCTCCAAAAAAGTATGAAGATTTAGATTTTTATGGAACATCAGGTACAGAGTTATTAAAAGAGGCATCTGCTAAAGTTAAACCTACAGATTACTGTCACAACGACCCACTGCTAAACGAAGATATTGGTATTTTCGGTCAAGCAAGTTCTTCTCAAACAGAGTTAAAAAATAATAATGTAGGTCCAGGAGACTTATTTCTATTCTTTGGATGGTTTAAAAACTTTTCAATTAAAGGAAGAGGTTTACATCACCTTTTTGGGTGGTTGCAAATAAAAGAAATAATAGAAGGATCAGAAGCAATTACCACATTTCTCAAAGAAAATAATATTGCACATCCTCATGGATATGGAGATACCTCTAAATTTTCTAACAATACTATTTATGTAGGTAAAAAAAACCTTGAGATAAGTGGAAAAAAAGTTTTTAACAGAGGTCATGGTTTATTCAAAAAGACACATAATGATTTAATTTTGACCGAAGCAAATAAAACACGATCTAGATGGAAGTTGCCTTCAGAATATTTCTCAGACACAGAAGGATTATTTTTAAATAGAATGAAGTGGGAGAATGAGGAGGAATCTACTATCTTCTACAAAGGGTTTGGGCAAGAATTCATTCTTGATGTTGAGAAAAATCCAAATTTAACGAAATGGGCAATAAAACTTATAAAAAAACACGGATAATCCTATTAAAAGTATTCAATTAGAAGAGGAGATACCTCTTTTGTCGTGAAAGGAATATCGTTATTATAGTGATTATGAAGTTGATTTGTAGTAACCGTAACAGTGAAGGTAAAGAAACCCCACCTGTTAAATATATTCCGTAACGGTGGAGTAAGTTTAAACAGTGATTAATATTAGAAATATATTATTTTTAATCTTGTTTACACTTATACCATTAGGAAGCACACACGCTGCTTTCTTTATTTCTGGAAAAGATAGTTGCGGTTTTGGCGAATATTCATATCAAATCGGTCCAGACGTCCTTTTTGCTGACCTTAAGGTTAAAGCAGGTCCAGACGTCCTTTTTGCAGATATAACAATTCAGATAGTTGATTCAGTGCAAGAGGCAGACTTGGTGTTTGTAGATAACAACCTATTAAATTACCAATCCAAGAATGCAGTAGATATGACTATATGCAAAAAATCTACGTTTGCAGATAAAAAAATTCAAATTGGTCCAAATGTTTTGTTTGCAGACATTTCAGTCAAAGTTGGCAAAAGTGTTATGTTCCCTGATTACAAATTATTTTTTAGGTCAGAGAACTATTCAATCAATGAGGCAGCAGGAATTTTTCCAGCAATCTGGAAACTTAATAAGAAAAACTGAAGATGGAAGAGAAATATACTAAGTTTTATCAAAATTTCCACAAAGCATTTCAAGGCAAAAAATCAAATCACTGTTCAAACTTACTCAGTTACCGTCGAATAATACTTCGCCAGATTTCGACTCTTGAAGATCTAAAAATTTCCTGAGAGAATAATTTAATGAAATTTAGTATTTCAACAATAGTTGCATTAATTTTAGGAGTCTCAGCATTCGCCTTCTATGTGTCTAATGTAAGACCTGTTGGTTGGTTCGATTCATTAGTGGGGATGATTATTGGTTTTATCGTTTTCATTATTATTAAGAATTTCAAAGGCATTAAGTAAAAATAACAGAATGCTACAGCGAGACTACAAAGAAAAAGTTATCAATTATTCTAAGAATTTTGTCAAAGTTGAAATTGATGACCCCACTATTAATAAGGTTGAAGAGTTTTCGAAAGCAGTTGTCAAAATCAAATTACAAGAAAGACATCACTTTATAGACTCTTCTCAAGAAATTAAGAGATGGAAAAATGGTTTCTTGGGAGAGTTTGCTGTTGAGAAGTTTATAGAAAAGAGTTTTGTAGATCTCTCAATCGGAGATAGTAAAAAATACCACATCTCAGATCTTACAAAAATAGGTTTGGGTTGGGGAATAAAAACAGTTGAATATGGAAAATTTCCTATAATTTTTAAAAAATCTTATAAGGAAGAAATTATTGTTATCAAAAAGACAGACGCAATTTTTTACATTTGTGGTTTAGCAACAAAAGAAGTGCTTAATAAATATCAATCTGATGAACTTATATTAAGTCCTGGTTTAAAAGCAAAAGGCACTAAAACAGGTTTTTATGGTTTTTCCGCCCTGAAAAGTCCTTCTTACATAAAAAAATATATATCTTCTGTAAATAATTAGAGGAAAAGAAACAAACTTTAATTCAATTATCTTTTATGTAACTATTGAATAATGTCATGGAGATTGTTTGAAAAAAACGCTACCAGTTATATCAATGAAGTTTTATCTGAAACTGATTATTGTGCTGAAAATCTTGGAGGATCAAACTCCAATGAATCTGATATAAGAATATTTAATAACAATCAAACAATAATCCATGTTGAGTGTAAATATAAAATTTCTCAAGCAGCACAATTTGTTGTTTTAAAAGATAGTGGCAAGTTTATTGATTCATCCAAAAATAAAGGAAACCCATCTCGACGTAAAGATATAATTAAACACATGAATGAACTTAAAGAGTATTACTCAAAAGACAATAGCATTGATCTCGTTTGTTCACACAAAATCATGGTGGATGCTATTAAAAAGCATTTCATTGATAAAGAAGTCAAATACATTATTGCTTCCAACCATCACGAAGATTTTAAAAATAATTTAATTAAAATAATCCAGGTAAATGATATTGATAAACATTTTATTATTACCGGAAAATACAGAACAAAGAGAAGCGGCACTAGGCATGCAACTATAAGAGACCTAAATAGTTTAAAAAAGTTAGCAGCAGAAACCATGCCTGAACCAAATATTATTGAAAAGGATAAAAGACTTTATATCAAACTTATTCAACCACCTAATAGCAAATACATAGGAAGCACATTTTTTTTAACTGAGGTTAGTAAAAATACTTATGCGGTTAGAAAAAGATCTAAAACTCAGAACCGAAATATAATTTTTACAATGAAATTCAACCCAACAGACATGACATCTGGCGAAGAAAATTTTGTTGAAGAAATTACAAAACGTTCTTATCAATAAGATCTTTGATAATAAATTGAACCTTATTTACTATCACGGCATTTCCAAACTGAATAAAAGACTGCGTATCACTTGTATGTAAGATAAATGAATCAGGAAATCCCATCATTCTTGCACACTCTCTTGGAGTGAGTCGCCTAATTTTATTCTTAATTAAATATGCTCCTGTTTTTCTGCCCGGTCCTCCCCCAAAAGCAGAAAGAGTAACTCCAACCCCATCAACACTATAAACCCTTTCTCCTTGTCCTCCCTTATTAATTGTGCCAATCCTAAGGGGTTTATTGGTTTCGCTTCCAAAAAGATCTGCCTTATTGGTTGTGTTTATAGAAATATCATTTCTGTTGATTTCCAAATGTTTTTGTCTAGATTTTTCAAGAATATCCTTTACAAACTTAGGATCTATGTTGGGTTTTGATAAGGAAAAATCTGAAACATTTAACTCTTCTCTAATACATATAAAAAATACCCTTTCTCTTTGTTGGGGAACACCAAAATCATTCCCTTTTAAAAGTTCAATAAATACGTTGTAACCAATATCATTTAATGTTTTAACAATTTTCTTTTTGACCTTCCCTGAGTCTAACGAAAGTATATTTCTAACATTTTCAAGCAAGAGAACTTTGGGTTTGTGATAATTTGCAATTCGAGCAATATCAAAAAATAAGGTGCCTCTGGTATCGTCGAAACCACCTCTGCTTCCAGAGATACTAAACGGTTGGCAAGGAAAACCAGCACAGATAATGTCATGTTTTGGAATATGATCTTCTTTAATTTTGGTTATGTCTCCTTCAGGCACTTCTCCAAAATTATTAAAGTAAACTTCAGAAGCATATTTGTTCCACTCTGATGTGAAAACACAATTGGCACCAAAGTAATCTAAACCCAACCTAAAACCACCTATTCCTGCAAACAGATCAATGTAGTTATATTTTTTAAGAGTTTCTTGGTATTGCTTATACACCAACATAAAAAGATTATACATTTACTAATGTAAGAAGTTTTGAAAAGGAACTCTAATACACAAAATAAGCGAAATAATGGGGAAATTCATAATTTGGTTATGGATACTCCGTTACCGTCGAATAAACACCTTATTTACAACCTGATATTGATATAGCTCAATCCATCTTTAGATATGGTAGAGGAGAAAGTAAACCTTAATTACAGAAAAAAAATAATAATGGCAAAAGAAATGATTGAATTGTTGTTCTGGAGTTTAATAGTGGTGACATGGCTAGCTGTCGGTATACATGTTGCAAAAGAGTTTGTAAGGTTTGCCAATAGAGGAGATAATCAAAATTAATATGAAAAAACCTAACCCATTCAGAACGACAGTGATGACAATTGTAAGTGCATGGAGAAGAGTAATGGATGTTAAGTACAATCCATTAAAGTACGTGCCAGATCCAAGTTTACAAGCATATTTTATGTTAGTGCTTTTTGTTATGTGGAGTGTATTCTTTGGTTTCCTGGCAGCAAATTACTTAGGGTGGTTTGGATATAATACAATTGCTAGTTTAATTATACATGTTGGTATATTAGTGCCACTTGCATTTACCAATGCAGTTTTCGTGGATGCAGAAAGAGATGGCGCCCAATGGCTTAAGGAATGGAAAGAAGAGCAATCAAGATATAAGTTGGTGGTCAACAGACTGAAAAGCAAAAATTTTGTGATTTGGAATCCAAACAAAAAATCAAAATAGAAATATTGCTACGGACACTCTGCAGTTGTTAAAAAATTAGCTTTTAGGACTAATCGATGGATATAAATTGGATAGTAGTTGGCTGGATTATTGACATGATCTTAAATGGATTTGTGTGGCTTATTATCGCAGTTCTTGGCCTGTCATTGATTGATATAACCGACAAATGGATAAGAAAAGCTTTAAAATTCATGTTAAAAGTTGATCTATGGATAAGAGAACTTGTAGAGAACTCACTTGAATGGATTCTAAAGAAGAATTTTAAAATACTCTCTAGTGTAATATTGTTAATTATCTTGGGTGTTCTTGCTCAACTAGGAATAATACCTAAGCTGATAACTTGAAATGACATCTACTTTAACTAAATTAAGACAAATTGTTGGCTGGATGCTCATTATCATTTCCATCATTTTGACTTTTATCAGTATATTTGTTGCTTCTACTGGAGAGCTCCTTAAAGGTGGCGGTATATATGTGGCTAGCCAAGTAACTTGGTATCCTGGAATTGCATTATTAGGCCCAGAAATAATTCAAAAAAGTAAAGATATGTGGAATAACTTTATAAAAAGGTTTAAAAAATAATTATGAAAAAAATTTTACTGATGATTCTACTGGCTTGCTCACAGTCAGTTTGGACCCAAGAAAAACCTAACACACTACTAGATGGCCTTCATCAAGATGCTCATGAAGGGAATTTTGAAAGTTACTTTAATAGATACACTTCAGACGCGATCTTTCTAGGAACAGATAAAACTGAGCGTTGGACTATAGAAGAATTCAAAGCTTATGCAAAACCGGCATTTGCTGATGGACATGGTTGGACCTACAAAGTGATCGAGCGTAATTGGGAAGGAGAGGATAATACCAAATGGTTTGACGAAATTCTTTTCAGTGAAAAACTCGGACATTGCAGGGGGACTGGTGTTGTAGAATTTACTAATGGTGAATGGAAAATAGCTCACTACGCTTTAACTATGCTTGTACCCAATTCAATTGCTGCAGATGTCGGCTCACAGACTATAGAAGCTGATAAATGAAAAAGATTAATTTGAAATCAAAATTTAAAAAATTTTCAGATCAATGGGCTCCAAAAGTAGTTGAAGAAATGAATGACTATCAATTCAAACTTGTAAAAATTGAAAATGATTTCACTTGGCATAAACATGAAGACACTGATGAAACCTTTTTGGTAATTGAAGGCAAGATGGGCATTGAATTTGAAGACGAGACAGTGGAATTGAATGAAGGTGAAATGTTAGTTGTGCCAAAAGGTAAAAAACATAAACCATTTGCAGATAAAGAGGCTAAAATAATGTTAATTGAACCTAAGGGTGTGACGAACACTGGAGATGTTAGCAATGATCTCACGGCTAAAAATGATCAATGGATTTAACAATTAAGGAGAATATTTGATGGAGCTACATAATAATAATGGAGAGGTTACGGTGATAATTGATGTGTCTTTTTCTGAGGAAATAGCCACAATAAAAGAATTCATTCGTGAAGAGCAATGTCCCTTTATTAACAGTCAAGCCGGTGAAGGACTTAAAAAATTTGAATGGTTCATTGATGAAAATAATAAAACAGGAACTCTAATTGAAGTATTTGCCAATCCCCTATCCTGGGAAGAGCTTGCAGATAAAGTAATAGGAACTCCAGTAAATATAAAGTTTGGTCAACTATTTAATGTTGAGAAAATGACAATACTTGGTGAAACTACCAATAAAGTTAAAGAAAAAATTCAAGCAATGAAACCGCTAATAAAAGATTATGTTGGTGGTATTAATTAGATTAATAAAACTTTTCTAATAGTTACAATTTTAGTCAGGCAAATGAAGCATTTAATTATACTTACTCTTTTAAGTACTTTTTTAGTAGCAGATGACGAGAATTATCCTATTGAATATTCTTATGGCAGCCATGAAAAACAAAAAATTGATCTTTATCTTGGCAGCTCTGACAAAGTATTAGTTTGGATACATGGAGGAGGTTGGCTTTTTGGTGACAAAAGAGCAAAAAGATGGTTAAGAAGATTTGATAATCATTTTACTGATCACAAAGAATTAAATGTTTTCATGATTGGATATAGAGTTGGTGAAAATACAGCCCCTTATGCTGTTGAAGATGTTCTTTGTGCTTATAAGAAGATAGAAGAAGAAATTGAGTCTAGAGGTTTTTCCAGAAACGACATAATTATTGCTGGTGCAAGTGCCGGTGGACATCTGGCGCTGTATCTTGCTTTAGCTGAACAAAATATCCCTTATAAAAATTGTCTTCCAGAGCTAAAACCAAAGGGAGTTGTAAATCTCTTTGGCATCACAGAAGTTGAACAAACTTATAAATACTTAGATAAAACAAAATTCTTTTCTTTATCAAACTATGTTCGACGTTGGATACCAGATGAAAAAAAAATAACTGAGGCTTCAAAGGAGTTATCTCCAATCTATCTAGTGGACAACCAAAGCATTAAAGTACTGACCATTCATGGCACAAATGATGTTTGGGTGCCTTATTCACAAGCCAAGTTATTAGATCAACAATTAAAAGAAAAACATATATTGCACACTGTTGAAGGTGGAGGCCATTATGGGTTTAGTGAAGAGGAGGATCAGGCTATTAGAGATAAAATAAAAAATTTTATAGCTGAAATAGTCCTATAAATTGTAAGATTAGCTTCACTAATCTAAAATAGCTTTCCTGAAGACATGAAACTTTTTAATACACAATTAAATACCGATAAGTTTGCTGGCACTGTATCACTTGTCTGCGCACTTCAATGTTTATTTATGCCTTCATTTTTCATTGCAACTTCAGGACTTGTATCGCTTTCTATAGATAATGAATTTGTCCACTCTATAATTCTTTTTATAGCAGTCCCTGTTAGTTTGTTTGCATTACTTTTGGGTTTAGAAAATCATAAAAGCAAATTAATTTTTTTAATCGGCATGCTCGGGTTAGTTGTTTTGGTTGCGGCATTTTTTTTTGCAAAAACATTTTTTGGTGAAAATGAAGAAATTTTG
Organism: uncultured SAR86 cluster bacterium; assembly: GCA_902563885.1. GTDB lineage: Bacteria > Pseudomonadota > Gammaproteobacteria > Magnimaribacterales > TMED112 > TMED112. The sequence goes on along the minus strand of CACEYZ010000007.1, from coordinate 17,489 downwards.
TTTACTGTTCTGGGTTCAATGATGGTTATATATGCTCACTATCAAAACCATCAGACTTGTAAAGAGATTCAGTGCAAGTCATGCCATGATTAAATCTATTTTGCCTTCAATCCGGAATTAATTTTGTTGGCTTATTTAACCTTGTTTGCTGCTATTGTTTTCGAAGTCATTGGGACTATGCTTTTGCCGGCTTCAAATAATTTTACAAAACCACTACCAAGTTTTGTTTTGCTTCTATCTTATGGAATTTCGTTTTATTTTCTTTCAATAGTTTCTCAGAAACTACCACTATCTGTTGTTTATGCATCGTGGGCAGGGTTAGGTGTATTTTCAGTGGCTATACTAAGCTATTTTTTCTACAAGCAAGCACTTAATTGGCAGACCATATTTGGTTTGTTCCTTATTGTAATTGGCGTTACTATCGTAAACATATATAAAATTCATTCTTAATTAAATGACAGAACTAACAATTGCAGAAGTTTATGCTATAGGATTGCCAATTATTTTGGCCATGATATTAGTTGAGACTTTAATTTCAGGCCTTAACAAAAAATCTCTATATAAAAACAAAGATACACTTTGCACTAGCGGATTACTCTTAGGCAACATCCTAATGGGCTTTGCCATAAAAGGAGCAACGCTTGGGCTGCATATATTTTTATATCAATTCAGAATTTTTGATCTTGCAAATGTAATTCCTTTATGGGCTATGTGGCTAATGACATTTATTTTGATTGATTTTGTCTTTTATATTTACCATAGGTTCTCTCACAGAGTAAGATTTTTATGGGCAATACATATGAGTCATCACTCTAGTGAAGAGATGAATTTTGCTGTTTCAATGAGGCAAGCTTGGCTTGGACCTATTTCAAAAATTCCATTTTTCATTGTTCTGCCTTTATTAGGATTAGATCCAACAATTATTGCTGTTGCAGGGGTAATTAGCACCTTATGGGGAGTTGTTGGACATACACAAATAGTAGGTAAATTAGGCCCTCTTGAGTGGATCCTAAATACACCATCGCATCATAGGGTCCATCATGGAGCAAATGCAGAATACATAGATAAAAATTACGGCAATTTATTAATAATTTGGGATCGCATGTTTGGAACTTTTGAACCAGAAAAAGCTAAAGTTAAATATGGTCTAGTAAATAACGTTAATACTTTTAACCCTATGAAAATTACATTCATGGGTTGGCAATCTATGATGTCAGACATTAAAAAAGCTAAAAATTATAAGGAAGTTTTCTCAACAATTTTTGGTCCTCCTAACACGAGAAACAGAAGTGGTTCTTTTTAAAGAAATTATCCTCATATAAAAATTATGAAATTCACTATTAGAAAAATTCATAAATATTTGAGCTTATTCATTTCTCTCCAGCTTTTACTTTGGACCGCTTCAGGTATTTATTTTGCTTATAACAAGATTGAGAATGTTAGAGGTGAGCAGTATAGGGAACAAACATCTTTTTCAGTAGATCTCAGTAAAATAAATTTTGAAGTTGAAGATATAAGTACATTAAGTTTTGCCAACAGACTTAATGAAAGAGTTGTTGTTATTAGGGACACACAAGGAAAGAAATATTTTGATTTTGACGGAAATTTAATAGATAAAATTTCTTTTGAAGATGCTCTTGAAGTCGTCAAGAATAAAACAAATTTATCACCTTTATTAGTAGAGGAAGTAACAGAGGCTAAGAAAAGAGCAGAGTACAGAGGAAGAGATCTTCCTATCTATCGTGTTGTATCAAAAAACAAAAAAAATGAAGAGATAAATGTTTATGTAAATCCATATTCTGGAGATATAAGCGCAGTAAGGTCAACTCAGTGGAGAATTTGGGATTTGCTTTGGGGTTTTCACATAATGGATTGGCAAGATAGAGATAATATAGGAAATATTTTTCTCAAAATCTTTTCAGTACTAGCGCTTTTAAGTGCCATTACTGGTATAGTTTTATTCTTCAGAAAGACTGCTTAATTATTAAAATATAAAAAGAGGTGAGTATGAAAAAAATAATTTTAATTTTGTTTTTAGCGTCTGTGTTTGTTCAAACACAAGTTGAAACTAGAACGCTCAATAATGGAAATCTCATTTTAGAAGATGTTCCAAATGTATCTGAAGAGATTAAGAAAGAATTGAAAGGCTATCAAAATATCAGATCAGCATCTTTTCGTGGCTTTAAACCTGATAATGAGGGAGTATTCATATCAACAAGATTTGGTGATGTAGGCCAGCTTCACGTCGTTGATAAGCCACTGGGCATGAGAAAACAAGTAACTTTTTTCGATGAACCTATTGGTTCCGTTTCAGTACAGCCAAATGGAGAACTGATTGCTTTCACTATGGATAGCGGCGGTTCAGAAAATGCACAAATATATGTTATGAATCCAGAAAATGGGAGAACAGTATTAGTCTCTGATGGTGAGTCTAGAAATGGTTCTGTCTTGTGGAGTAGGGATGGTGAAAAAATTGCTTTTGGAACTACAAGAAGAAATGGAGCCTCAAACGATGTTTGGGTAATGGACTATAAATATCCAGAGCAAGCCAAGATGGTTTTTGCTTCACCTGATGGTACGAGTTGGACTCCTGCAGATTGGTCGAAAGATTCAAAAAAAATATTATTGCAAAATTATATTTCTGTTACTTCTTCCAGAATCTTCATTGTTGACACTGAGACTGGTGAGAGCGAACTTGTAACTGATAAAGAAGACTCGTCAAATTTAGCACTTGCATTTGGCGCTTCTGGAAGAGGATTCTTCTTCCTAACTGATCAATTTGGACAGTTTAGGCAACTTGCATATAAAAGCCTCACAAACGGAAGAGTAAAAATTATAAGTGAAAATATTCCGTGGAATATTGAAGGCTTCGCCATATCAAAAGATAGAAAAAGAGCAGCATTTACTGCAAATGAGGGTGGTTTTAGTGTTCTTTACCTTATGGATGCAAGAAGCTTTAAATTTAAAAAAGTAGAGATGAACAGTAAGGGCTTAATTGGTGGAATTAAGTTTAGTGATAATGGAAAAAAATTAGGTCTTTCATTAAATAATGCCAAATCGCCATCCGAAACACATATAGTCAACTTAGGAAAAAGAAATTTAGATTACTTAGATGTTGTTCAATGGACAGAATCTGAAGTGGGAGGCTTAAATACAGATGAATTTGTCCTACCAAATTTAATATCATTCAAATCTTTTGATGATTTAGAGGTACCTGCATTTATCTATAAACCTGAAAATATTAAAGAGCCAGTTCCAGTAATTATTACAATTCATGGCGGACCAGAAAGCCAATATAGACCAAGATTTTCCAGTTCGATTCAGCAATGGGTAAAAAGACTAGGTGCTGCTGTTATCGCTCCTAATGTGAGAGGAAGCAATGGTTATGGGAAAGACTATTTAAAAATGGATAATGGCTTTAAGAGAGAAGACTCTGTAAAAGATATTGGCGCTCTTCTAGATTGGGTTAAAACACAGCCAGATTTAGATTCAGATAGAGTGGCTGTTATTGGTGGCTCCTATGGAGGATATATGGTTCTTGCAAGCGCCGTTTACTACAGCGATCAACTTGTTGGAGCAGTTGATAGAGTAGGTATTTCTAATTTTGTTACTTTCTTAAAAAATACTGAAGATTACAGAAGAGACTTGAGAAGAGTTGAGTATGGTGATGAAAGGGACCCAGAAATGAGAGCATTTCTTGAAAAAATAAGTCCAAATAATAATGTTGCTGAAATTGATATTCCTATGTTAGTTGTTCAAGGCGAAAATGATCCTAGAGTTCCTGTAACAGAATCTGAACAAGTTGTTGAAGCCTTAAGAAAAGAGGGTAAAACAGTCTGGTATATGAACGCCTTAAATGAGGGGCATGGTTTCAGGAAAAAAGAAAACAGCGATGTATCTCAACAAGTCACATTAATGTTTTTTGAGAAGTATTTATAGATGCTTGAAGAAAAGTTAGCTCAGTGTCCTTATTGCTGGGAAAGTATATATTTTGAGATAGATTTATCAGAGCCTAACCAAGAATATGTAGAAGACTGTCAGGTATGTTGTAATCCAATACTCTTAAGAATTTCTTCTTTTGGTGACACAATTAATATTGAAACAGCTAAAGAGGAAACAGGTTTTTAATGAACAGAGTTTTCCTACTTCCATTAGTAACTGTAATTGCTTTTTTCGTTCTTTATTTTGTTCTAGCGAGTACAACTTCATTTTTATCTGTTGAGAAAGGATATGCCATAGGAGAGGTATCAAGATGGTGCGAAAGAATAAGCGGTGGTTTTTTTAGGGAGCCATTTAATGCTCTTAGTAATTTAGGATTTATAACAACTGGTTTAATAATGTTTTGGATAATTGCTCATGAGCCTAAAAATCAAGAAAGCAGATTTGTGGGACCTACACCGGTTGCAATTTTGTATGCTGCTACTGCAGTATTTCTTGGCCCAGGATCGCTTTTAATGCATGGGACACATACTGAATGGGGCCAATGGGCAGACTGGTTAAGTATGATTCTATATATTTCTATCCCTTGGTTAATAAATTTATTCGGAAGCCAAGGCTGGTCAGATCAGTCATTTGCAAAAACATACTTATCAATAATTTTTGTATATTCGATGTTGAGCTGGTTTTTTGGATATGACTTAGGAATTAATTTCAATCTTTGGTCACTGTCTATTGGATGGTGGATAATTACAGAGGTCTTACTTAATTTCTGGTCTAACACATTAAGAATTTTATCTGGCTTTATAGCAATTGCAGTGATGGCAGTATTTGGCATATTTCCTAATGAGATAATTCAGAATCCTAATTTATATTGGTGGGTGCCATTTTTTTGGCTTCCAGGAATTCTTATGAATAAAAAACCAAAGATAAAAAAGAAATATAACCCATGGTTTTTCTTAGGTGTTGGATTCTATATGTCAGCATTTGCTATTTGGCTTCAAGGCTATCCGAATATGCCACTTTGCAATCCTGATAGCATTATTCAACCACATGGTATTTGGCACATTTTAAGCTCACTAGCAATTTTATCTTTTTTCTTTTTCTTCAGAACTGAAAAAAAACTATAATTCACAATATGAAAAGTTTAGGCCTAGGGTTTGGTTATTTCTGTATTTATACAACTCCCATACAGTTATTTTTACTTGGATGGATTTTGCTATATATATTTCAAACCCCGTATGGTTTTTTAGATTTAAGTTCTAAGATTTTTCTGAAACAAAACTTAGAATTTTTTCACGACTGGATTTATTCTTGGTTTTGGAATGCATATCTTGATTTCTGGTGGCAGTTTCCTGCATTTATTATGCTTACGCTAAAAACTATTTTGAGTACATGGCTTGGTTTTTATTTGGTTAAAACTTTTAAATAGTTTCATGCGTTTAATTTTTCTGTTTTTATTTTCTCTAAATCTATTTGCTCTCGATATTGATGACCTTAGAACATCTTTTGAGAATGATGGAGCTTTTGTAGCTGGTAAAATCCTTACCAAATTAAACAATGGATTACATTTTCTCGAAAAAGAGAGGGATTTTCAAAATACTTTGTTAATCGCAATTCATGGAAGGGGCACTGAAGGTTATGAATGGGTTTACCCGCTCATAAATTTAGATAAAAAAAACAATAGATTATCCTTTTACAGATGGAATACTATTGGATGTCCTAATGAAGCAATAAGAAAGATCTCATTAGAAATTAATCGACTAAAAGAAAGATACAAAAAAATAGTGCTTGTCGGACACAGCTATGGTGGGCTGGTTGTTTCTAAAATTTTAACAGATGATTTTGACTCTAAAGTTGAAGGACATTTTGTCGCAGCACCTCTAAAAGGGAATTTTTTAATCAGAACCTTTTGTGGATACACTCCACCAAGAAAAATTAATGAAAATAATCTTGGTTTTAATTGGATGACTATTAAAGAGCTTGATGGTGAGTTTAGAAATCTTAAATCAGATCCCCAATTACTCGAAATAGAGGGTGTTGTAGCAAAAAGATTGCCAGAGGAATATAATGGCAATAGGTTAGGCCATAATTGGTCAATAAGTTGGCTCACTGACCATTTAAATAGCAAACAAAATTAAATGTTACCAAAAATTTTAGAAGATAATTTATCCATTCCTGTAGTTGGAGCTCCCTTATTTATTATTTCCAGGCCAGATTTAGTAATTGCACAATGCAAAGCTGGAGTTGTAGGTTCTTTTCCTGCTTTAAATGCCCGACCTCAAGAATTACTAAGTGATTGGATTAAACAAATTAAAGATGAGCTTGGACAATTTAAAGAAAATAATCCTGATAAAAAAGTTGCGCCTTTTGCTGTAAATCAAATTTGTCATTTATCGAATGATAGACTTTTCAAAGATGTAGAGACATGTGTCAAACATGAGGCACCTATAATCATCACCTCTCTAAGACCACCAGAGGATTTAGTGAAAGCAATTCACTCTTACGGTGGCTTAGTTTTTCATGATGTTATAAGTACAAGACATGCACAAAAAGCTGTCGAGCAAGAAGTCGATGGGCTTATTTTAGTCTGTGCTGGTGCTGGAGGACATGCTGGAAATTTATCACCTTTTGCCTTGCTTAGAGAAACTAGAGAATGGTATGACGGAACCATACTTCTATCGGGCTCTATATCTGACGGATTCTCGATATCAAGTGCACTAGCTATGGGAGCGGATTTAGCCTACATAGGAACAAGGTTTATTGCTACTAAAGAATCCGAAGCAGATGATGATTATAAGAAAATGCTTATTGAATCCGCTGCAAAAGATATCATTTATACAAATTATTTTAGTGGGGTTAAAGGCAACTACTTAGGACCTTCAATTAGTAGAGCTGGAATGGATCCTGAAAGCTTGCCTGAAGCAGATAAAACAAAAATGAATTTTAACTCAGGTGGAAATGCTACTGCTAAAGTTTGGAAAGATATTTATGGAGCTGGCCAGGGAATAAGTTCAATTAAAAACTCACCAACAGTTGATGAATTAGTGGCTCAAATGAGACAAGAATTTAATTCTGCAAATAAAGAACTTACTCAAAAAGTAAGTAAGTATTAATTTATTTAAGCTTTATTCTATTGAACACTATCTTTAAAGTATAATATTTTTATGGACGTAGCAGCATTTGTATTATCAATACTGGCACTTTTGTTTGCTCTGCTTGGACTTGGCCTATCAATGCGAGCCTTGTATATAATTGGTGTAAATTCTGGTCTTGCAAAACCTCAAGTAAACAAAGAAAAACCTACAATCCAAACGCCAAAAAAATTCACACCAAAAAAACCTATACGTACCGAAGGTGAAAAAATTATTTATAACGAAGATCCTTTGGTATATGTTATTGAAAACTTTATTTCAGATGAGGAATGTGAACATATTAGAAATGTATCAGATGGCAATTTAGAAAGGGCGAAAACTATTGGTGGAAAAGACGGAATATACCATCTGAACAGAACGGGAAGTAATTGTTGGATAGCACACAGTCACTCAAATATAACTACAAACTTAGGGCAAAGAATAGCAGATTTAGTTGGTTTTCCTCTTAAAAATGCTGAATCATTCCAAGTGGTCTATTACACAGGTGGTACAGAATATAACGACCATCATGATGCTTTTAATGCAGATACAGATGAAGGAAAAAAACATCTTAAAAGAGGAGGCCAAAGAATTTACACTGCCTTGGGCTATCTTAATGATGTTGAAGAGGGAGGTTCAACAGAGTTTCCTGATTTAAATATATCTGTAGCTCCAAAAAAAGGTTCTTTACTCGTTTGGAAAAACATACTTCCTGGAACTACAAAAGTTCACCCAAACTCATTGCATGCTGGTAGACCTGTAACTAAGGGTGAAAAGTATGCATTTAATCTTTGGTTCAGAGAGAATAAATTCGTCTAAATTAAATGGATGTTTCATTCATTTTAGATGGACTTAATGAAGCACAGAGAGATGCTGTTACTTCGGATTCAAAAAAATTACTTGTACTTGCAGGAGCAGGCTCAGGCAAAACTAAAGTTCTAGTTCATCGTATCGCTTGGCTAAATAAAGCTCTGTCTTTTTCAACACACAGTATTCTCGCCGTAACTTTTACAAATAAGGCTGCTAGTGAAATGAAAGGAAGAATTGAAGAGATTCTTGAGCAGCCAATTCCTGAAATGTGGTGTGGAACATTTCATTCCATTTCAAATAGACTGCTAAGAAGACATTTTTCTGAGGCAAATCTTGAAAGGGATTTTGCTATTCTTGACAGCGATGATCAATTAAGAGTCATTAAAAGAATCTTAAAAATTCTTGAATTAGATGATGACCAATGGGTTCCTGAGAAAGTAAGATGGCAAATTAATACTTGGAAAGATGATGCTCTTCGTCCCAAAGATATTGATGATAAAGGCGACTTTAATATAGAAGTTCTTAAGAAGATTTATATTGCGTATGAAAAATATCTTGAACAAGAAAATTTAGTTGATTTTAACGAACTAATACTAAGATCTTACGAACTAATTAGAGATAATGCCGAGATTCGTTCTTTATATCAGAAAAAATTTAGATGTGTCCTAGTAGATGAGTTTCAAGATACAAATACTCTTCAATATAAATGGATGAGAAATCTTTTAGATGAAAAAACTTTTGTGACTACGGTCGGTGATGATGACCAATCAATATATGGATGGCGGGGAGCTAAAATTGAAAATATTAATCATTTTGCTAAAGATAAGGGAACAGAGGTAACGAGACTTGAACAGAACTATAGATCTACATCAAACATATTAGATGCTGCAAATGCAGTAATAGATAAAAATACAAATAGACTTGGAAAGAAGCTTTGGACTGCTTTAGGTGAGGGAGATAAAATCGATATTTTTGAAGCTTATAGTGAGCAAGAAGAGGCAAGTTATGTATCTGAATCAGTACATAGAATTGTCGATAATAATGACAACTACAAAGAAGTTGCAGTTTTGTATAGATCTAATGCGCAATCAAGGGTAATTGAGGAATACCTTTTAAGAAATAATATTCCATATGTAATTTATGGAGGAGTAAGATTTTATGAAAGGCTCGAGATTAAAAATGTCATAAGCTATCTAAGACTAATAGTAAATAAAAATGATAATACAGCTTTCGAGAGGGCTATTGGAGTTCCATCTAGAGGAGTTGGAGAAAAAACGATTGAGAACATTAGGAATTACAGTAATGAGAATAACTTCTCTTTGTTTGCATCATCAGAGCAAATGGTGAGTGAGGATAAGATTAAAGGTAAAGCTCAAAATTCAATAAAAAACTTTACTTCCCAATTTGAAACATATAACGAAAAAATTCAACAAATCTCCGCATCAGAACTAGTTGAATTTGTCATAAATCATAGTGGTTTGATTGATCACCACATGAAAGAGTCAGGTGAAAAAGGAAAGATTCGTGTTGAAAATATTAACGAATTAATAACAGCTGTAAAATCTTTTGAGATTCTAAACAAGAATGAGGATTTATCAGACTATGACTCAATGCTCGCAGCTTTTCTTTCTTCAGTCTCCTTAGATATGGGCGAGACTCAAGCAGATAAATACGATGATGCTGTCCAGCTGATGACTATCCATTCTGCAAAAGGTCTGGAATTCAAACATGTTTTCTTAGTTGGGATGGAAGAAAATTTATTTCCTCATTCTAGATCTGTTGAGAATATAAGTGAATTGGAGGAAGAGCGTCGTTTGTGTTATGTGGGAATTACAAGAGCTAGACAGAAATTGTATTTGAGCTATGCAGAATATAGAAGAATGTATGGAAATGACTCATACAACCCACCCTCAAGATTTATTAAAGAGATTCCTGATGAGCATACAGACTTTGTTCGTCCAAGACAGTCCTATAAAACAAGTTATTATGGAACAGCAAACAGCTTCGACTCAGGTGATGAAAATTCTCATGAGTTTTCTTTAGGAGATTCAGTTGTTCACGAGAAATTTGGTCTGGGAACCATACTGAGCATTGAAGGTGAGGGAGAGCTTTCGAAAGTACAAGTTAATTTTGCAGATTTTGGAACTAAATGGTTGGTTCTAGGATATGCAAACCTGGAGAAAAGAAATTGATTATCGAAGATAAAGGATTAGTTAATTATCAAGAATGTAGAGATGAAATGATTGCTCTCGTAAAATCTTCTCCAAAAATTCATCATATTTGGGTTCTTGAACATCCACCAGTTTTTACAATTGGTATAAGCGAAAAAAACATAGAAGAAGATCTGTCAAAAAATCCTCCAGTTATTAAAACTGATAGAGGTGGGAAAATTACTTTTCATGCTCCTGGTCAAATCATCATTTACTTTATTTTAAATTTAAAAGAAGTCTCTTTTAGACCCACGAGCCTTACAAGCACGATACTTAATTCAACATCAGATACACTTTGGTCATTTGGCCTTGAACATAAAATCAATCTTGAGGATCCTGGAATATATATCAATAACAAAAAGCTTGCCTCAATTGGTATGAGAATTAAAAACCATATTTCATATCACGGTTTGAGCATAAATTTTGAAACAGATTTGAAAACTTTTAATTCAATTAACCCTTGTGGTCTAGATGTGGAGGCTTGTAATTTAATAGACTATATAGATATAGATAAACAAGAACTATTGAAAAAACTTCTACAAGGTTTTAAAAAAGTAATTAATTAAATGAAAGAGATAATACCTACAGTCAAAATTATTAATCATGCTGGAGTTTCATCGATCAAAGATGGAATGAAGGGCAATGATTATTCTTTAACAGAAAGAGAAAATAAACCCAAATGGATAAGAATGACTGCTCACCAAGTGAATAAAAATTTTTCAGAAATTAAAAACTCTGTTGCTGATTTAAAATTAAGTACTGTATGTGAGGAAGCAAAATGTCCAAATTTGTCTGAATGTTGGTCAAGGGGTACAGCAACATTTATGTTAATGGGTGATACTTGCACCAGAGCCTGTCAATTTTGTTCAGTCAATACTGGTAATCCAAAAGGTTGGTTGGATGAAGACGAACCTAAGAATATTGCAGACACTGTTTTTAAGATGGGGTTAAAGTATATAGTTTTGACTTGTGTTAACCGTGATGATTTAGCTGATGGCGGAGCAGAACATTTTGCAAAAACGGTAGAAGAAATTAAAAAGAAAGATTCGACTATAGCTGTAGAAGTATTAACCTCAGACTTTAATGGTTCTATTGAATCAATAAAAATAGTTGTTGAATCGCCCATTAAAGTTTTTGCACAAAATCTCGAGACTGTAGAGAGGCTGACACATCCTATACGCGATCCAAGAGCTGGCTATCAAAAGACTTTAACAGTCTTAAAAAACGCAAAAGAACTTAACCCAGATATTATTACAAAATCTAGCATTATTTTGGGGATGGGAGAAACAGACGAAGAAATTAATAAAACTTTTGAAGATTTAAGGTTGCATGAAGTAGACATTGTTACCTTAGGGCAGTACCTGAGACCAACTTTAAATCATTTGCCAATTGATAGATGGGTTACCCCAGATGAGTTTGAGAAATATAGAAAAGAAGGTTTAGAATATGGATTTAAAGAAGTTGTATCCGGCCCTTTTGTTAGATCAAGCTATAGGGCAGAAAGAGCTTTAGAATTTAATAACGTAGGTTTAGCATGATTTTAATTTCACCAGCAAAAAGATTACAGACACAATCATTTGATTCAAGTTTAAATTCAACAAAACCATTATTCGCTAAAGAAGCTGATTTAATTGCATCAGAATTAAAAAAGCTTGATATATCTGGCCTTAAATCATTAATGAAGGTAAGCGATGACATAGCAAAAATAAACGCAGACAGATACAAAAACTGGAACAAACCAAATCAACAAGAGAAAAGAGCCATTTTTCTTTTTGAAGGAGATGTATTTAAGAACCTTAATGCGAAAGGAATGAGCGAAGAGGATTTAAATTATATGAATAAAAAACTTAGAATTTTGTCGGGTATATATGGAATCTTGAAACCATCTGATGAAATTAATCCTTACAGGCTTGAAATGGGTACAAATTTTTCAGTGAATTCTACCGGCACCCTATATGAATTTTGGGGAGATAAAGTAGCAAAATCAATTAATTCTGATTTTCCAAGTGAAAATATTTTTAATCTTGCATCCGAAGAATATTTTTCAGTAGTCAAGAAACATGTAGATCCTAAAAAAGTTATAGAGTTTAAATTCCTAAGTATGTCTGGAGGCAAAGAGAAGGTAATAGGAGTTATAGCAAAAAGAGCTCGAGGTGAAATGGCTAGATTCTTAATACAAAACAGAATTGATAATCTCGAAGATATTAAGAGGTTTGAAGGATTAGGCTTTAAGCTAAAAAATTTCGAAGATAATACCTTCTTCTTTTCGAACAGTTAGAAAAATAACTAATCTTTTTCTAGCAATTCATCAACAATTTCGATAAGTTCATCAACTAAATCAAAAGTTTCATGAAAAGAGTAAACTACTTCTCTATCTCTGCTAAGTAGTAGTAAGCCAGCTTTAAGTTTTTTTAATTTTTTCTCATTATTCATATCTGCAAAATATTCTAAATTAATTAATTTCCAAGTGCTTAATATTTCTTGATTTATTGCAAATTTAAATGCTAATATGACCATCCTGTTGTAAAAAGATAAACAGGGTTTATAATATAATATAGAAATTTGTTATGAGTTACTCGTTAGCACTTTCAAATCCTGGGTCAGATATTGATAAATATCTGAGCCAAGTTTATAAAATTCCAGTTCTAACTAGAGAAGAAGAGTTAGAGCTTACCACTGAGTTTTTTGAAACCGAAGATGTAAAACTTGCTCACAAGCTTGTCATTGCACATCTTAGATTTGTTGTGCATATTGCAAAAAGTTATGCAGGTTATGGATTACCTCTAGCTGACATCATTCAAGAGGGTAATGTTGGATTACTAAAAGCAGTCACAAAATTTGATCCAAATAAAGGCGTTAGACTAGTTTCTTTTGCAGTCCATTGGATTAAGGCCGAGATTCATGAATTTATTCTCAAAAACTGGAGAATAGTTAAAATAGCCACTACAAAAGCACAAAGAAAACTCTTCTTTAACTTAAGAAGTAAGAAAAAGAATACTGGCTGGCTTACAGATGAAGAGGCTAAAAGAATCGCAAAAGAATTAGACGTTTCAGTTAAAGAAGTAATGCATATGGAAAATAGATTAAATTCAGCAGATTCGCCTTTCGATGCACCTACTGATGAAGAAGATAATGAAAAAGCATTCTCACCTAGCCAGTATCTTGAAGATAATAGTTTTAATCCAGAAGATATTACTGAACAAAAAAATTATGAAGATGTAAATCACACAGCATTACTTAAAAATATTTCAGCACTTGATAAAAGATCTCAAGATATCATCAGAGCTAGATGGCTAGATGATAATAAAATTACCCTAAATGAATTAGCGGATAAATATTCCGTCTCCGCTGAAAGAATTAGACAGATTGAAGCTACTGCGTTTAAGAAACTCAAAACAGCTTTAGTACATGTCTAGAATCAAAATCCAATTAAACGGAACAGTTGAACAAATAGAATCCGCAAATCTAGAAATTATATTGAATACTTTTGCTCCAAAAGACAGACCCTTTGCAGTTGAAATAAATGGAGAAATAGTTCCTAGTGCAAAATTTTCTGATTATAGTATTCAAGAAAATGACAAAATCGAAATTATCTCAGCAGTTGGCGGTGGATAACTTAAAAATTGGTTCACACGTTTATTCATCAAGACTAATAGTTGGAACAGGAAAATATCCCTCTGAGGATATAGCTTCAAAAGCAATTAATTCTTCTGGTGCTGAATTAGTCACTTTGGCTATAAAGCGTTTTTCTCAACAGGATGCTATAAGTAATATTTTAGAGGTTATTGGAGAGAAAAAACTTCTTCCTAATACTGCGGGTACTCTTAATGCAAAAGAAGCTCTTAGGTCTGCACAATTATCAAGAGAGTTATTTAAAACAAATTTAATAAAGTTAGAAATAATTACCTCCTCCGAAAATTTAGACCCAAATATGCCAGAAACAATTAAAGCTGCAGAAATGATGGTAAAAGATAATTTTGAGGTATATGTTTATTGTGATAGAGATCTAAATAATTGTCTAAAACTTGAAGATTTAGGTTGTGTTGCAATTATGCCACTTGGATCATCAATTGGCTCAGGGAGAGGGTTTGATGATCTCGATGATCTAATTTTACTTAGAAATAAAATTGAACAAATTTTAATTGTTGATGCAGGTATAGGAGTTCCATCAGAGGCAGCAAGAGTCATGGAACTAGGATATGATGCGGTTTTAGTGAATAGCGCAATTGCATATGCTAATGAACCAATTCTCATGGCATCGGCATTTAAAAATGGAGTGAAGTCAGGAAGGAAAACTTTTTTAGCAGGAAGAATGTCAAGATCAAAAAGTTCTATTGCTAGTTCTCCAACGCAGTTTTTAAAATGATAAAAACTTTTAGTTCTAGAGCAGGAAGACTATCTGAAACAAATAAATTTTATTTACATAAAAAATCAAAATGCATTTTTTCTGAAAAAAAAATAATAATTCATGAACAAAAAGTTCTTGATGTTGGTTTCGGGGATAGTGATTCCTTTTGTAAGGATATTATCGAGAATAACGACTTTCTCTTTTTTGGAGCTGAACCATACAAAAAAGGTTTTTCTAGAGCCGTGGAATTTTTCGAGAAAAATGATGTTGAAAATATGATCTTATTTAATGGAGATGTAAGAGAGCTTTTGGAGAGAGTTAAATTTTGTTTTGATTTCATTCGGATTCATTTCCCAGACCCTTGGCCTAAAAAAAAACACATTAAGAGAAGATTGGTTACCAAAGAATTTTTAATCCATTTATCAAATAAATTATCTGATAATGGACTTATACAAATTATCACGGATTCACAAGAGTATCAGGACCATATAGAAGAAGAAATTAAATTACAAAATAAACTTTCACTAAGTAAAAGGCTATTTCCTATAACTTTTAATGAATCAAGTTTTTACAAAAAAGCTTTAGTTAAAAAAAATAAGATTAAAGAATTTATTTTGCAAAAATCAAGTTAAGTTTGGCAATATTTCAAATAAAAGAATAGAAAGCAGTCTCTCTGCCAACTGAAATGCAAAAAAAGCGATTAGCGGACTTAGATCAAAACCTCCTGCTGGAGGAATGATATTTCTAAATACGGAAACTGTAACATCATACAGCTGTTGAATAAGAGAAGTAAAAGAATTACTAAAGTTAATTCCAAAAGCATAAATCCAGCTAATTATCACACCAGCAATAATTACAAATTTAAGAATTCCTAAAAGTGCCATAGATACCTTAAAGATTGCTAAGTTTGCTTGAGCTGCAAAACCAATACTGGGAAAGGAAACATAATAGAAGATAAAAGCTAGAAGCGAAGCAAGAATAAGTAGTCCTATATTTATTTTTTTGTAATTTATATTGAATACAATAAGGCAAGGATAAAGCAAAATCTTGATTATCCTGGAGATCTTGTTGTAACTATCAGCTCTAGCCAATTCAGAGAGAAATAATATTAAGATTAAATATATAAAAATATTTATAAACTGGACCAACACTATTTTCTTTCTCCAAAAATCTTCGTTCCAATCCTAACCATTGTCGAGCCATAGGACATAGCTAAAGAATAGTCATTAGACATCCCTAAAGAAAGTGTATCAATGTTTTTATAATTATCTTTTAATGAAAAAAATAATTCTCTGCATATTTGAAATTGATTATTTTTTTCTTTTTCAGAAATATTATTCTGTGCAATTCCCATAATGCCCTTTATACAAAACAATGATTCATTATCATGATTTTCAACAATATTAATAAGCTCCTCTGCAGACAATCCATCTTTAGAATCCTCATTCCCAAGTTTTAATTGAAGAAGAAAATTACATTTTTTTTTAACATCCGTATTTAAAATTTTTTGATAAACCTTTTTTCGTGATACTGAGTGTATCAAGCTAGAAAACTTAATTATGTTTTTGATTTTATTTGTTTGAATTTTGCCTAAAAAATGCCAATGAATATCTGCAGGTAAAATTGAGCTTTTTTTGATTAATTCTTGTAAATAATTTTCTCCAAAGTCTCGATGTCCCAAATCATATAACTTTTTTATCTTTGAAATATCTTGACCTTTCGAGACAGCAATTAATTTTTGCTTGTTAGTAAGTTCTTCTTTAATTTTTTGGTAGCTAATCAGAGACATCTGATATTTTCTTACAATTTTTAATTGCTCTAGAATCCATATTTAGTCTTCGAAAGTCCTCTCTAGCATTATTCATTTCTGATTTATTTTCGAATGGACCTACTATTACTCTGTAGTTGAAATCATTTGAACTTCTTACTTTCTCCGGAAATGCTTCATAACCAATTTTATCTAATTGTACAACCTGACTCTGTGCTGCTTCGAAAGTTCTAAAACTTCCTGATTGAGCAAAGAATTCACAAATCTCATTTGGTAACTCCTTTATAAAATTAACTTCTTCGAAAGAGTCATTTTCTAAAATAGTTTGAAATTCATAACTTATTTCTTGGACTTTAAACTTGCTCAGATCTAAATAATCTTTTTTTCCATCCAGAACAAAAATCACTAGTAAAGACATAGTGAAGGTGGCCACTGCAGTAACAAATAATGTTGGGGCAAGTTTAAGGGGAAATTTATTAGATTTGTAATCAATTCTCGCCAATTTACATTTTCTCCAAAGGAGTAACCCCAATTATTTTAAAGCTATTTTTTAGGACAATACTTGTTACTTTTGTAATTAAAAGTCTTGCATTAGATTCTTCCTGATTATCTGTTATTACTGGGTTTTGCTCATAAAATGAATGATAATTTGCTGCAAGTTCTTTTGTAAAATGAACAAGAGAGTGAGGAGACCTCTCTAAAGTGAACTTTTCTAAATAAATTGGGAAATTTATTATTTTTGAGAGTAGATCATAATTTTTAAGTAGCTCATTTTTATCTAAATTTTTGTCTAAAGTTGGTTTTTTCTTTTCTAAAATTGAACAACATCTTACATATGCATACATTGTGTAGAAGTAAGGATTACTTTTACTATTTTCTTTTGCAAGTTTGGTATCAAAATCTATTTCGTGGTCATATTTCTTTTCGAGAAAAAAGAATTTGATAAGATCTGAATTAAATTCACTCAATAAATCATTTAAAGATAAAAATTTACCTTTTCTGGTAGACATAGTGTTCTTTCTTCCACCCTCGTAAAGATTCACTAATTGATAAAGAATATGTTCAATATTTTGTTTTGGTTTTTTAATTAAATTAAAAGCCGAAGTAAGTCTAGTTACATATCCGTGATGATCCGCACCAAAAATATTTATGTAATGGTCATAGTTTCTATCAATTTTATCTTTATGATATCCAACATCTGTAAGGTAATAAGTAGGCTCCTTATTGGCCCTTAATAAAACTCTGTCTTTATCATCCCCATATTTTGTTCCCTCAAACCATAT
>CACEYZ010000006.1 GCA_902563885.1 uncultured SAR86 cluster bacterium | reverse complement strand
AGTATGCATTAGAAGTTGAGGTTGAAAATCCTCCTGGAGAAAAGTTTCAATATAACAATGTTAATTCAATGCTTATTGGAGAAATATTAAAGGGAGCAACTGGGAAAACAGCCAAACAATTAATTGAAGAAAGAATATTTAGCAAAATTGGTATAAAAAATTATACAGCTTGGGAAGATGCTGCGGGAAATACTATGACTTATTGTTGCTTAGATATGTCAGCGAGAGATTATTCTAAGTTCGGCTTACTTTTTTCTAGAGATGGAAACTGGGATGGAGAGCAAGTTGTCTCAAAAAGTTATGTTGATGAATCTCTGCAATTGTATTGGGGCAAGACACCGAGCATGGGATGGACCCATAGCGATACAAGAGGATATAGTTTGCAATGGTGGATCTCTAAATTTGATGATGAGGCAAAAATCTACAACACCAGTGGTAAATTTGGTCAATTTGTCTTTATCGATAAGGAAAGAGATATCATTTTCACAAGAATTACGAAGTATTATCCAAGTGGTGGAGAAGTACAAAAATTTGGTCCTTTAACTTATCTTAAATTTCTTGGAAGTGTTAACGCAGCATTAAATGTATCAAGATTTCTTTATGACATTGGTTTAATAAATTTTGAGGACGGTAATGTTCAAACACCTTACACCCTAGCAGAGGGTGAATCAAAAGAATTCTATGAAAATTATGTAGATATCGTGAATCTCATGGCAGACCTTGAAAATGTTGAAAAATAAATTTCTTTATTTATTAATTTTTTCTACAACCTTATTAGGACAAGAAATTAATAAAGAAACTTTATCTCAACTAGAAGAGATGGTAATGAGTGATCCTGCAACTCAAGCTCTAATTGTTTCTCATAAAGGCGAAATAGTTCTGGAAAGCTATGGAGAAGAAGATTCAAGGGAAGATTTTGTTACCTCCCAATCAATCGCAAAGGCATTCTATGCATCTTTGTTTGGTGTAGCAATTAAAAAGGGGTTAATTGAAAGTCTAGATGAGCCAATTAAAAATTATTTATCTGAATGGGAAAATGATGAAAGAGGCAATATAACTATTAGAAACCTTCTAGAAATGAAATCTGGTCTTTATCGAACAGAATCTTGGAATGAAGAAATGTTTCTTTCAAGAGACAACTTAGCATTTGCATTAGAAGTTGAGCTAGAAGACAAGCCCGGAGATATATACAAATACAATAACGTAAATACTGCACTTCTTGGGCCTGTTTTAGAAGAAATATTTGATGCATCGCCTCATGATGTTTTAGTAAATGAGATTTTAAATCCTATAGGTATTAGTGAATACGGCTTGTGGAAAGACCATACTTTAAGAGACGTTACTTTTCATGGGATTGATATGACTCCTAGAGATTTTATTAAGTTTGGTGAATTAATAGCTCAAGATGGAAACTGGGACGATAAACAACTTATTGATAAAAATTATGTTATCAATTCGACGCAGCCGATATCTCAAGGGGATGGTGAGTATTATGGTATGCATTGGGCTGTGAGAAAAATTGCTGATGATAAGAAATTATTATGCATGGAAGGATTTAATGGCCAATATCTCTTTGTAATTCCTGAGCATGATTTAGTTGTAGTTAAATTCACTAAATATTCGCACAACAGAGATAATGGATATGTTATTAGCTTTGGGCCCCTAGATTATCTTTTATGGCTCCCATTTTCATGGTTAAAAGCTATTGGAGAAGCATTTGCTGGCGAAGAAGAAGAAACTTCTACAGAGAGTGATGATGGTGGTATTAATATGCCAGCGACAATGTCACAAAAAGATAAATTCAATTGTCCAAATACTTCAACTGATAAGTGTCCACCAGTTCAAAGAATTCAAAATTTAGTTTTTGGTTTAACTGAGGCTAATCCCAACTAAGAATTACTTTTCCAGCTTTTCCTTCATTTAAGAGATCGAAAGCTTTTTTATAATCTTCAAATTTAAATCTATGAGTAATTATTTCTTCGATTTTTAGACCAGAGTCAATCAATGCTAAGCCCTTATACCAGGTTTCATATATTTCTCTCCCATAGATAGCTTTTAAATTTAAAGCTTTAAAAATTATTTTGTTGAGATCAATTTTTATCTCCTTACTTGGTATGCCAAGAAGAGCAACTTTTCCGCCCATTATCATATTGTCTACCATATCTCTTAATGCAAATTCAGATCCTGACATCTCAAGACCTACATCAAAACCCTCTTTTAACCCCATATCTTTCATCTTTTCTGAAATTGATGAGTTTGTTGGATTCAATAACTCAGCTGAGCAAACTTTTTTTGCTAATTCCAATCTACGATCATTTACGTCAGTAAGCAGAATTCTTCTTGCACCTACATGTTCAGCAATAGCTGCAGACATTATTCCAATAGGGCCTGCGCCAGTGATAAGCACATCTTCACCAACAAGATCAAATGATAAAGTAGCGTGAACAGCATTTCCAAAAGGATCTAAGATTGCTCCAACCTCATCACTGACAGAATCAGGAAGTGGAACAACATTTGATTCAGGAACTTTGACATACTCAGCAAAAGCACCGTCAGTATCTACGCCTAAATTCACTGTATCTGGATCAAGATGAAGTTTACCTGCTCGAGCATTTCGACTTTTTGTTCCAGTTATATGTGATTCAACAGAAACTCTATCTCCTATTTTAAAATTTTTGATTTTTTTACCAACTTCCTCAATCACACCCATAAACTCATGGCCAACTGTCATTGGGGGTTTAATTTTTTCTTGAGCCCAACTATCCCAATTCCAAATGTGTAAATCGGTACCGCATATTGCTGCTTTTTTTACCTGAATTAATATTTCGTTATCTTTAGGACTTGGTTTCTCAACCTCTTTGAGTGTTAATCCAACTGCTGGCTCATTTTTTACTAAACACTTCATAATAGATTAAGCTCCTCACCCACTTTTTTAAATGTGTCTAATACTTTATCCAATTCTTCTTTTGTGTGCTCACTATTAATTTGAAGTCTTATTCTTGCTTTATTTTTTGGTACTACAGGATAGAAAAAACCGACTGCATAAATACCATTTTCTAAAAGTTTTTTTGACATGTGTTGAGCAACTTTTGCGTCACCAAGCATTACAGGCACAATTGGATGATCAGTGCCTAGTATTTCAAAACCTAATTTTTTCATTTCTCCTCTGAAATATTTAGAATTTTCATAGATGCGTTGCCTTCTATCTGGTTCGCTTTCTACAATTTCTATAGCTTTCATTGTTGCTGAAACAATTGATGGTGATAAAGCATTTGAAAAAAGATAAGGTCTCGATTTCTGTTTTAGAAGCTCAACCACACTTTTATTTGCACAAACAAAACCTCCAGAAGCACCACCTAATGCCTTTCCAAGTGTTCCAGTCAGAATATCGACTCCATCTTTTATGCCGTAATGTTCGGATGTCCCTCTGCCATTGCTACCGACAAAACCTGTTGCATGACAGTCATCTATCATGACAAGTGCTTCGTATTCATTTGCCAAAGAACATATTTCATCTAGTTTTGCGTAAGTTCCGTCCATAGAAAAAACACCATCACTCACAACAATTTTATGTCTTGCTCCCTGCTCTTTTGCCTCCTCTAAACACCTCTTAAGATCAGACATGTTGCTGTGTTCGTATCTGAAACGTTTTGCTTTGCACAACCTGATGCCATCGATTATTGAGGCATGATTCAAGGCGTCACTAATAATAGCATCATTTTCATCAAAAAGTGGCTCAAATAAACCTCCATTTGCATCAAAACATGCCACATATAGTATGCAATCCTCATACCCAAGAAAGCTACTTAGCTTTTCCTCTAGCTGCCTATGTTTATCATTTGTACCGCAAATAAAACGCACAGAAGCCATGCCAAAACCATCTTTTTCTACGGATTCACTTGCAGCTTTCTTTACGTCTAAATTATTGGCTAGTCCCAGGTAGTCATTGGCACAAAAGTTAAGAACACTGTTTCCATTTGCAAGTTCAACTCTTGTTTTTTGGGGAGAGGCAATAAATCTTTCCTCTTTGAAAAGACCTTCTTCTCTAATCTTTTCTAATTCATTTTCTAATGAAGCATAAAAACTTTTTTTCACAAAGAGATTATAATAAAAAAACTAAAAATCTGTTTATGGAAAGAAGAACAAAAATAATCTCAACAGTTGGACCAAAAACAAATACAGAATCCTTTATTTCAAAATTATGTGTGGCGGGAACTAATGTCATCAGAATTAATATGTCTCATGCCAGCCATGCCGAATTAGAGAAAATTATTACAATTGTTAAAAGAATTAATAAATCCAAAATCTGCTCTGTTGGCATAATGATTGATACCCAAGGCCCTGAAATAAGAACAGCTCTTATTACAAAGAGCATTCAACTTATAAAAGGTGAAGTTGTTCACTTGACTCCAAAAGCACTTAAGGGGGCTAAGTACATTATTGTTGATAACTTGAAACAAGTTAAAGGGCTGAAAAAAGGAGGCAAAGTATCTTTTGATAACGGAGCTATTGATCTAAAAATTAGAAATATAGATAAAGATAAAAATGTAAAATGTGAAGTTTTAGATTCTGGTGAAATAGGAAGCAGAAAGCACGTAAATTTTCCTGGAGCAAAAATAACTCTTCCATCTCTCACAGATAAAGACAAAAAAGATATCAAATACGCAATTTCTAAAGGGGTTGATTTTATTGCCTTATCTTTTTGTAGATCAAAGAAAGATTTAAACGAATTAAAGAAATTTTTGGGGAAGAAAGTTTCTGATATAGAAATTTTTGTCAAAATAGAGGACCAAGAAGGCCTTTCAAATCTTGAAGAAGTAATTGAAAACTCAGACGGTGTCATGGTGGCAAGGGGAGATTTAGGCATAGAAACAGACATTACAAACTTGCCCTATATCCAAAGAAATATTATTAAAATTGCCTCTTCGAAAGGTAAAAAATCAATTGTTGCAACTCAATTACTAGAATCAATGATTGATAGTCCTCACCCTTCAAGAGCAGAAGTCTCAGATGTGGCAAATGCTGTTTATGAGGGCACAGATGCATTAATGCTTTCAGGGGAAACAAGTATTGGCAAATATCCAGTAGAGTGTGTGAAATATATTGATCAGGTTGCGAGAAATGCTGAACGTTCAGAAACATTGCACTTTGAAAATAATTTCAAACAACAAACTGATTGGCATAAACTGGCGGCAACCTCAGTAAAACTGGCAAGTAAAATTGATGCAGATGCAATTGTTGTTTTAACAAGAAGTGGCTTTACAGCAAATTTAATCTCCCGAGCTAAACCTACTGTGCCTGTTTTTGCCTTTAGTAATCGTCTTGAAACTCAATCAAAACTTTCAATATCATCCTCTACTCAAAATTTGTTTTTAAAGTTTACTAAAGACCATGAAAAAACAATCAATTTAGCTTTTAAAGTTCTAAAAAAACATTACAAAATGAAGGGAAGAAAAAAGTTTGTGGTAATTTCAGGTTTATTTTCTGATATATATGCTGATGCTATACAAATACGATCATTTGGATAATGTTATTTAAAAATTTAAACGCTGCTCCACCATTTCAGTTATTTGAAAGCTATTACGTCAAAGCTGAAGAAAATGGGCAACCACATGTTGAGGCAGGATGCGTGAGTTCCGTTGATGCTAATGGGCAACCACATGCGCGATACGTAAATTTTAAATATTTTTTTGAAGATAATTTAATTTTCTTTTCAAACTATAAGAGTGATAAAGCAAAGCAATTTGAAAATAATGCTTTGGTGGCAATCAATTTCTGGTGGCCTAATACTGATACTCAAATAAGAATTGAAGGTGAAATATCAAAATGCTCAGAAAAATTTTCAGATCAACATTTTCAAGAAAGAGAAATAGGTAAAAATATTTCGGCAATCGCCTCAGATCAATCAGAGGAGATTGAATCCTATGAAATTCTTAGAGAAAAATACGATGCGATAAAAGCTAAAGTTGATGCCGGTGAAATTCAAGAAAATAGACCTTCGGACTGGGGTGGTTTCCAGATCAAAATTTTTTACTTTGAATTCTGGGAAGCATTTGAAGACAGATTAAATTACAGAGAATGTTATAAAAAAGAATCTGATTCTTGGAGAAAATTTTTCTTGCAATCTTAGGCTAACTGGCGGAGAGAGAGGGATTCGAACCCTCGATACGGAAACCGTATAACACCTTAGCAGGGTGCCGCTTTCGACCACTCAGCCACCTCTCCGGACCTCTAATAATACAAATTATTTGGTATTTAGTCTCTGCCTTCGGTTAGTCTTCTTAATTTAAGAAGATCTACACTCGTATACTCACTGCAGAAATCGAAGGGAGGATCTCCTCTCATCTCCTCCACAAAGTTCATTTCTGCAATCCAACCGATTAAGCATCTTTCTTTTAACTCAAGTGTTGAATCAGACTCTAAGGTTTTGAGCATTTCATCTGCATCGACTGGATCGTAAACCATTTGTATGTATTCAGGACTATCAAGTCTCAAATAATTTTGGTTTTGTATTCTAAATTTATTCCACCTATGGTCCTGCACAAATGTATTAGGATCACCATACTTAGCAATATTTGCCCAATATTGCATCATTAAGTTACTTAAATACTCACGACCCTCTTTAGATTCATTTGGGAAAACTAAAGGTCTTGCGTAAGCAGGCACTAAAGAGTAGTCACCAGAAATAAATGGTATCTCCAAGCCATGTGCTGCGCCTAAAAAGACTGGGTAATCACCCAATATAGTTGAAGCCTCTTCATCCCAATCAAATCTGAAAGAATATAAGTTCTGATTTGATTTAGACATTCTTCTTAGAGGTTCTTCTGCTCCTGTGAAACGCCAAATATTACTTCTATACTTAATCCAACTTTTAAGGTTTTCTTCACTTCTCTTAAGATTACGTCCTAAATTTAAGGCTGTTTGATAAAAATATTTTGATCTCAAATACCAAAGATTTAATTCATCTTTATTTGTTCCTGCAACAACTACTACTGAAGGATCTACATCTTCAAGTGCTTTATAAATCCCCTCTTTTGGTATAACAATATCATCTCTTATACTGATTGGAGATATTGAATAAAGATGACTTTCATCTGCTTCCTTGTATCTTTGAAAAACCTCTTTGATTGGCATATCTCTAAGATAATCGGCAATTTGCTGGTCTTCAGTTAAAAATCTTATATCGTCCTGGAAAACCTTTGCTGATGAAAGTTCAGATTCTTCCGAGGCAAACTGTTCAGAAAAAGATGATACATAACCAGACTGTGAAATTGCTTTATGAAACAAGCCCCTAGCTTTTTTAGTTGCCAATAAGACTAGTACATTATGTCCACCGGCAGACTCTCCAAAAATAGTAACTTTTGTAGGGTCACCACCAAAACTATTACCATTCTCTTGAACCCACTCTAGTGCTGCAATAATATCCAGATGGCCAAAATTTGATGACCGATCATCTCCCTCTGAGGTGTTTCTTAAATGACTTGAAGAGAACCAGCCCATTGGACCTAGTCGATAATTAATTGTAATGACAACAACTTTCTGACTCTCGGCTAGTTTGGAAAAGTCATAAGAGTTTCCTGTTCCCCAAATATTTGAGCCTCCATGAATCCAAAACATTATTGGATAATTATTTTTCGAAATATCAACATTGCCTTTAGGAACAAAGATATTTAAATATAGACAATCCTCACCGCCCTCTGTTACTCCTCGATCTAAAATAAATTCATTTTCTTTAGGTTGAGTACATTTTGATTTATGGCTTAATGCTTTAATGGTCTCAGAAACCGGCGCTAGCTTCCGTGGTGCTTTCCATCTTAGTTCACCAACAGGAGGTTGAGCAAAAGGGATCCCTTTAAATAAATACACATCTTCTTCGATCAGTCCCTCTATCTCTCCTATAGCTGCATTAACCTTAACGGTTTTAATTTCATCTTTTTTTGTAGGTGCTGAAGAACATGCAATTAGTATGAAGATAGTAATTATGCTTAAAAAAAGTTTTTTCATGTTTTGTTAACCTTTTAAAAGTCCCTTAAGTTTTGTGACGATTTCATCAACACTTTCTTTTTGTGAGCTTCCGCCTTGAGCAAAATCTGCTCGGCCACCACCACTGCCATCAAAAGCATCATTCACTGCTTTAATAATTTCATATGCTGGTGCTTCATCAGAATTATTAGAAGAGACAATATAAATTAATTTATCCTCAGTAGTACTTAGACAAATAGCAAAAACGATTTTTTTATCAGATTTTATTTTGTCTGACTCTTTCCTAAGAATTTCAAGAGAGGCATTTTCAAAAATTTTAATTACTCCAGAAGAACCTGAAAAACTACACTGCTCATCTCTTAATTCTTTTGCCTGAATGACTGGATTATTTTTTTTTGAATTTTTTAAGCTCTCTAACAACTCATCAACTCTATCTGCAATTTTTTCTTGAGGAACATTCAACTTAACACTCAATAGTTCAAGGGTTTTCAAAGCATTTTGTGATTCTTTGTAATATTTGTCTCCGCTAATTGCCTCTATCCTCCTGACCCCAGACGAAACCGATGTTTCATTTGTAACAGCAAACCCACCAATTTCCGAGGTATTTTTAACATGTGTTCCTCCACAAAATTCTACAGAAAAATCTCCATTTATGTATACAACTCTTACTTTTTTGCCATATTTATCTCCAAAAAAAGCTAAAGCTCCAGTTTTAAGGGCATCTTCATATGATAATACTTCTGTTTTGGTATCAATAGCTTCCTCAATTTTTAAATTTACAATATCTTCAATTTCCATTATTTGATCATTTGTAACTTTATTAGAGTATGAAAAATCAAATCGAAGTTTTTCTTCATTGACTAATGAGCCTCTTTGCTCAACACTTTCTCCCAATACTTTTCTAAGAGCAGAATGTAAAAGATGAGTTGCCGAATGATTTGAAACAATTTTTTCTCTTCGCTCAGAATCGATTATTAGTTCAACACCTGCATTTAATTCCAGTGATCCTTCCGCAATTGATACTTCATGAAGATGGAAATCTCCTACTTTCTTACAGTTCAGAATCTCTCCATTGAGGTTTGTGCTCTTAAAAATTCCAATATCTGCGACTTGCCCTCCTGATTCGGCATAAAAAGGCGTTTTAGAAAAGATTGCAAAACCCTCTCCAGATAGAGAGGTGACTGAATTTCCCTCCTCATCGAATAAAGCAACGCAACTTCCTTTGGCAGTTTGTTCTTGATAGCCAACAAACTCACTATTAATTTTTGGATCAATAGTAATATCTAAAACTTTAAACATTGAAGAAGACTTTGAGCCCTCTCTTTGTTTTTTCATAAGTTTATCAAAGCCCTTTTGATCAACTTTTAAGCCTCTTTCTTGAGCCATTGCCATAGTCAAGTCGACTGGAAATCCATAAGTATCATGAAGTTTGAATGCAATTGCTCCGTCTAGTTGCTTGCCATCTGTTTCATTGATGCTTGCTTCAAAAATTTCAATGCCTGTTTTTAGAGTCTTAAAAAATAATTGCTCTTCAGTTAGTAAATCTTTTTGTATTTTTTCAAACTTTAAAAAATCATCTTCGAAATCTTCTTTAAAGTCATTTTCAAGATGAGTTAGAAACTGAGATAAAAATGGATCTCTTGAACCCATCTTATAACCATGTCTGACAGCTCTCCTTATTAGCCTTCTTAAAACATATCCCCTTCCTTCATTTGAAGGCATTATGTTTTCTGCCATTAAGAAAAAAATTGCTCTCACATGATCGGCTAAAACATTTAAAGATTGATCGTTAGGTTCTGAGAAATGTTTAGACATTAAATTTTTTAGGGATTTAAAAATATCTATGTCGAAATTAGATCCAACTTCCTGCATGACTGAACACATTCGCTCCAGTCCCATGCCGGTATCAACACATTTAACAGGCAATGAAGAAAGCTTGCCTTTTGAATCTCTATTGAATTCCATAAAAACTAAATTCCAGATTTCGATGTATCTTTCTCCGGTATCTCCTTCTCCTGGTGCTTTTCCATCAAAGTTTTTTCCGTTGTCAAAAAATATTTCAGAGCATGGTCCACACGGACCTGTATCTCCCATTGACCAGAAATTGTCATCATCACCAAGTTTTGCAAGTCTTGTTGAAGACACCCCAATTTTTTTAAGCCAGATTTCTTCAGACTCTTTATCATCCTTATGGACAGTAACCCAAAGGCGATCCTCAGGTAGCTTTAATTCTTCAGTTAAGAATTCCCATGCGTATTCAATGGCCTTCTCCTTAAAATATTCACCAAAACTAAAGTTTCCAAGCATTTCAAAGAAAGTTTGATGTCTTGTTGTGAAGCCGACATTTTCAAGATCATTATGTTTACCACCAACTCGTAAACATTTTTGTGAGGTAGTGGCAGAATAATCTCTATTATCTAAACCAAGAAAAGTATCTTTAAACTGAACCATTCCAGCATTTGTAAACAATAAACTATCGTCACCTTTTGGAACTAAACCACTTGACGGCAAAATTTTATGGTTCTTATTCTTAAAATAATTTAAAAATGATTGCCTAACTTGATTAAGTTTCAACTTTTAATTCCTTAGCAAAGTGTTTTGATTTTTCAATGTAATGCTTTGAGCTGTAAGCAAGTAATTTTACTTCATCATCACTTAATTCTCTAACCACTTTTGCTGGAGAACCGATTATAAGTGAATTATCAGGAAATGATTTATTTTCTGTGACTAGTGAATTAGCCCCCAAAATAGAGTTTTTTCCTATTTTTGCGTGGTTCATAACAATGCTGCCCATGCCGACAATAGAATTTTCACCTATCTGAGCTCCATGAATGATTACTTTATGGCCTACAGTTACATTTTTTCCAATTTCAACCACTATCCCCTCATCTGTATGAATAACCGTATTATCTTGAATATTAGTTCCCTCTTTAATAATTATGGTTTCATTATCGCCACGAATTGTTACGTTAAACCAAACTGATACATCTGGCTCTAAAATTACATCTCCAATTAAATCTGCAGATTCAGCAATCCAAACCCTCGCAGGATTGAAGTTTGGTTTTTTTGTTCCTAGGTTATAAATCATTACTCTATTATAATTGGAAGATTGAATTTATGAATTTTTGTTCCAAATGTTCTTCTGCACAAATTGAGAAGAAAGTCCCAGATGGTGATACTCATGAAAGACTAGTGTGTACACAATGTAATGAAATCTTTTATTCAAATCCGAATATAGTTACTGGCGTACTACCATTTAATTCGAATAATGAAATTCTTTTATGTAAAAGAAATATTGAGCCAAGGTCTGGGTTTTGGACATTACCAGCAGGTTTTCTTGAAAATGGTGAGAGTATTGAGGAAGGTGCAGTTAGAGAAACTTATGAGGAAGCTCTATTAAAAGTAGAAAATGTAAATTTGTTTACAATCTTAAGTGTTCCTCATATTAATCAAATATATACTTTTTTTACTGGTGAAATTAATGGTTCTAGTTTTGGGCCAACTCCTGAAAGTAGTGAAGTAAAATTATTCAAAATAGATGAAATTCCTTGGGATGAGTTGGCTTTTCCAACTGTTAAGAGAACTCTACAATTATTTCTTGAAGAAGACAGAAATAATGTTTTCAATGAAGTTCTTAAATATTAATTCTTAGAAAATTTATAGGCATTATCAAACATCTTGAACCAAGGTGAATGTTCGTCCCAGTCCTTAGGTGCCCATGAAAACTGTTTTGTCATAAAAGTTCTCTCTGGATGAGGCATCATAATGGTAATTCTTCCATCTTCATTACAAACACCTGCTATTCCACTTTTAGAGCCGTTTGGATTCAAAGGATACTTTTCTGCTATGTTGTGAGACGAATCTACATAGTTTCCAATTACATTTTCATTTACATTCACGCCAACACGACCCTCGCCATGTGAAACCATTATTGGAATCACACTGTTTTGCATATCTTTAAAAAATATTGATCTGCTCTCAGCAATTTTTATCTGCACAAGCCTACATTCGTATTGATTGGAAAGATTTTTTCCAAATTTTGGCCAATTACTTGCGCCGGGAATAATATCTTTTAAGCCAGATAAAAACTGACATCCATTGCATACTCCTAAGACAAATTTATCTTCATTTTCAAAAAAATTCTTAAAAATTCTCTTCAATTTTGCATTGTGCATAATTGTATTGGACATACCTGAACCCGCCCCAAGAACATCGCCATATGAAAAACCTCCAGGAACCACTAAACCTGAACAGTCATCAAAGTTTTTCACTTTTGTCCCTAACTCGCTCATATGAACATCACGAATCTCAAAGCCTGAAGCCATTAAAGCTGCAGCCATATCATAATGACCATTAATTCCTTGTTCTCTAAGCAGTGCAACTTTAGGTCTTGAAGAAAAAATTCTGGAACTTGCTTTAGGGACGTCAAAATTTATTTGTGGATTTAAAAAGATGTCTTCTTTCTTATAAGTAGCTATTTGCTCACTTGTAGTAACTGGGTTATCTCTTATTGTTTTAATAGAGTTGCTCATTTCACTCCACAGCTCAAAGAGGTTTTCAATTTTATCTGAAAAAATCTCATCGTTGAAATTAGTAATATTTATTTCTTTTTTCTCATTCTTCTTTGCAACTTCATCAAAGTAGAGGTCTTTTTTTGCTAAATATTCTTTTACATCTTTAAGGTCCTCACTTTTAACTTCTAAAACGACACCAACTTCCTCAGCAAAAAGCCTTGGCACCAATAAATCTTTATCAGATTCATTTAGCGATATATCTAGGCCCTTATTACTACAAAATGCCATCTCTAATAAGGCGACAATCATACCACCATCGGAAACATCGTGAGTGGCTAGAATTTGTTTTTTTCCAAGTAGCTTTTGAATAGAATTAAATAGTCTTTCTAATCTTTTGGTGTTATCCACATCAGGGGTTACGCCACCATAAAGACCATAAGACTGATAAAGTGCGCTACCACCCATTCTATTAGAAGTTTCGTTTATCCATACATGTAAAAGGTGTGAATCCTCTTCTGAAAGCTCAGGGGTTACACTTTCTCTTACATCAGAAACGTTTGAAAATGCGCTTAAATTTAATGTCATGGGAGAAGTAATACTTTTTTCTTCACCATTATCCTCCCAGTTCACATTCATTGAGAGTGAATCTTTTCCCACCGGAATCGATACTCCTAATTCATTTGCCAAATTTGAAATGGCCTGTACTCCTCTTAAAAGATCTCCTCTTTCATCAGAAGTTTTTGAAGAGCTCATCCAGTTAGCTGAAAAAACTATATTTTTAAGAGAGTCATGTTTTACTCCAATAATATTTGTTAAAGCCTCTGCCATACACATTCTCACGGATGCTTCAGGATTTTCTATGGAAATATTTGGTTTTTCACCAATTGCAAACACTTGGCCCGAATAAGCATGATAATCATCTAAAGTGATAGCATAATCACTTACAGGAACTTGTCTGTTACCAATTAATTGATCTCTATATACCAAGCCATTTACTGTTCTATCACCAATCGTGATTAGGAAGTCTTTAGATGCAACCGCAGGGTACTTAAGTACATTTGCAATGAGTTTTCCGATGTTATTTTCAGGTAATTCTTCTTGTTCTGTTGTTCTATCATAATCTTGTGCAATTAGCTTAGGCAGTGGTATCTCTCCAAATAAATCATCTATATCTAATAAAACAACTTGTTCATTTTCCCATTTCACATCTATTATTTTTTGTTCTGTCATTTTGCCTGCAACAGAATAAGGACATCTCTCTCTTTTACAAATATCCTCTAAAACTTTTAGTTTCTTTTCCGGAATTGAAAAGACATACCTTTCTTGGGATTCATTACTCCAAATCTCCATCGGAGATAAAGTGTCATCCTCAGAAAAAATGTTCTTAAGTTGAATTGCCACTCCTAGATTAGTGTCTTTTGCAAGTTCGGGAATTGCATTGGAAATTCCACCGGCTCCTACATCATGTATAAAGCTAATAGGATTTTTGGCATTTCTTGCATTGAATCTATCTAAAACTTGTTGAGCTCTTCTTTGCATTTCAGGATTAGATCTCTGTACCGATGCAAAGTCTAAATCACTGCTCGAGGATCCACCTTTTACAGAACTTGCTGAGCCTCCACCAAGACCAATAAGCATACTAGGGCCCCCTAAAACAATAACTAAATCATCTGGCTCAGGCTGCCCTTTTTCTATGTGTATTTCTTTTATAGAGCCCACTCCACCAGCTAACATAATCGGTTTATGAAAGCCAAGCTTTTCATGCTCAAGAGTTCTAAAATAGCCATATATAGCAGGTCTACCAAACTCATTGTTATAAGCTGCAGCTCCAATTGGGGCATCGAGAATGATATCTTTTGGAGAACTTAAATAAAATGGCTTATCAAGTGGACTCTCCCATTCTTCAAGTTCATTCCCTAACCTAAGATGAGATAAAGTTAACCCAATAAATCCTGCCTTTGGTCTTGCCACTCGCCCCGTTGCACTACAATCTCTTATCTCACCACCTGAGCCTGTAGCAGAACCTTCAAAAGGCGAAATACCAGTAGGGTGATTATGAGTTTCAACTTTAATTGTAGTATGTACGTCTTGTTTGAAAAATTTGTACTTTAGGTCTCCTCCAACTTCTAAAAAAGATTTTGAATTTGATTTGATTACTGCAGAGTTATCATGATACGCAGACAATACATGTTCCATAGAATCTTTAGTAGTTGATTTAATTCCATCGAACAATGAATCATAGGAAAAGGGTAAATCTGTTTGCCAGGTTGATCTGAAAATTTTATGTCGGCAATGTTCTGAATTTATTTGAGAAAACATCATAAGTTCCGCATCTGTAATACCTCTATCTAATTTCTTAAATAAACCCATGAGATAATCTATCTCAAAAGAATTTAATGCTAAGGATAATTCTTTATTAAGATTTTCGAGAAGCTGAGGATTCGTATGAATATTGAAAATTTGAAGTTTTTTTCTTGGTGTTATTGAAAAAATCTCTTTTACAGATTCAAAATCTTTAAAAGTAGATTCTGTCATTCTGTCGAAGATATTTTCTTTTGCAGATTTTAAATCATTTTCATTTCCTGCAAATACCTTTAGTCTTTCAATTCTATCAATGCTTTTTAAACCAATATTTCTAAAAATATCCTCACATTTGCTTGACCATGAACTTTTTGTTCCTAGTCGAGGAGAAATGATTAGTGAGGGTGAAATATTAAGATCAATTGCGTTAAGAATATTTTTTATCTGTTCTAGTTGATTTTCTGTAAACTGCTCATTTACTTTGAGGATAAAAGCATATTGAGCATGCACAGAAGAGGAACTTGCCTCGAAATATCTTTTTTTATCAAGCTCATTAAAAATTTCTTGTCCTGATAAAAAAAGTATTTTTGGTTTGGGCATTCTAAGCTCTCTTTATTAAAACTTTCTCCTTTAACTCTTTGATCAAATCTCGATAAAAAGCTGCTTTTTCAAAATCTAAATCTGTAGCTGAACTTCTCATTAGTTTTTCGAGTTTTTTAATCTCTTTGCCAATGTTATGGTAGTCTACTTTTGAAGTATCATAAAATTCAGCATCTTTTTTATCATCCTTTTTTTGCTTTTGCTTGATCCTTGCTCCTTCCATGACATCTTTAATCTTTGAGGTGACTGTTCTTGGGGTAATTTTATTCTTATCATTATATTTATTTTGAATATCTCTTCTTCTTGCTGTTTCCTGTATAGCTCTTTGAATAGAGCCTGTCTCTTTGTCAGCATAAAGAATTGCCTTCCCCTCTATATTTCTTGCAGCTCTACCTATTGTTTGAATTAAAGATCCCTCTGACCTTAGAAAGCCCTCTTTATCAGCATCCAAAACAGCTACCAAGCCAACTTCAGGTAAATCTAAGCCTTCTCTAAGAAGATTTATACCGATTAATACATCGAAAGCACCTAATCTTAAGTCTCTTAAAATCTCAACTCTTTCAACTGAATCTATATCTGAATGCATATAGCGAACCCTGATATTTTTTTCATACATGAAATCAGTTAAGTCTTCAGCCATTTTTTTGGTTAATGTTGTGATGAGTGTTCTGAAACCTTTCTTTGTAGTTTTATTCACTTCCTCTAATACATCTTCTACTTGAAACTTTGCTGGCTTTACTTCAATTTCTGGATCAACCAAACCAGTTGGCCTCACCAATAATTCAACTTTTGCATCTAAATGCTCATTTTCCCATTTCCCTGGAGTGGCTGAAATAAAGACTCTTTGTGGTGCCAAGTTGTCCCATTCTTCAAATCTTAATGGACGGTTATCTAATGCGCTAGGCAATCTAAAGCCATACTCAACAAGTGTTTCTTTTCTTGAGCGGTCGCCACGAAACATTCCTCCTATTTGAGGGACAGATACATGAGATTCGTCAACAAAAACAATTGCATTCTCTGGTATGTAATCAAAAAGACAGGGCGGTGCTTCGCCAGCCTTCCTTCCAGAGAGATATCTTGAATAGTTTTCAACACCATTACAAAAGCCTAATTCTGCCATCATTTCTAAATCATAATTTGTTCTTTCTTCAAGCCTTTGAGCCTCAAGAAGTTTATTGTTTTTTTTGAGCTCCTCGAGCCTGCCGCCTAGTTCAACACGAATGTCTTTAATGGCTAAATCTATTTTTTCTTGTGGCGTTACATAATGAGTCTTTGGAAAAATAGTTACTCTTGGAACTTCGGAAATTATTGCGCCTGTCAAAGGATCAAAAATGGATATTTCTGAAATTTTATCGAATTCAAGCTCTACTCTAATTGCATCTTTTTCTGCTTCTGCAGGGAATATATCAATTACATTTCCTCTGACCCTAAAGTTTGCACGCTGGAAATCTAGATCATTTCTAGAGTATTGCATGGTTGAGAGCTGTCTAAGAATATCTCTTTGATTAACTATTTCTCCTCGACTTAAATTCATTACCATTTTCAGATAAGATTTTGGATCCCCAAGACCATATATTGCTGAAACAGAAGCCACTACTATTGTATCGTTAGATTCTATAAGAGCCTTTGTAGCAGAAAGTCGCATTTGCTCAATATGTTCATTTATATTGGCGTCCTTTGCTATATAAGTATCAGACGAGGGAACATATGCCTCAGGTTGATAGTAATCGTAATAGGATATGAAATACTCAACTCTGTTATCAGGGAAAAAATCTTTAAATTCTCCATATAATTGAGCCGCTAAAGTTTTATTTGGAGCCATTATTATCGCTGGTCTTTGTGTCTCTTCAATAACCTTAGCAACCGTATAAGTTTTTCCAGAACCTGTAACTCCTAGCAATACCTGATTGAGCAATCCACTCTTAAGATTTTCAGAAATTGTTTTAATTGCTTTGGGTTGATCGCCTGCTGGATTAAAATCTGCAGACACTTTAAAGATAGACATTGTTTTTTATTTAAAAATAGTTGTATATAATCTCAAGTTCGTTCCCCGATAGCTCAGTTGGTAGAGCAACTGACTGTTAATCAGTGGGTCACTGGTTCGAGCCCAGTTCGGGGAGCCACTCTTCTGAGTATGATTGTAAGTAATTTATATACTTTTCCATAATTTTCAAAAGGTTTATTATTTCTTTATGTCATTAGGTTTTATTTCAGATATACATTTAGATTCTAATTCCCCAAAAAAAACACAAATGTTTTTTGATTTTTTAGATCAGGCTAAAAATAAATATTCCAAACTTTTCATTCTTGGTGATCTTTTTGAATACTGGATTGGAGACGATGACCAAAGCCATGATAGTCTCGCAGTTATTAAGCAGCTTAAAAAACTCTCAGATTCAGTAGAAGTTTTCTTTATTGCTGGAAACAGAGATTTTTTAATTGCTAAAGAATTTGAAAATAAATCGGGAATTAAAATTCTCCAAGATATGTACATTTTTTCTTCTGGCAATAAGAACATTATGGTCTCCCATGGAGACTCTTTTTGCATTGATGATAAACATTATCAGTCACTGAAAAATGAAATAAGATCTAGTGAGTGGATCAATGATTTTCTTTCTAAGCCACTTGAAGAGAGAGTTCAAATTGCTAATGAAATGAGAGCACAAAGCGCAGAGAAAAGCAGTAATAAGCCAGAAAACATTATGGATGTTAACCAAGAATATATTTCAGAAATCGTCAAAAAAAATAATATTGATATTTTAATCCATGGTCATACTCACAGACCTTTTATTCACCATGTCGATGGTAATTCTATCAGAGCTGTTCTTGGCAGTTGGGAGGATAAAGGTTGGGTAATTGAATATGAGCAAGAATTAACTCTTAGATCTTTCCCAATATAAATATTTAATATAAAATACTGTATATATATACAGTACTTTTTATGTTTCATAATCAAAAAAATAGGGATGCTTTTTCCCATAAAAAACTAAAGCACTCTGGATTTCCCAGTCCAGCTAATGATTATGTAGAGAACCCTATCAATATTAATGATCTCTTAATAAAAAGACCAAGCTCAACATTTTTAATGAGATTCAGAGGTAACGATATGTTATTTTCTGGAATAAAGAATAATGCCATACTTATTATAGATAGGAGTCTCAAGCCTAATAGTGGAGATATAATTGTTGCTTCTGCAAATGGTGAGTTTATATGTAGAAAAATAATTATAGATACAAAAAAAATTCTTATGACAAACTGCAAGAATAATAAAATCTTAAATATAGAAAATATGCCAGATTTTGAATTCTTGGGTGTAGTGACCTCCTCTATCAACGTTTACTAATGTTTGCATTAGTTGATTGCAATAGCTTCTATGCTTCCTGTGAAAAAATTTTTAGGCCTGACTTAACAAAAAAACCAGTAATTGTTTTAAGTAATAATGATGGCTGTGTTATCGCCAGATCTCCAGAAGCCAAAAAAATGGGAGTAGCAATGGGACAGCCTTGGTTTCAAGTTAAGAACCAGTACTTAAAGAGTGATGGCATAGTCTTTTCTTCAAACTATGAGCTCTATGCTGATATTTCCAATAGAGTTATGAATATTCTTGGTGAGATCTGTCCTGAGATTGATATTTACAGTATCGATGAAGCTTTTCTTGACTTAAGAACATTTGAAAAAAATATCGACTTAGTGAATTTTGCTTTTCAGTGTAAGAACAGGATAAAGGATTGGGTAGGGATTCCAGTAAGTATAGGAATAGCTCCTACTAAAACTTTAGCAAAGATTGCGAATAGAATTGCCAAGGAAGATTCAAGATTTCAGGGGGTCGTCATACTACAAAATAAGAGAGCAATAAATCATTATTTAAAAGCCACTCCGGTAGAAAAAATTTGGGGTGTTGGAAAAAGATTAAGTTTAAAACTGAAAGATTTAGGAGTTGATAATGCCTTTAATTTGACCCAAGTAAGATCAAGGCTGATTGGCGATAGGTTCAATGTTGTTTTGGAAAGAACAGTCAGAGAATTGAAAAGCCAAAAGTGTCTAGATTCAAACAGCATTATGGAGCCAAAGAAACAAATAATGGTAAGCAGAAGTTTCGGCAAATCAATTAGAGATAAAAGAGTTTTAAAAGAGGCAATAAGCTTCCATGCAAGTAGAGCTGCGGAGAAATTAAGATATGAAAATCAAAAATGCAGAATTATTACAGTATTTATAAGATCAAATCGTTATAACAAAAAAATAAGTCAAATATATGCTTCGGAATATCAACAATTAGCCCATCCTACAAATGATTCCAGAATAATAATCAAAATAGCTAATAATTTAATGGAAAAAATTTACGCGGAAGGATATTTATATTCGAAAGCTGGCATATTGCTCAGTGATTTTACTGACAGTTATGGATATCAAACTGACTTATTTAATAATAATTATGACAGCAAGGAATCAGAAATATTAATGAGTGTCATAGATTTTATAAATCTAAGAGAGATAGCAAAAATAGGTTTTGGTAATCAAGGGTATGAAAATACATGGAGAATGAAAAGAGAGATGAAATCAAGAAGATATACAACGAAAATAGAGGAAATACCTACAGCTAAATAAATTAAAGCTCAATATACCTATCGTAATGAGCTTCAGAAAAATCAAGAAACTCTTTATTAACTAGTTCACTAATTTGAGTAATTGAGTAATTCTGATAGGCACTTTTAAGTTCAAGGCCAAATTCACTAAGAATAATCTCAGTTAAAGTTTTTGTACGTAAAAGATCGATAATCCAACAAATAGGATCCAGCTCTTTATTGTGACGAATTCCTTTTTCTTTAAGGCTAAGCTCAAATTTTTGTTGATCGACAATAGAGAACTTATCATTGAGAATTAAAGCTTTAAATTTTTCCAGTCTTCTATTAACGATATTTTTCTCCACATCTGAGTATTT
Source organism: uncultured SAR86 cluster bacterium (assembly GCA_902563885.1). GTDB lineage: Bacteria > Pseudomonadota > Gammaproteobacteria > Magnimaribacterales > TMED112 > TMED112. The sequence goes on along the minus strand of CACEYZ010000006.1, from coordinate 31,940 downwards.
AGTCCATGAACTGACTTCATGTCTAAATCTTTTACACCCTTTGCAAATATCGTCTCCATAAGTGGTAGAGCAAACTCCAATACATGGATTTCTTTTTATTAATTTCTCTTCCATTTCAAATATTACTTCACTTTCTATTAAGATAACTTAGATGTAGAATTGTGAACAAATTTTTACAAATATGCTGACCTCATATTATAAACAAAAAGCTGAAAGGGAAGAAAATGGACTCCCTCCTCTACCTTTGAATCTAGAGGAAATTCAAGAATTAGTAAAAATTATAGAATCGAACAAAGGGGGTGAAGAATTAATTTCACTCTTAGTAAATGAAGTTTCTCCCGGAGTTGATGAAACTGCATATGTAAAAGCAGGATTCTTAAAAGATATTGCACTTCAGAAAATAAATATTTCTTTAATTACACCTGAAAGGGCGATATCAATTCTTGGAACAATGTTAGGAGGTTATTCAGTCGAGGCATTAGTTGAGATTTTAAAAGCAGAAAAGTTTGGAGATGAAGTTGCTGATGCACTCAAAAATACAATTTTAGTTTATGACTCATTCAATGATATTTTTGAAATGAGAGATAAAAATGATTCAGCTCAAAAAATAATTAATTCTTGGAGTGAAGCAGAATGGTTTACATCAAAAAAAGATCTTCCAGATGAAATTCTACTTAAAGTTTACAAAGTTGACGGTGAAACAAATACAGATGACTTTTCTCCAGCTAAGGAGGCTTGGTCAAGGCCTGATATTCCATTGCATGCAGAAGCATTTCTAAAATTTTCAGACAATATTGAAAAACCTCTTGAAGCACTTGATGAATTCAAGGCAGACGGATCAAAGCTTGCTTTTGTTGGAGATGTAGTTGGAACTGGTTCATCTAGAAAATCAGCAGTAAATTCTATGTTATGGCATATGGGTGAAGACATACCTTACGTACCTGCCAAAAAAACTGGTGGTTTCTGTTTAGGAGGAAAAATTGCCCCGATTTTTTATAACACACTTCAAGATTCTGGTGCTTTTCCCCTAGAGCTTGACGTTTCATCTCTTGAGCATGGACAAAAAATTGTCATTGAGCCATATAACGGGTTAATTAAAGATGAGTCTGGTAAAGAGTTAATTAAATTTGAAATAAAAAATGACGTAATTTTTGATGAAGTTAAAGCTGGAGGAAGAATAAATTTAATTATAGGCAGACAGCTAACAGATAAAACAAGAGAAAAGCTCAACCTCCCTCCATCAGATGTCTTTAGAAGATATGGCTCTGAAAATGAAAAAAATAGTGGCTTTACTCTAGCTCAAAAAATGGTTGGTAAAGCTTGCGGAATGCCTGGTGTTAGAGCAGGAGAATATTGTGAGCCACGAATGACTACTGTGGGATCTCAAGATACTACTGGTCCAATGACTAGGGATGAATTGAAAGAGCTTGCTTGTTTGGGATTCTCTTCAGATCTTGTAATGCAGTCATTTTGTCATACAGCAGCTTATCCAAAACCAGTTGATCTAGATACTCACAGAACACTACCAGATTTTTTTATAAACAGAGGTGGTGTCTCACTTAGGCCTGGAGATGGGATAATACATTCATGGTTAAACAGAATGCTGCTACCTGATACTGTGGGAACTGGAGGAGATAGCCATACTAGATTTCCTATAGGTATAAGTTTTCCTGCAGGCTCTGGAATGGTAGCTTTTGCTGCAACTCTTGGAGTTATGCCATTGGAAATGCCTGAAAGTGTTTTGGTTAAATTTTCTGGTGAGCTGCAACCTGGAATTACCATCAGAGATTTAGTTCATGCCATACCTTACTATGCATTAAAAAATGGGTTGCTCACTTTAGATAAAAAAACCAAAAAGAATATCTTTTCTGGTAGGTGCTTAGAAATAGAAGGTTTACCTAATTTAAAAATTGAACAGGCTTTTGAACTTAGTGACGCATCTGCAGAAAGATCGTCCTCTGGTTGTACTGTAAAACTCGATGAAGAACCCATTATCGAATACTTAAAATCAAATATTACACTTCTGAGGTGGATGATTTCAGAGGGGTATAGTGATGCAAAAACCCTTGAAAGAAGAGCTAGAGCAATGGAAAAGTGGATTGAAAATCCTGTATTGATGTCTGCAGATAAGGATGCGGAATATGCAGCAGTTATAGATATACCTCTTGAGGAAATTAATGAGCCATTATTATGTTGTCCAAATGATCCTGATGATGTCAAAAAACTAGGTGATGTTGCCGGTGATAAAGTAGACGAAGGATTTATTGGCTCATGCATGACAAATATTGGGCACTTTAGAGCTGCAGGTAAGCTTTTAGAAAGACATGGTAAAGCTAAATCAAAACTTTGGATAGTTCCACCAACAAGAATGGATGAACATCAATTAACTGCTGAAGGATATTATGATATTTTTAAAGATTCACAAGCTCAAGTTGAGATTCCAGGATGTTCTTTATGCATGGGAAATCAGGCAAGAGCAGCTGATGGAGCGACAATGGTTTCTACATCTACAAGAAACTTTCCAAATAGGATGGGAGATGGATGTAATGTATACCTTGCCTCTTCTGAAGTAACAGCTATTTCTTCTCTTCTTGGAAAAATACCTACTAAAGAGGAATATGTCGAATACATGCAAGAATTGAATACCATGTCGTCAGAAGTTTTCCGATATATGAATTTTAATGAAATTGAAGATTATCTAAAAAAAGTAAGAAACTTAGATATTGCACACTTAGATATTGAAGAAATTAAATCTTAGAGCCTCTTCTCTTCGCCAAAACTTCTAAATACTCTTGAGTGATATTTGTGGGATATTTACCATCAAAGATAGATTTCTCAACGTCAATAATCTTATCGCTCAAAGATGTTACAGAATCAACAAGCTCGTTTAAATCTTGATAAATCAAATAATCGCAGCCAATGAATTTTTTAATCTCCTCAATATCTCTAGTACTCGCTATTAATTCGCCCTTCGCTGCCATATCAATACCATAGACATTGGGATGTTTTACAGGAGCTGCAGCTGAGGCAACAGAAACTAACTTAGCTCCGGCGGAATAGCACATCTTAACAATTTCTTTCATAGTTGTTCCCCGCACTATTGAATCATCAACTAAAAGGATTTTTTTATCTTTAAATTCACTGTAGATTGGACTAAGTTTTCTTTTGACAGAAGTTTTTCTTAAATTCTGCTCAGGCATAATAAAGGTTCTTCCGACATACCTGTTTTTTACGAAGCCATAGGCAATTTGTTTATCGAGATACTCGGCTACTTTTGTCCCACTGACTATTGAACTCTCAGGTATTGGCATGACAACATCAATATCATCAAGAGGAATCTCAGATTTAATTTTTTTTGCCAATCTTTCTCCCATATTCTGTCTAGCTTCATAAACACTAACTCCATCAATAATTGAATCTGGTCTAGCAAAATATACAAATTCGAATAAACAGGGAGTGAGTTTTGGTTCTTCTTCGCATTGATTTGAAAAAAGCTGTCCATCGAAAGTGATAAATACTGCCTCTCCCGGAGCAATATCTCTTTTGATCTTGAAACCATTGGAGTGGAAGGCTGCACTCTCAGAAGCAACCATATAGTCTAAACCTCCAGATTCATTTTCTCTTGAACCAAGAATTAAAGGCCTTATTCCTAACTTATCTCTGAAGGCAAGAAGCCCATAATCGGTAATAATTGAAACAACACTTATACTCCCTTCGCATCTTAGAAAAGTGTTAGAAATTGCTTCAAAGAATATCTCCGGACTTGGATCTTTTTCTTTATGTTTTGAAATTTCATGAGCAAGAATATTGAGTAAAACTTCTGAATCAGAATCAGTTGAAATATGTCTCAAATCGCTGTGAAAAAGTTCTTTAGCTAAATCGGGAGTATTTGATAAATTTCCATTATGAGCCAAGGAAATGCCATATGGCGAATTAACGTACATTGGCTGAGCGTATTCTTTTGTATTACCTCCTGCTGTCGGGTATCTAACATGACCAATTCCATAGTTTCCTCTTAATCTTTCGAAGTGATTCTGACTAAAAACTTCACGCACAAGACCCTTTGATTTTCTTGAATTTAAGTGGTCACCATTACATATCGTAATTCCTGCTGCATCTTGTCCTCTATGCTGAAGCATTACTAGAGCATCGTAGAGCTCAGTAAAACAATCTTTATCCTGAACAACTCCAACAATTCCACACATTAGCTAAGAAGATAAATATAAATATTTTCCACGTAAGACAACATCACATTAATTACAAATGAATTTGCAAATAAAGATATATCGTAAAGGTTAGGAAATAAAGTTAAAACTAAATAAATTAATAATAAATATCTAAACAAAGCTATCAAGCATCCAATTGAAAGATTAGCAATACCACTTAGCTTTGGAATGTAAAAAGAAATGAAAAAATTAATAAAAGGTAAACCAGCCGTGGCAAATATTGCAATAAAGACATTGTAAATCGCATCGGCATAGTCAAATCCCTGCTCTAAAAAATAATCATGTACTGCCTTCATATTATTTAAAACGACGTACGAATATAAAAAAAGAATGGAAATGTATACCAATTCTCTCAATGATCCATTTTTTCTCACTCTAAAAAATAACAGAATAACTCCTGTTAAAAGCAAGATATCTAATACACTAAAGCTCAAATCTACCATTCTTCGATTATTAAATTATCTAAAGCTGTATTGCTATTTAAATACTCTAGAACAATTTCAAGTCTAGATTTATCAACATAAGGTCCAACAATCACAAATTCATTATTTATAAGAGTTTGGAAACCTTCATTGAATAGCTGTTCTCGAAAAGTTTCTTCGCTTATTGATATATCTTTTATGTTAATTTTTATTACCCAACTTACTGGTGTTCCGTCAAAATTGAGTTTTATATCCTCTAATGAGGATTTTATATCATTTTTGTTAAATTCATTTCTTAGAGTATCTAAATCTGTTTCTTTTTGAAAAATTTCTTGCTCGAAATCACTTACTTTCATGCGGCTCTCCTCAGAATTTAAAAAATCAGTTACGCTGTAAATTAAATAGAGTGTATAGATAATTGTTAGGAAGATGAGCAAACCTAATAAATTTTTGAATAAATCTCTCAAGTCTGACCCAAAATTTTAAATATTTTTGATAAAAATTCTCTCAAATTTTTTCTATCTATAATTTTATCGATGAATCCCTTTTCTAGTAACTTTTCCGCAGTTTGAAAATCTTTAGGTAAGTCCTCTTTGACTGTATCTTTTATTACCCTTTTGCCAGCAAAACCTATTCGAGCTTTAGGCTCAGAAATTACTAAGTCACCAAGCATTGCCAAACTTGCAGATACTCCTCCATAGCAAGGGTCTACTAAAATAGAAATAAAAGGAATTTTTGAATTTTTAAGCCGTTTAACTGCTGCTGAAGTTTTCCCCATTTGAAATAAAGAAATCATAGATTCTTGCATTCTTGCACCTCCACTAGTTGAAAAACAAACTAATGGAATTTTTTTCTTTAGACTAAGATCAACAATATCAGCAAAACGCTTTCCAACGATTGCTCCCATTGAGCCTCCTAAAAAATCAAATTCAAATATTGCTGTCGTTACCTGAATACCCTTTATTTCTCCAATTCCTATTGAAAGAGCTTCATCACAGTTTGATTTTTTTGAAGCTTCTTGAAATCTATCTTTATATTTCTTTGTATCTCTAAAATCTAGAAAATCTCTGAACTTTTCTTCTTCATTTAAACTTTGATAGCTATCTTTATCAAAAGTAATTTCAATTCTTTGTTGAGTATTTATCTTTAAATGATATGAGCACTTAGAGCAAACAAAAGAATTTTTCTTTAATTCAGGAATATATAAAATAGAGCCACAGTTATCACACGATTGCCACAAGCCCTCTGGAACTTTACTATCTTTCTCACTCCCAAAAGTCTGAGATATGTTTCTTTTAATGTTGGGTATGAAATCTTTAATCCAATTCATTTACAAAAACCTTGTTCACCTTATAGTCCAGATTATTATACTCTGGACCAACAAAATATAACCCCTTTGCTTCAATAGTTCTACCAGCTAGTTTTCTATCCCTTTTTCTAATGATGTTTTCAAAGTCTTCTGGAGTAATTTCGCTTCTTCCTACTTTTATAAGTGTGCCAACAATAATTCTTATCATATTTAATAAAAAAGCATTAGCAGTAACTTCAAAAATCAGATAATTTCCTTTCCTAGTTACATTAGATTTATAAATTCGTCTAATTACTGATTTTGATTGACAGCCTGAAGCCCTAAATGAAGAAAAATCTTGCTCTCCTAATAATTTTTTTGCAGCTCTATTCATTTGCTTCTCGTTCAACCTTGATCTGATCCATAGAAAGTTATCAAACTCTATACCTAGGGGAACTTCAGAATTTTTTATTATATAAATGTAAGTTCTTTTTTTGGCATCAAAACGTGCATGAAAATCATCACTTGTTTTGCCTATATTTATCAAAGATATGTCATTTGGAAGATATCTGTTTGTTCCAGATATCCAAGATTTTTTTTCTCTTTTTGATTTTGAATCGAAATGAACTATTTGATTTGTAGCATGAACTCCAGCATCTGTTCTTCCTGCACACACTACGCTTATCTTTTCATTTGCAACTTTGCTCAAAGCAAATTCAATCTTTTGTTGAATTGTTTGTTTTGAGTTTTTTTGTTTTTGAAAACCTTTATAATTAGTCCCTTTGTACTCAACCTGAGCAAAATAACGATTCATGATTACAGGTTTTTATTTAGATCTTTAATTAATTTTTTTTCTACAGCTGATAAATTGAATTTTTTAAGTTGATTTATTGTTGTTCTGGCATTTTTTTTCTCGCCCATTTCTATGTAAGCAACGGCAAGATCAATTTTTTGTTTTACCTCATCGGCACTGATTTCATTACTCTTCCTTTTGATTGATTTTTTCTTGTTTTTAATTTTCTTGGCCTCATTCACCGACTTTTCATATATTTGAGGCTTTGGAGTAAGTATTATTTTTTTTGATTTTTTATTTGACTTATCTAGTGCTAAAAAAATAAAGAAAATTACCAAAACTAAAAGGATGAAAATAGTATCAACATCAAAGTTTGAAAAGTTTAGATTTTCTAGAAAATTGATTTTTGTGTCATTAGGACTTTTAAATATCCTTTCGCCGAAATCTTGGAGAACCTTGTAATCTATTTGATAAAGATAATTCATTTACAGATAATTACGTTTTACGCTCCACATCAAAACATTGTGCTTTATCAATTAACATGTGGTCAATGATTGTAAGCGCTACCATTGCTTCAAGAATTGGAGCTGCTCTTAAACCTACACAAGGGTCATGTCTTCCCTTGACTTCAAGATCTACTTTTTGATTGTCTATATTGGTAGTTGTGGTTTTTTGGGAAATGCTTGATGTTGGTTTAAGTGAAGCAAATATATTTATATCATCTCCATTTGAAATACCTCCTAAAATTCCTCCTGAATTATTTGTTTCAAAGCCATCTACTGAAATGATATCTCTATTTTCTGAACCTCTCATTGTGACACTATCCACACCTGTTCCAACTTCAATTGCTTTGACAGCATTTACACTCATTAGCGCTTTAGCTAACTCAGCATCAAGTTTTGAAAATACTGGAGAACCGATACCAGGCTCCAGTCCATTAATATTAACTAGAATCTTTGCACCAATTGAATCTTGATCCTTGATAAGCTCTTTAAAAAAGTTTTCGAGAGATTTAACCTTTGATTTATCTAAGAAGTTAAAATTATTTTTTCTTACATCACTAAAGTCATATGAATCAGCCACAACATCGCCAATTTGCATCACTCCTGCTCTAACTATTACTCCTTTTTTTTCTAAAACTTTCTTTGCAATAGCTCCTCCAGCTACCCGCATAACTGTCTCTCTTGCACTCGCTCTGCCACCTCCTCTGAAGTCTCTTATTCCATACTTTAGTTGATAAGTGAAATCTGCATGGCCTGGCCTAAATTTATCTTTTATGTTTTCGTAATCTTTAGACTTCTGATCAGTATTTCTGACCAATAAACCGATAGGAGTACCTGTCGTCTTACCTTCAAATACTCCTGAAAGTATTTCAACTTTGTCTGATTCTTTTCTTTGGGTAACATATTTTGATTGGCCTGGCTTTCTTCTATCTAGCTCTTTCTGAATATCTATCTCATTTATCTCAATATTTGGAGGACAACCATCTATTACACCTCCCAAAGCAATACCATGACTTTCACCAAATGTAGTCAATTTAAAAATTTTACCAAAAGTATTTCCGGACATATTATTTGTATATTCTGTCTAAGATATTGGAAATATCAACATCATCTAAATTATTGCTTTCATAAACTTCCATTAAATATTCAGCATCTACACCAAATTTTTCAATCGCCATTAAAAATTTTTCCTTAAGGAAAGGTTTTGACTCTTCTCTTCTTTGTTTGTGCCCTAATGGATACTTAACTTCTTCGTGAAACACAATTCCATTATTAAGTTTAACCGAAACTTTGTTTCCAATAGCTCTATCATTTAAATCATAATAGCTTTTGGTGTAATTTTTATCCTCTTTGGTAACAGTGCAATTTCTGATGTATTCAATTTGAGGATCCTTTGAGGAAGCATCACTATATGAATCTGAATTTAAACTCCCATAAATTAAGCACCACGCAACTATATATTCGATACAGTGATCTCTGTCTGCATAATTTTTTAAAGGTCCCTGTTTAGAAATAATTCTTACACCTGGCTCTTGAGTATGAATCTCAACCTGCTCAATATCTTCTATCTTAAATTCATTTGATTTTTTTAGGTTTATAGCAGCTTCGGCAGCAGTTTGAGCGTGAAACTCTGCAGGAAAGTTTACTTTATAAAGGATATTGTCCATAACATATGAGCCCAATTCTCTTTGTAGCTTTAGAGAATCTTTCTTCATAATCACATCATTAAAGCCCCAAGTTTTAGCTGACAAGGCTGACGGATATATTTCTTCACTAACTTCTGAAATAAAAGCCTGCTTTATCCCTCTAGCAGATGCGTCGCCTGCAGCCCAACTCTTTCTAGTGCCTGTATTTGGAAAATGACGATAAGTTCTGAGGCTTTGCCCGTCAATAAAAGAGTTACTAATAGTTGAATTCATTTTCTGTGAGCCTTGTCCAAGCATTTTTGAAGCAATTGCTGCAGAGGCAACCTTCACAAATGCAACATGATCTATTCCAACCTCATTTAAGCTATTTTCAATAGCCAAACATCCTTGCACTTCATGGGCAATCACCATTAGATTTAATAAATCTTTGAATGAATAATTTTTATTTCTTTCAACTTTTAAATAATCATGCATTGATAAAATAGCTGCGAGATTATCTGAAGGATGCCCCCACTCTTTTGCTAACCAAGTATCATTAAAATCTAGCCATCTAATTAATGCACCATTTAAAAATGCAGCTTCAACAGGATTTGATTTGATATCAGTACCTACAACTCTTGAAGAGCCTGTAGAATTTTTTATGTATTCAATTGAACAAAATTTTTGGACCTGATCATATTCTAATGCAAGAAATGAGCAGGCAAGACTATCAAAAAAACAGGTTTTCGCCTCTAGCAGACTATTTTCTTTTGCTTCAAAAGATTGAACATAATCAGTTATCTTTTTAATTATAGGATCGAAATTTGGCATTACCTTGATTTAATATCAATCCATTCTCTATCTTCAGGGCCGATATAATCTGCACTAGGTCTTATGATTCTGTTATTACCCCTTTGCTCAAATGCGTGTGCAGACCAACCTACTATTCTCGCAATTGCAAAAAGTGGAGTAAAAAGTTTGGTTGGTATTCCAATGTAATGATAAGCGGGAGCATGAAAAAAATCTGTATTTGGAAATAGTTTCTTTAATTCCCACATATAGGTTTCCATTTCTTCAGCAATATCATGAAGCAGTTTATCTGCATGATCTTTACTCAATTTCTCAGAGAAATCTTTAATAATATTGCTTCTTGGATCTTTGACAGAATAGACAGCATGACCAAATCCCATAATCTTTTCTTTGTTTTGAAGCTTTTGGTCGACATAATTTTTTACACTCTCGACAGATTGCACTTCTTGAAGCATAACCATAGCCTCCTCGTTAGCACCACCGTGAAGTGGCCCCCTCAAACTACCAACTGCAGCTGTAAGACAGGAATGCAAATCAGATAAAGTCGATGCACAAACTCTCCCAGTGAATGTTGATGCATTAAATTCATGCTCAGCATATAAAGTAAGTGACACATCTAAAGTTTTTTGATGAAGTTCAGGTATTTCCTCTTGTCTCAACAATTTAAGAAAATGAGCTGCTAACGACTTTTCTCCTGTTTCTTGATCTATTTTTTTGTTTTCATGAGAAAATACATACCAATAAACTATTGCTGAAGTAGTAACACCTAAAAGTCTTTTTGCTATGTGGAGCTGATCTTCGAAAGATTTTTCAGGCTCAATTACTCCCATATAGGAAACGATGGTTCTAATAACTTCCATTGGGTGAGCTGATGAAGGAATTGACTCAAGTACACTCACTAAAGAAGTTGGCATTGCTCTAAGTTCAAAAAGCTCATTTTCAAAATCATGAAGCTGATTAGAATTAGGCAACTGTCCAAGAAGTAGCAAGTATGCAACTTCTTCAAAAGAAGCATTTTTTGCTAAATCCTCAATGCTATACCCAAGATATCTGAGTGAGCCCTCTTGCTCAACAGTTGATAGAGAAGTTTGCCCTGCTGACTGACCTCTTAGACCTGCTCCCTCTAATTTTTTTGTCATTTTATTTCGTAAAAATTTATTCCTCTTTTGATAATGTCTCGATTATTAGATTTTCTCCACCTATTAGTGTCTCTGAGACTGTAAACACATCCACAATATTCTTGCTTATAAAATTTTTCTTTTTTTGAAATTTCTAGCATTCTAGATGAGCCACCCTGCTTTCTCCAATCAAAATCCCAAAAAGCCAAATCATTATAACGGTTTGCAGCTTTTAAACCAGATTTATTAATTTGATTTAAATCTTTCCATCTTGATATTCCAAGAGTTGTAGCAAACACATCATACTTATTTTCATATGCATACAACGCTGTCCTCTCAAAACGCATATCAAAACATACCGTGCATCTTTCTCCTCTTTCTGGTTTATTCTCAAGACCTTTGACTCTATCAAACCAATTATCTTTATCATAATCAGCATCAATAAAATCAAAATCAAGTTTTTTAGCAAAGCGAATATTCTCATCCTTTCTAATTTCATATTCCTCTTTAGGATGAATATTTGGATTATAGAAAAAAATTGAGGTATCAATATCAGATGCTGCAACTGCTTCCATTATTTCACCTGCACAAGGCGCACAACAACTATGCAATAACAGTTTCTTTTTTCCATGAGGCATTTGAAGTGTCGGGCGAGAATAGTTTTCTAGACTATATTTGTTCATTTTAAAAGATGATTTTGTAAATCTTCATAATTATCGAAAGAAATTATATCAGGTCGTAATTTTTTTATTTCATCTGGTGCAAAAATAAATGCTCCTTTAGCTTCATCAATCATTTGAATATCGTTGTACGAGTCTCCAATACAAAAACACTCAAAATTCATCTTTGAAAAGCCTTGTATAACAGACTTTTTTGGATAGTCCTGCCTTTTTTCATACCCAGAGATATAATCATCCTCAATTTCAAGATGGTGGCACAAAATTGGATAGTTTCCGAGTTTTTCCACTACTGGAAGGCCCAATTCATAGAATGTGTCTGAAACGATTACAACCTGATATTTGTTTTTTAATCCACTCAAAAAATTTTTCGCGCCCTCAAATGGCTCAATGGATGCTAAAAATTTTTTAATTTCTGAAAATTTTATTTCATTTTTCTTGAGAGTTTCCATTCTTTGCTTCATTAAATCCTCAAAATTAGGAATATCTCTTGTGGTTAGATTGAGTTCAGGAATATTTAAATGCTCACCAAGCTCTTGCCAAATTTCTGGAGCTAATGTTCCTTCAAGATCAGTACAAAGTATTTTCATTTAGGATTATTTATCCCGTATGGTACATGACCAGTTGAAACATGACTAGTTGCTTCAATGCAATTTTCAGTGAGGTCATCAAAAAATATATCTGCTGAAAATCCTTCTAAAAATTTACCTTTAGGTAATCCTCCTAAAAAAAAAGTTTCATCAATTCTAATATTCTCTTTTCTTAGTGTATTTATAACTCTTTTATGGGCAGGCGCAGCCCTAGCAGTTACTAAAGCTATTCTAATTGGACAATTTTTTACAGAAAATTTTGATTGGATTATATTCAATTTTTTTAAAAACCCGTTGAATGGTCCTGGATTCATGAGTTTTTTTGACCTCCCTTCTTCCTTTAAATATTTTTTTAACCCCTTTTGTTTGTATGTTCTTTCAGCTTCATCAGAGAATATCACCGCGTCTGCATCGAAACCAATTCTTAACTCATTGCTAGTTGATGGTTTATAGTTGTCGGTAAAGATATGAGCAGCGGCAATATTATTTTCTACAGCAACTTTCACATCATTCACATCAGCAGATAAGAATAAATCTATATCTAATGCATCTACATATGGAAATGGGCTTTCTCCCCCAGAAAAAACTGCTCTTGTAATATCAAGATTATTTTTTTCAATTGAATTAAAAATCCTTAAACCTGTATCTGAACTATTACGAGAAAGTAAGATTACCTCCACTATCTTTTTTTTAGGTTTATTCATTCTCAGAAGCTTTTCAACCAAAGCAAAGGCAACACCTTTTTTTAGTGCATTATCCTCATTTTTTCTTTGGTATTTAGCATATTCTTCGATTCCTTTTTCTTTAAAAATCTTATGGCTATCTTTTAAATCAAAGAGAGCTCTTGAGCTGATACCAATTTTCAAAATAGACATAAATTTGTTAAATAAAAATTAACTGTATATAATTACAGTATATGATAAACCTTACCGAACAACAGTTCAAAATTTTCGATGTAATTAAAGGACATGTCAATGATTATGGCTATCCTCCAACAAGAGCAGAAATAGCAAAAATAATGGGTTTTAAATCGGTAAATGCTGCAGAATCACATATAAAAGCTCTTGTTAAGAAAGGTGTTCTATTAAAGGTTCCTGATTCATCTAGAGGGCTTAAATTAGTCGAAGAATATTCAGGCATTCCAATTGTAGGCAGAGTGGCAGCAGGTTCACCTATATCTGCAGTTGAAAATATTGAAAAATATATTCCTACAAATCCAATTTCATCTCCAGTGGATTTTTTCTTGAGAGTTAAAGGCGACAGTATGAAAGATATCGGAATTATCGAAAACGATCTTGTAGGTGTAAAAAAAGCATCGACCGCAGAGAATGGTTCGGTTGTTGTTGCTAGACTAGAGGAAGAAGTTACGCTAAAAAGATTTGTTCAAGAAAATGGCAAAATTAAACTTGTATCGGAAAATAAAAATTATAACGACATTCTTATAGATCAGAATTCAGGCTTTTCTTTAGAAGGTATAGCTGTAGGAGTCGTTAGAGAAGACGTCTTGTAAATTTTAGTGTAAAACTCTGTCCCGAGTATCTTGCTTAAAAATATTTTCAAATAAGTCTTCATCCAGATTATCTAAATTTATGTCAGCATTTAAGCTTTCAATTCCAGATTTAATCATCTCTTTTGCTACATCAAACTCCATACCGTTAAGGAGTTTTTTTACCTCTTCTGAAAATTCAATTTTTACTAGATGTGAGTTTTTGTTATCAGATCTTCTAAGAACAATTACACCTTCGGATACTTCGACTAATTCTAAATATTTAGACATAATTTAATAGTATGCTCTTTTAGAAATATTTAAAGTCTTTTTGCTAATCTCTTGGTTTTTGTTCCCAGCTTGATCCATTAAAGAAATAGAAATACTTTTTTTTCTTCCCTTTGACTTCTGCTGATAATAGGTGATCTCCGCTTTTTTTGTTAAATCTAACGACCAAATCATCTCCATCATCATCAACTTCTGGCGCTTTAGCAAAGTAACTATATTTCTCTGGAAGTTTGTCTGTTACTGGTTTTAATTCATTAACTGTAATTGCTCTTGTTTCACGATTCTTTGGAAATTGTGAAGCAGCAAGGAACAAGCCCTTAAGACTATCACGCAGCAGATAAAAATCATCACACTTTTCACAACGCAAACCCTCAAGTTTTATAGGGTCCATAAAGATTGGCTTGAGCTCACCATTTTTCATTATCTGACGAGTAGCATCACATTTCTGACAAGCAAAGTATTTACCGAATCTACCAAGTTTTAATTCCATTTGACCATCACATTTATGGCAATCTATAAACTCTTCATCGTCATTTTTTGGTTTAATAAATTCTCCTTCAACAAGTAGTGTTCCAGGACAAATTGGCGAATTTGAGCAAATTTCAAGTTTTCTTTTACTGTCTATAATGTATCCATCCATAGCAGAATTACATATTGGACATTTAGTTTTATTAAAGATACTTTCCGCTTCTTTATCATCACTATCTGAAAATAACTCTTCATCTAAAAGTGAAAGAGTATTCTTACATTGCTCATCTCCTTCTAGTATAAAAGCCTCGCAACCTAGGAACTGACCACTTTGGTTTGTTCTCAATTGCATTCTTTTACTTCTTCCACAATCACAAATAATTTGAGTATCAATAGGTTTATTTCTTTCCATGAGGTCTTCGGCTTGTTCTTTTGCCTGCTCAAATTCATCTGAAAATTTTTCAAGTAAATTTCTCCAAACCAACTTCCCTGAGGCTATTTCATCTAAATTTCTTTCCATATCTGCAGTAAATCCATAGTCCATAATTTGTGAAAATCCTTTGTTTAATCGATCTGAAATTAAATTTGCAATTTTTGTAGCAAAAAGTCTCTTACTTACACTTTTAACATAGCCTCTATCTTGAATATTTGTAATAATTTCTTGATAAGTGGAAGGTCTTCCAATGCCCCTTTTTTCGAGCTCTTTTACTAGACTAGCTTCAGAATATCTAGATGGAGGTTTAGTAAAATGTTGTGACTTTTCAACCTCATCTATTTTCTTTGAAAGACCGATGCTTAAAGAAGATAAATCGTAATCAACATATGATGATTTTGGAGGTGGCATAACTTTATAAAAGCCATCAAAAGTTACAGAACTTAGGGAAGTTTCAAAAACTAAACCATCACATACAGCCTTGATAGCATTGGTTTCTATCTCCGGTTGAGGCATCTGTGAAGCTGCAAAACGTTGCCAAATCAGCTTATACAATTTAACGTGATCAGCACTCATAGTTATTTGATCTGCCTCTAAATTGATATCTGTTGGTCTTATTGCTTCATGAGCTTCTTGTGAATTTGAGGTTTTAGCAGAAAAATTCCTAGGCTCTGAGTAAGTGTCGCCAAATTTTTCTAGAAGATATTGTTTGCAATTGTTTTGCGAAAGAATGCTTAGATTTGGAGAGTCTGTTCTCATATATGAAATGTAACCAGCAGCATATAAATCTTGTGCTAACTTCATTGTTTTTGAAAGGCTGAATCCTAACATGGAGCTTGAAGTTTGTTGAAGTGTAGAAGTGATAAAAGGCGGCTTTATAGGAATTTTACGTTTAGTTTTATCATTGTCAGTAATTTCAATTTCATTATTAAGTAATTTTTCAGATATTTGTTTTGCTTCATCAATATTCGAAAGTTTTAGATCTGATTTTTTAACATTCAATTTAAAAGTAATATTTCTTTCTTCATGTTTTACTTTTACTTCAATTTCCCAATATTCCTCTGGAGAAAAGGCTTTAATTTCCCTCTCCTTTTCAACTACAAGCTTTACTGCAACAGACTGAACCCTTCCAGCCGAAAGCTTTCCGTAACTTCCAATTTTTTTCCAAAGAAAACTGGATAAGTCGTATCCTACAATTCTATCTAAAATCCTTCTTGTTTTTTGTGCGTCGATAAGGCCCTCATTTAAATCTGTTGGGTCTTCAAAAGCTCTTTTAATTGCTGACTTTGTAATTTCATTAAATCTAACTCTTTTATAATTATGGTTCTTACCGAGAATTTCTTTTAAGTGCCATGCAATTGCTTCTCCCTCTCTATCCAAGTCAGTAGCTAAAAACACTTTATCAACTCCTTTAGCAGATTTTTTTAAATCTTGAACAACTTTTGTTTTCTTTGGATCAATTTCATATGAAACAGACCAGTCTTTCGGGTCAATGGCTTTTTTTCCACTTGTTAATCTTCGAATATGTCCAACACTAGATTTCACCAAATACTCAGGACCAAGGTACTTACCTATTGTTTTTGCCTTTGAAGGCGATTCAACAATTACTAAAGATTTATTTGCCATTATTCAAAATTCTTTTAACGATATTAGGGCCTTCATAGATAAGTCCAGTATAAAGTTGAACTAAATCTGCACCCAGTTCGATTTTTTCGTTATAAGAATCTACATCAAAAACACCACCAACTGCAACAATAATTTTTTTAGGATTAATTTTGCTCTTCACTAACTTAAGTAATTCATTAGATTTATTTTTTAGTGGTTTGCCAGATATGCCTCCTGGCTTTTGAGATACTCCTAAGGCTGATTTTAATAGGTTATCATCGGAAGTATTTGAAGCAATCACCCCATCAATATCCATTGAATTTACCAGATTAATTACTGCTTCCGTTTTAGATTTTTTTTCATCTGGAGATAGTTTTAAAAATATTTTTCCTGAGTAATCGTTGTTTACTTTTTCTTTTAAAATGCATTCAATAATTTCTTGCAAATTTTCAATGTTATGTAAATCTCTAAGATCTGGTGTATTTGGAGAAGAAATATTTAAGACTATGTAATCTACAAAATCTGCTAGCTCATTGAAACAATAAGAGTAATCTTCTTTTCTTTTATTTGATTCAGTATTCTTATTCGGACCAATATTTGCACCAATAACAATATCTTTCTTTTTTAATGCTTGAAGTTTCTTTTTAACATATGCTGCACCTTTATTATTGAAACCCAAGCTATTCAAAAGAGAGTCTTCTTTTTCAATTCTAAATATTCTTGGTTTTTTGTTTCCAAATTGTTTTTTCGGAGTAACTGTTCCAATCTCAATAAAACCAAATCCCAAATTAGACATTTCTTCAATAAGCTCGCCATTTTTATCAAGCCCTGCAGCTAAGCCTAATCTATTCTTTAACTCTAATCCTTTAATATTCTTTTTTGGTTCGTTGCCTCTTTCTTTGTAAGCCCAAGAAAAAAGTTTTAGATAAATATGGGAAATTTTTTGCGCAAATTCTGGTGGAAATAAAAATATTATTTTTCTAAGATTCTTATAAATTTTTCTTACCTTTTAAATATTCAGTAAATTCATCTTTCAAAGTGTTATCTTGAAGACCAAATTCTAAATTAGCTTTTAAGTATCCAATCTTACTACCACAGTCGAATCTTTTACCATCAAATTCATAACCTACAAAATTCTCTATGTCTTTTTGGATAGCATCGGTTATTTGAATTTCATTATTTTTTCCTGGATTTTCGTTGTCAATGAATTTAAAAATTGAGTCTTTAAAGATGTATCTTCCAACTACTGCTAAATTTGAAGGAGCTTCATTGTAGTTTGGTTTTTCGACAATATCACTTAAAAAATTGACTTTTTCTTCGCTTTTCTCGACTGCAACTACTCCAAATTTTGAAATATCTTCACCATCAATTTTTTCTAGCCCAATTACCTGTTTATTGTACTTTTCATTAACACTTATCATTTGTTGCATCACATTTTCACCTTGAACCATCATTAAATCATCTGCAAGAATTACCGCAAAATGCTCTTCCTTTTGAATTATGTGTTGAGCGCATCCAATTGCATGCCCTAAGCCTTTTGGCTCATCTTGTCTTATATATGTAAATTTTGTTTCTGCACCACCTATTTTTTCAATAGATTTAGCTAGTTCTAACTTTTTATCGTTAATCAATTTTTCATGTAGCTCTTTGTTTTGGTCGAAATGATCTTCTATAGCTCTTTTAGCATGGTGTGTTATAAATATGAATTCTCTTATACCGGCTTCATAAGCCTCCTCAACTGCATATTGAACAATTGGTTTATCAACTATTGGAAGCATTTCTTTTGGTGTAGCTTTAGTGGCTGGCAAAAATCTTGTCCCAAACCCCGCTACTGGAAAAACTGCTTTTTTAACACTCATTATTCTGTGAATTATACAAGATAAAGGGACTATTTCCCCTCTTGGGAAATGCTCCAGTTTAATTTTTCTCTACATGCTTCAAAAAAGTCATGTTCTTTCGGATGTATTAATTTGAATTGGCTTTGAGATTTGTGAGCATAGAAAATTCTACTATCTCCTTTTAACGGTATTTCCTCATTTCCATCTAAAATAATAAAACATTCTGTATCTTCAGGATTATCAACAACTTCTACAGAAATTTTTGAATCGCTAGGAATTATTAGTGGCCTTGCTGAAAGAGATAAGGGATTTAGAGATGTTATTACGAAGGCCTCTAATAAAGGTGTAAGTATTGGGCCGCCAGCTGAAAGAGAATACGCAGTTGATCCTGTTGCAGTAGAGATTATTAAACCGTCAGCTCTTTTGTTATAAACAAAATTCTTATCTATTTTCACTTCAAATTCGATGAGTTTGTAACTTTTTTGTGTGTGGAGAACTATTTCATTAAAAGCGCTGAAACTTTTACCTTCATATTTACATTCTAAAAATTCTCTTTGCTCTATTTGACACTCTCCTTTTAGAACCTCTATTAAAGCACTATCTACATCTCCATATTCTAGATCAGCCATAAATCCAACTTTGCCAAGGTTTATTCCTAAGAATGGTATTTGAAGATTATTGAAGCTCTTTGCAGCTGAGAGCATAGAACCATCACCACCAACTACCAAAATAAGGTCAAAACTTTTTTCATCTTTAAGTTTGCTTCCAGGTAAAAAAGTTTCAAAATTTACATCATTCTTCGAGAGAATGGTTTGTATTTTTGTTAGTGCTTCTTTTGATTTATTTATATCATAAGCAGCAATTAAAACTTTTTTATATTTGTACATTGAAACAAGATTTTACTGAATTAAAAAAAATACTACAAAAAAATAGCAAATTTACTTTCCTATCTGGTGCTGGGCTCAGCACTTCATCTGGCCTACCTGACTTTAGATCTGATCCAGATGGTTTCTGGAAAAAAAATACTCCAGTAACTTTTCAAGAATTCCAGAAAAGCGAAATGAGTAGAATTAAGTCTTGGAGAAATAACTTTGAAATACTCAATAAAATAAGAAATAGCTCTCCTTCAAAGATGCATAATTTCATTAATAAAATACTTAGCAGAAGACCTGAGAACATACATATTGCTCAAAATATAGATGGACTTCATAGATCTCAAAAATTTAAAGATCAAATAGTTGAAATACATGGTTCTGTACATACGTCTTCATGCCTTTCCTGTAATCAGCAATATGAAACACTGAAATTTTATGAGGAAAATATCTTAAAACAGCAAAGCCTTAACTGTGATAGTTGTAAAGACGGTCTCGTTAAAGTGGATACAATATCCTTCGGACAAGCTCTGTCTCAAATATCTTTAAAAAAAGCTCAAGAAGCCTCAGAAAACTGTGATTTTTTCATTGCTGTAGGAACTTCACTGAAAGTATCTCCAGCAAATCAGTTTCCCAACATAGCATTACAAAATAATGCAAAACTTATTATTCTTAATAAGGAGGAAACTTCATTTGATGGAAGAGCTCTACTAGTAATTAATGAAGATTTAGAGGAAATTCATGAACAAATTAACTGATGAGATAAATAATTTATTGCAAACCTTTAAGAAGTTAAGGGACCCATCACAGGGCTGTCCTTGGGATAAGGAACAAGATTTTAAATCAATAGCTAGTTGCTCCATTGAGGAGGCATATGAAGTTGCCGATGCTATTGAAAGAGAGGATTTTAATGACTTAAAAGAGGAATTAGGTGATTTATTTTTTCAAATTATTTTTCATTCGGGTATGGCTGAAGAAAAGAAGCTTTTTAATTTTGAAGAAGTTGTTAAAGAATTAAATGATAAATTAATCAGAAGACATCCCCATGTTTTCGATAAAAAGCAAGAAATGAGTGCATCTGAAAGTTTGGAAATTTGGGAAAAAGAAAAAAAGAAGGAAAGAGAGAAAAAAAACTTAATTTCACTGATGGATGACATACCAAAAAATCTTCCAAGCTTAACAAGAGCAAAGAAAATTCAAAAAAGAGCAAAATCTGTTGGCTTTGACTGGCAAAATGAAAATGAAGTTTTAAGAAAAATTGATGAAGAGATTGATGAACTAAAAAGAGCAAAGGCCTCTCGAAAAAAAGAGGATATTTCTGAGGAGATAGGTGATCTTTTCTTTACTCTCGTAAATTTATCAAGGCACTATAATCTGGAACCAGAAGATATTATAAGAAAAGCTAATTTGAAGTTTGAAACAAGATTTAGAAAAATGGAAGATGAAGCAAGCATGGTTAACGTTGATTTAAAGGATCTTGAAATAAATGAGTTAGAGACATTGTGGCAAAGAATAAAATGAAAAAACTTTTTACAGGTTCAATAACCTTTGTTTTAATTTTTTTTAATGCTATTTGGATAATACTAGCAGTAATACCTCCTGGACTTTTAAGATTTCTTCCCTCAAAGAGAATTAAAATTTGGGTCCTTAAATTCAATGAGAAGTTAGCAGAGCATTTTCTTAATGGTAATAAATTTATTCAAGACTTGATGCACAAACCGAAATATAAGGTCGAGGGAATGGAGCATTGCAAAATGGATGTATGGCAATTTACTACAATTAATCACCTTAGTTGGGCTGATATTTTTCTTTTTTTATACTTCACGAATTTTAAAGCTACTGTACCAAGAATATTTATGAAAGCTGAACTTTGGTGGCTACCAATAACTTGGGCAGCAAATATTGGTTTAGGCATGCCTTTTGTTAAGCGAAGAAAAAAGGAAGATATAATTCAAAACCCTCAACTTGCTCAACATGATAAAAACGCAACTATTAGAGCTTGTGAAGTTTATAAGTTATTTCCTACCAATGTATGTGGTTTTATTGAAGGCACTAGAATTGATAAGGAAAAATATGAGAATTCAAAAAGTAAGTTTAAAAATCTAATGCCTCCAAAGATTGGTGGCATGGGCTATACCTTGGAAGTAATGCCTTACATTGATACTTTGACTGATATTACTTTGATATATAGATCCTCAAAAAGAACATTTTGGGATTTCTTATGTGGTGATATGAATGAAGCAACTGTGTTGATTAATTCATTTGATATCCCAAATCACTTAAGAGGGAAAGATTATTCCGTTGATAATGAAGGTAGAGAAGAATTTAGAAAGTTCCTCGAAGAGATTTGGCAAAAGAAGGATGAAGCAATTGAAAAGGAGAAGAAGAAGTTTGGGATTGAAAAAGTTTTTTAAGTTAACTCTATTAACAATACTAGTAAGTTGTGCAGCAGAAAATAAGCCTGAAGTTAACTATGCTGATGAATTTAAATCGATTTTAGGAGCCTTTGAGACTTCTTCTATATTAGATTTAGAGGATGCCTATTTCGAAAAAGTGGATTTTTTAGAGGCTTACATTGATCAGCTTGATTCACAAAAAAACTATTTTTCACAAAATGATGTGAGTTTAATTAAAGATGTCAACGAAGAAAATAAAGATATCTTTTTAACATTAAATTTAGCTACTAACTCTTTTTACAATATTTATGAGGAATCACTTAGGGTAAGAAAAAGTTTGCTCAATAAACATAATTTTGATTTTGAAAAAATTGAATATATCGGATTAGAAAATAGAGATGACTACTTCAATAATGAGGATGAAAGGAAAGATTTTTATAGAAAAATCGTGAAGAACGAATTACTGAACCTTCTTCTTGAGGATGAAAATTTCAATGAAGCAAAAAATATTTTAAATAAAAGGTATTCAGACAGAATTTCTTACATAAATAAAACAAGATCAGAAGATAAATTTTCAGTTTTAGCAAATAATTTCCTTTCACTTATAGATCCTCACGCAACTTATTTCTCAGATAGAGATTTAGATGATTGGAATTTACGGATGAACTTGTCTTTTGAAGGGATTGGCGCAGTCTTAAGTTATAAAAATGAAACTGCAAGAATAGAAGAGTTAATGTCTGGAGGGCCTGCGCTTAAATCAAAAGAAATAAATGTTGGCGACAAGGTACTTGCTGTTGGGCAAGGGAAAAAAGGGAAACTAACTAATGTAATTGGATGGAGATTAGATGATATTGTTGAAATTATTAGGGGTAAGGAAGGTAGTTTTGTAAGGCTAAAAATTGAAAATGAAAATGAGAAAAAAATAGTTACTCTTGAAAGAGGACAAATTATTTTAGAAGAAAGCGATGTCTCTTCAGAAATTATCAATTATGGTGGAAAAAATCTTGGATATATAAAAGTTCCATCTTTTTACAGCGATATTGAATGTTTCAAAAATCAGGGATTCTCATGCAAAAGTGTTTCTTATGATGTAAGAGACTCTTTATTGGAGTTCAACAGAAAAAATATTAATGGAATAGTTATAGACCTTCGAAATAATTCTGGTGGATATCTGCATGAAGCCGATCAATTAACAAGACTTTTCATCGATTATGGTCCAACTGTCCAAGTTAAAGGAATTGAAGATGAGGTAGATGTTTATACAGCTTGGAGATCAATTAAAACTTGGAATAAGCCAATGATTGTTTTAGTAAATAAATTTTCTGCATCAGCATCTGAAATTTTTGCTGGAGCAATACAAGATTACAACAGAGGGTTAATTATTGGTCAAAATACTTTTGGAAAAGGGAGTGTTCAGGGATTTAAAAAAACAAATTTAGGTCAAATCAAACTCACTGAGTCACTTTATTATCGTGTGACAGGCAAGCCAACTCAGATTTTTGGAGTACAGCCAAATCTTGAAATACCAACTTTGCTAGATGTTGAAGAATTTGGAGAAAGCAAATATTCTGCAGCTATTAAACCAACAACAATATCTGAAGCTGCTTTTTTTAAAAAGACAGCAATTAATGAGAGTAAATACAAAAAAATTCTTGATCAAAATATTGCTGAATCTTCATACTTTCAGTCACTTAGTAATATTAAGAAATCTAGAGGAGCACAAAAGACTAAACTTTCTTTAAATCTTGAGGAAAGAAAGCAGATTTATAAAGACAATAGAGCAAATTCACTAGAATTAGTAAATCAAAGAAGAATCTTATCTAACCTCGAGCCATTTGCATCATATGAGGATTTTGAGAATTTCATTGACAATGAAGACTTTGAAATTGATGCTGAAATTGATCAATCAGCTAAAATTCTATATGAGATAATTGAGGCAAAAATCTAATGAAAATAATATCTTTTAATATCAACGGTATGAGGGCTAGACCACATCAGCTTGAGAAAATTAAGAAAAAATATGATCCAGATGTAATAGCTTTACAGGAAATTAAAGTAAGTGATGAGGATTTTCCTCCTGAAATTCCTGAGAACTTAGGCTTCAAGTATTTTAATTATGGGCAAAAATCTTTTCATGGTGTTGCAATTTTTTCTAAAGAAGAACCGATTAAAGTAGTCAAGGGCTTAGATGGCGGTAAAGACGAAGAACAAAAAAGATTTATTCAATGTGATTATGAAACTGAAATAGGCACAATTTCAATATGTAATTCCTATTTTCCTCAAGGTGAAAACCGTAAACATCCATTAAAATTTCCATATAAAGATAGATATTACAAAAGAATTACTAAGTACTTATCAGGGTTAGATAATCATATTGTCCTAACAGGAGATTTCAATATTGCACCAAATCGTAATGATATTGGGATGAATGAGGATGGGATTAAGAGATGGTTGCGTGAGGGTCATACAGCGTTTTTACCTGAAGAGCTTGAATGGTATGAAAAACTAACAAATATCGGTCTTAAAGATGTCTGGAGAGAGAAAAATAGTGAATCTCTGAAATGTACCTGGTTTGATTACAGATCTAGAGGCTTCGATCAAAATCCCAAAAGAGGTTTAAGAATTGACCATTTTTTACTTTCTGAAGGACTTCAAAATACGTATGTTTCATCAGAAATAGATCACGAGATAAGAGCAATGGAAAAGCCATCAGATCACTGTCCTGTGTCTCTAGAATTAAAAATTTAGCGCAGCCTAAAAAATCTTGTGCTTGCCTTTCAGGATTTCCCAAAACATCATGTAATCGCTAAGCAAGCTATAAAAGGGATAGGTAAATGTTGCTGGTTTATTTTTTTCAACAAAAAAATGACTTACCCATGCAAATCCATAACCAGAAAGTAATGCGAAAACAAAATTTATAGGCTCGAGCGTGATGATTAATCTAACAATAAAAAAAATTGAAAGCGCTGTTCCAATAAAATGAAATAGCTTTGTTGTTTTATCTGAATGCTCATTTAGATAATACGGATAAAATTCTTTTAGAGTTTTATATTTTTTCACAATTAAATTATAGCAATCCTTTATTGTATTTTAGTAAAAAAGTTATAGATAAACTAAAATATAATAATGAAAAATCAATTTATTACAGTCTTAGTCTTATCCCTTCTAAGTAGCTTAATTTTAGCTCAAGAAGATGTTCAAATTATAAAACCAGGTGTGCCTGGACAAAGTAGTGAAATCATTGGAGAAAAACAAGCTATCCAAATTGCTGACTCCTCATACATTAAGGCTGATGTTGACTTCCTGCAGGGTATGATTATGCACCATGAGCAAGCAGTATTAATGTCTTCCTACGTGCAGTCCAGAACAAATTCAAAAAATATTAATGATTTAGCAGGCAGAATTGACGCTTCACAAAAAGATGAAATTGATTTTATGCAATCCTGGTTAAGTGATAGAGATGAAAAAAAAATGGGCATGATGAAAATGATGAAAGGTATGGCAACTGATTATCAACTAGAGCAATTGAGAGGTTCAGTAGGAGTTGAGTTTGATCGTCAATTTTTACAACTAATGATTAATCACCATGATGGTGCCGTAGAGATGGTTAAAGATCTAAGAGACTATCGTGGTTCGGCCTATGATCCAGTTTTAAATCAATTTGTCTCAGACCTTGTTAATGATCAGGGTGTTGAGATAGAGAGAATGAATTTACTTCTTACAGGCCTTTCAACTGATCCAAGAGCAGGTTTATCGGCAGGTTTGTATACAGCTGAAGAAGCCATTTTAAATTTAAAGTTAGTTGCCTCATTGAAAAAACCAACTGGTTTTTATGATCCAAAGAATCCTGAGATGAAAGGTTCAGAAGATACTGACTCAAAAGATGATGATGAAGTATTAACCATTGAGGAGGCTTCAAGAAAACTGAGATCTCCAATGCTCTCCTTTTCGAATACTGATATGGCATTTAAAGATAATCTTTTGGTAGCCGGTAGTTACCATGGATTTAATATTTATGAACTTCAAGATGATGGCATACCAAACCTCATCACATCAGTAGTTTGCCCAGGAGGACAAGGTGATGTTTCAGTTGTAGGGAATATTTTGATAATGTCTGTTGAAGAAACGAGAGGTCGTGTAGATTGTGGTCTTGATGGAGTTGGACCAGATGCGAGCCCAGAGCGCTTTAGGGGTATAAGAATTTTTGATATCTCAAATATTAAGAGGCCTAAACAAGTAGGTGCTGTTCAAACATGCAGAGGCTCACACACCCACTCTGTTGTCGCTGGACCAACTGCGGATAACAAAATTATTGTTTATAACTCTGGAACAGGAAGAGTTAGAGAAGAGGATGAACTGGATGGATGTATTGGTAATATTGCTGGTGACACTCGTACCGCTTACTTCAGTATTGATGTTATAGAAATTCCTATAAATGATCCTGCAAGCTCAAGAATAGTAAGTAGTCCAAGAGTTTTTGCTGATAATGATAAAGGTATTATTGCTGGCCTGTGGAGAGGTGGCGACCATGGAGATGGAACTCAAGACACAAGACCAACAAATCAATGTCACGATATAACAGTGTTTCCTTCTGCGGGAATTGCAGCAGGAGCATGCTCAGGAAATGGAATTTTATTTGATATTTCTGATCCTTATAAACCTACAAGAATAGATGCAGTAACAGATCCAGGTTTTGCTTACTGGCATTCAGCAACATTCAATAACGATGGAACTAAAGTTGTATTTACAGACGAATGGGGTGGTGGTGGTCGAGCAAGATGTCGAGCCTGGGACCCACTTACATGGGGTGCAGATGCAATCTATGATATTGTTGATGGCAAACTAATATTTAAAAGTCATTACAAGATGCCAGCCCCACAATCAGAATCAGAAAATTGTGTTGCACATAATGGCTCAATCATTCCAATTCCTAACAGAGATATATTTGTTCAAGCTTGGTATCAAGGCGGGATGTCAATAATGGACTTTACTGACTCATCAAATCCAGTGGAAATAGCTTATTTTGACAGAGGTCCAATCTTTAAAGATACTCTTACGACTGGTGGATATTGGTCAACATATTTCTATGAAGGGTTCATTTACGGAACTGAAATTACAAGAGGTTTAGATGTGTTCAAACTTACTCCTAGTGAATTTTTAAGCAAGAAAGAGATAGCAGCAGCAGCTAAAGCTCGACCAGTACTTGGTCCAGATAGGGTGTTTAATCCGCAACAACAAGTTCCACTGACTTGGCCTGCAGGCTTGCAATAATTTTTAATTTCTTATAATTTTTTTATATAAGGAACATTATGAAAAAACTTTTTTTTACATTACTTGTTATAGCTACATCCATGATTTCTTTTGCTGATGATCGTAAAGAAAAAAAAGATGTTGATATGAAAAAAATAAAGAGCGAATTAGGTTACTGGGAAGCTAAAGATTGCAAGGCAGTTAGTGATGCCGCTGGCTTAATGCTTTACCTTTCTTATCAAAGCTTAGAAGATTCTGATAAGGTTAAAAAAGAAGGCAATAAAAGAAGAGCAGATGAGCTTGCAAGCGAAGGTGTTGTTTTAGCTCAACTAGCAGCTGATTATGCAACTACTTTTAGTGCTTTTTGCAAATAAAACTACAGACGAATTGTTAAACCAACTCTGAAGTTCCAAAAATCATCGTCGCCACTAATGCTGGTTGGTCTTTGAGCATCTAAAGGGGTAAATGAACTCGCTACTCCTATGTTCCAGTTTTCACTAATGTCGTAGTGAAAACCAAAACTAAAGGTTTGTGTTGTGCCGCTTGAATAAATAGTTACCATTTCTCTTCCTATTTCAAGAGGTGCGTCTATTTCAACAAAATTATCTAGGTTACTAGTTGCAAAGGATATCCAAGGATGAATTTCCGATGAGCTATTAAAGGATAGAAAAAGCTCTGCTCCCTCATGATCCATTTGTAATTTATCATCTGACAGACCTACACATCCAGAGGTATTCTGAGGAGTATAAGGAGCGTATTTAATTTTATCTTCATCGCATGTGACACTTGCCACTGCCCCTCCTCTTAGTAAAAATAAACGTAATCCCAAAGCAACTGTTTCATTATTTATCAATGGCCTTGATAATGCAGCGCCCCATAATCCAACTGGCTTAGCGCCATCAATTTCAAGAGGTGGCGTCCATGACATTTCGGCGTTTAAATTCCAAGGTAATCCAAAATTTGCTCTTAATCTTCCAAAAGCAGGAGATTTATTTAAATCTTCATCCTTCAGACCGCCAAAACCAATTTTTTGCTGCTCTTCAGTAAGATGAGGTATAGAACTAAGCTCTGCTGAAATTGAAATATCACCAAAATCTACTGAGTGAGGTGGCATTTGCCCCAGATTTTGTGCTGAAGTTGTCATGAATGCCATGCCCCATCCTTCTGGGCTGTCAAGATCAACCTCCTGATTGCTAAATAAAAAGCTCGAAAATAATACCGCGAAAATTAATTTAAATTTTTTCATATAAATATTTAATAAAAATTCAATTATATTTGTTACCTATTTTTGAATATTTTGTCACAATAAATTTAGATAATAAAACTAATAATAGGAGAATATATGACAAAATTTTTTATACAGCTTTTTTTAATTTTCTGTATTTCTATTTTGGCGGATGATCACATAGATGCAAATGCAAAATTTTCTGAGTGTCAGGGTAAAGTAGCGAACTACTATTTATCAAATTTAGTAGATGGTGGTAGTGTTGAAGGGTGGCTCAAAGCAGCTGCAATGCACGAAAAATACTATAACGATCGCAATTTCAAGGTTGAAGTGCTTACCGAAATGCAATATTCAGTTGATGAAGATGGCAATGTTTCCGATAAATTTGTATCTCTTGATACTTTAGTTGTTTGGAATAGTCTTAGTGCTAGAAATGAATTTCAAAAATATTTGGATAATAGAAGTTCTGAACAAGTAGAGAAGGATGAAAGAGAATTTTCTGCTTTTGTAAATCTTTATGAAAAGAACACAAAAGTTACTGAAAGAAAAAGACTCTGCATGTTATAGGTAAATTTTTATTCCCACTCAATTGTTGCTGGTGGTTTTGATGTAACATCGTACACAACCCTGCTTATACCACTTACTTCATTAACTATCCGTGTCGAGACATGTTGAATGAATTCGTTTGGCAGATTAGAAACATTTGCTGTCATAAAGTCTGTTGTTTCAACAGATCTCAAACCAATGACATCTGCATAAATTCTATTGTCTCCCACTACCCCAACGGATTTTATGGGTAAATAAAAAGCATATGCCTGGCTAGCTTGATCATAAAGGTCATGCTTCTTAAGTTCAGATAAAAAGATGTGATCTGCTTCTCTTAATTTCTCACATCTCTCCTCAGTTATTTCACCGATTATTCTTATACCTAAACCAGGTCCAGGAAATGGATGTCTGCCTATTATTTCACTAGGTAGATCAATTGCCTTGCCAATTTTTCTAACCTCATCTTTAAACAACATTCTAAATGGCTCAAGTAATTTAAGGTTCATCCTCTCTGGCAAACCGCCAACGTTATGATGGGACTTTATTACTTTTGCTTTTGATTTTGAATTACCAGCAGACTCAATGACATCAGGATAAATTGTGCCTTGTGCAAGCCAAACAATGTCCTCAAAATTCTTTGCTTGCTCCTCAAAGACTTCGATAAAGGTTTTGCCAATTATTTTTCGTTTTTCTTCTGGATCTTTAATGCCTTTAAGATTGTTAAGAAATTTATCCTGTACTTTTACCAAATTAACTTCAAGCCCAATCTTTTCTGCTAGATTTTGTACGACATTTTCAGCCTCATTTTTTCTTAGAAGGCCATGATCAACCATCACACAAATAAGCCTTTTACCTAAACTTTTGTAAAGTACGCTAGCCAACACAGTAGAATCAACACCACCACTCAAAGCTAATAAAACTTTGCCATCTTGTACTTTTGTGTTTACTTCATCAGCAATAGTTTTTAAAATATCCCTTTCAGTCCATCTTCTCCTTACATCACATTCTTTAATGAAGTTATCTATAATTTCTAAACCTTTTTTTGTATGTGTTACTTCGGGATGGAATTGAAGTCCGAAATATTTTTTTTCACTGTTTTCAAATGCTGCTATTGGTGAATTATCAGATACCGCCACCGTCTCATAACCATCTGGTAAAGAAGTCACTTTGTCGCCATGAGACATCCAAACATCTAAATTCTTATCTAAATTAGAAAATAAAGATGATTTATTTTGAAGAGAGACCTGTGCATGACCAAACTCTTTTTTCCCTTCATTCTCAACACTCCCTCCTTCCTGAAAAGCTAGAACCTGCATTCCATAACAGATTCCTAAGATTGGTTTATTCAAATTGAAAATAGATTCATTAATAGTTGGATTTCCCTCGATATTTGATGTTTCCGGGCCCCCAGATAAGATGAAACCTTGTACTTCATCTAGTCCAGGAAGCTCATCCCAAGGGCACACTTCTGAGTAAACTTTTAATTCTCTAAGTCTGCGTGCGATGAGTTGAGTGTATTGGGAGCCAAAATCAACAACTAAGATTTTTTCCATTAATCTGCTCTATAATTTGGTGCCTCTTTGGTAATGCTAACGTCATGAACATGACTTTCTAAAACACCAGATCTAGTAATTTTTTGGAATTGTACTTTCTTCTTTAATTCTTCAATATTTTTTGAGCCTGTATAACCCATGCCCTGTCTGAGACCGCCCTCTAACTGATACACAACATCTTTTAACCAACCTCTAAAAGGCACCCTGCCCTCTATTCCTTCAGGAACTAATTTATCTGTATCGATATCTTCGCCTTGCATATATCTATTTGCATCTGTTCTTTTTGACATAGCACCGATTGAACCCATCCCTCTATAAGTTTTAAAACTTCTGCCCTGATACAGCTCAACCTCTCCTGGCGCTTCCTCTGTTCCAGCCAGTGCACTTCCTAACATTACTGAATCTGCTCCAGCTCCAATAGCTTTTACAATATCTCCTGAAAATCTTACTCCACCATCAGATATAACTGGAATATCTTTAGCTGCTTGCACAACATTTAATACAGCTGATAGTTGTGGAACTCCAACTCCGGCAATTATTCTAGTAGTACAGATTGACCCTGGACCAACACCAACCTTCACTGCATCTACTCCCGCGTCAATTAGTGCTTTTGCACCTTCTGCAGTAGCAACATTGCCACCAATAATTTCAATCTTTGAAAATTTCTTTTTTACTTCCTTAATAGCATTTATAACTCCTTCAGAGTCACCGTGGGCACTATCAAGAACAAATACATCTACACCTGCTGCTGAGAGCTTTTCTGCTCTTTCCATTAGATCACTACTTACTCCAAGTGCAGCACCAACAATGAGTCTTCCTTCAGAGTCTCTTGAAGCCAAAGGGTAATCGATAGATTTTTCAATATCTTTCATTGTTATCATTCCCGAGAGTTTATTGTGATCATCTAAAATGAGAACTTTCTCAATTCTATTTTTGTACATAAGTGCTTTAACAACATCCTGACTTTCTCCTTCTTTTACAGTTATAAGTTTTTCTTTGGGAGTCATAATTTCTGCAACTGTCTGTTCCATATCTCTCGCATATCTAAAATCTCTGCCAGTCACAATTCCCTTTAATTCATCCTCATCGACTACCGGCATACCTGATATGTTTAACTCAGAAGTAAGTTGTTTGAGTTCCTCTATGGTATTGCTACTTTTAATTGTTATAGGATCTTTCACTATTCCACTCTCAAACTTCTTAACTTTTTTAACTTCTAATGCCTGCTCATCAGGAGAGTTATTTTTGTGAATTATTCCTATACCACCAAGAGAGGCTAGTGCAATTGCCATTTTGGATTCTGTAACCGTATCCATAGCAGCGGAACAAAAGGGAAGATTTAAAGAAATGTTTTTTGTAAATCTAGATTTGAGTAAAACTTGTTTAGGTAGGACATCAGAGTGCATTGGTAAAACCAATACGTCGTCAAAAGTTAATGCTTCTGCAAGTACCTTTTCCATAATATAGTATATAACAAATGGTATTTTGATTCCACATGGCCTTTAAGTTAGCGGTATTTTTAATGTTGGGAAGTATTCTCGCAAGCTGGGGAACTTATATTTATGATAATTATAGATTTCTAACTACAACAAGTTACAAAAAGATACTTACTGCTAGATCAAAGTGTGATCAATGTGAAAAACAACTTAAATTAATCAATTTAATTCCTTTTTTCTCTTATATTTTTCAACGAGGCAAATCATCTTGCTGCAACAAACCAATCAGCAGGAAATATTTCTACATAGAAAGTTTGGGAATTTTAGTTGGTGCGATAGTGGCCTTTTTTGATCAAATAAGCGTTGGCCTTCTCATAAGTTTATTAATATTTTTAATCTTCTTGGATGAAAGGTATAAAGAAATTCCGATTACACTCAACTTGCTAATTATTATATTGGTGACTATTAGCATTCCTAATATTTCTCTAAATA
>CACEYZ010000005.1 GCA_902563885.1 uncultured SAR86 cluster bacterium | reverse complement strand
AAAATCTGTGATCAAATTTCAGATGCAATTTTAGATGAATGTATAAAACAAGATAAATACTCCAGAGTTGCCTGTGAAACTATGATCAAAAATAATCATGTCATAGTTGGAGGCGAAATTACTTCAAAAGCTGATATTAATTATAAAGAGGTTGCAGAATCAGTAATTAAAGATATTGGATATAACAATAAAGAAATGGGATTTAGTCATGAGTCAATTAATTTTAAAAATCTAATTGGTAAACAAAGTGAAGATATTCATCAGGGAATATCAAAAGGTGATATTTTAGGCTCAGGTGATCAGGGATTAATGTTTGGCTATGCTTGTAAGGAAACAAAAGAATTAATGCCACTTCCAATTTCGTTAGCTCATAAACTGATGCAAAAACATAAAACTATAAGGAATATAAATAATCAACTTTGGCCAGATGCTAAATCTCAAGTCTCGGTACAATACTCTGATAATTATCAACCTGAGAGAATTTCCGCAATTGTATTTTCAGCACAACATTGCCCGAGCTATGATCTTAATAACTTAAGAGAATTTATTTTAGAAGAAATAATAAAAGAAGTTATCCCTTACGAATTAATAGATGATGATACTAAATTCTTAATAAATCCTGCTGGAAAATTTACCATTGGCGGTCCAGTTGGAGATTGCGGCATGACAGGAAGAAAAATTATCGTTGATAGTTATGGTGGAATGGCAAGACATGGAGGTGGAGCATTTTCTGGAAAAGACCCCTCAAAAGTAGACAGATCTGCAGCGTATGCAATGCGACAAGTTGCTAAAACATTAGTCAACGAAAATTTATGTGATTATTGTGAAGTTCAAGTTTCTTATGCAATTGGAGTTGAAAATCCAGTATCTATTTACACAAATACCTTTGAGAGTGAAAAAATTCCACTTGAAGAAATTAATAAAATAATAAATAAAAACTTTGATCTTACACCTCATGGGATCATTTCTAATTTAAGTCTTTTAAATCCAATATATCTTAATACTGCAAAATATGGTCATTTTGGAAGAGAAGATCAAAATTTTAGTTGGGAAAAAACAAAAAACATAAAATGAAAATATCTGTTGTTAGTGGTGGCTTTGATCCTGTTCACTCTGGCCATATTGAATATTTAAAAGCTGCAAAAAATATTGGTGATTATTTAATAGTGGCATTAAATTCAGACAATTGGCTTACATTAAAAAAAGGAAAGCCGTTTATGCCATACCAAGAAAGACTAAGTGTATTGAGTTCCTTTAGTTTTGTTGATGAGGTAGTCTCCTTTGAAGATGATGAACTTGGAAGCTGCATTAATGCACTTGAACAAATAAAATTAAAATTCCCTAAAGATGAAATAATTTTTTGTAATGGTGGTGATAGAAATTCAAGCAATATTCCTGAAATGCAGGTTAAGGATATATCATTAAAGTTTGGTGTTGGTGGTGAAAGTAAAATCAATTCGAGCAGTAAAATTCTAAAGCAATGGAAAGGATTATCTGAAAAAAGGATTTGGGGTGAGTTCTTTAACTTATATCAAGATAAAAAAATAAAATTAAAGGAACTCATTATTAAACCTGGAAAAGGAATGAGTCTCCAGAAACACTTTAAAAGAGATGAAATTTGGTTTGTTTCAGAAGGAAAATGTTGTGTAAATTTTCACAAAAATGATTATTCCAAAGTTGATGAAATACCACTTAATACATTTGATACATTTAGTGTAAAAAAAGAAGAGTGGCATCAATTGTTTAATCCTTACAAAGAAGAATGTAGAATTATTGAAATTCAATTTGGTGAAGAAAACTCAGAGAAAGATATTGAAAGAATAAAGTATTATGACGGAAATGAATAAAGACTTTAAAGTTAAAGACATTAATTTAGCGGAGTTCGGTAGACAAGAAATATTGCTTGCACAAGACGAAATGCCGGCTTTAATGCATCTTAGAGAACAGTACAAAGAAGAACAGCCCTTGCAGGGAGCTAAGATCCTAGGATGCATACATATGACAATTCAAACAGCTGTTTTAATTGAAACATTAATTGATTTAGGAGCAGAAGTTAGATGGTCATCTTGTAATATTTTTTCGACTCAAGATCATGCTGCTGCAGCAATTGCAGATAAGGGTATTCCAGTGTTTGCTTGGAAGGGGGAAACAGAAGAAGAATATGATTGGTGTATAGAGCAAACAATACTTAAAAATGGTCAAGTGTGGGATGCAAATATGATTTTAGATGATGGTGGAGATTTAACAGCAAAGATTCATAAAGATTATCCAGAAATGCTTGAGAAGATTCATGGAATTTCTGAGGAAACTACTACAGGCGTTCATAGACTTAAAGATTTATTAAAAAAAGGAAAATTAGCAGTGCCTGCAATAAATGTAAATGACTCAATAACTAAATCAAAAAATGACAACAAGTATGGGTGCCGCCATAGTTTAGATGATGCTATTAAAAGAAGTACTGATATGCTTCTATCCGGAAAGAAAGCGTTAGTAATAGGATATGGAGATGTTGGTAAAGGATCCGCTGATTCATTAAATCAACAAAAAATGATTGTGGATGTAGCTGAAACTGATCCTATTTGTGCAATGCAGGCATGCTTTGATGGATTCTCAATTGTGTCAGCATATAAGAATGGAGAAATTAGTAATAATGCCTCTGATATAAATAAGGATTTGTTAAAAAAATATGATCTTGTAGTCACCGCTACAGGTAATACTGGAGTTTTAAATGGCTTAATGCTTGATGCATTAAAATCCTCATGTGTAGTTTGCAACATTGGCCATTTTGATAATGAAATAGATGTTAAATACTTAAAAAAATATAAATGGTACGAAATTAAACCAGGTGTGCACAAAGTTATCAGAGGGGAAGGGGATTACCTTATACTTTTAGCGGAAGGTAGATTAGCTAATTTAGCACTTGCCACTGGGCATCCCAGCAGAGTAATGGATGGGTCCTTTTGTAACCAAGTGCTTGCTCAGATTTTTCTGTATAAAGATAAGTTTGCAGATTTATCAAAAGAAGAAAAATTGAAAAAAGTATCAGTGAAAGTTCTTCCAAAATATTTAGATGAAGAAGTCGCTTCTTTAATGGTAAAAGGTTTTGGTGGAACTCTAACAAAATTAACAAAAGAACAAGCTGATTACATCGGGGTTGAACAACAAGGACCTTTTAAAGAGGATTCTTATAATTACTAATTTGCTATAATCTCTAATCTGGCTGAGTGGCAGAGTGGTTATGCAGCGGACTGCAACTCCGTTAACATCGGTTCGATTCCGTTCTCAGCCTCCAGTAGGCCCAGGGTCTTTAAAATTCAACATATAGTCAACTGATTTTTCTATTTCTTCATAGGAACAGTCGCCACAACCACCTTTAGCAGGCATTGCCTTATAACCATAAAATGCGTTGTAGATTAGTTGCTCTCGGCCCCTATATGATAATCTTAAACCCCATTCCGCTTCATCTTTTAACAAAGGCGATCCAGCAAATCCATTTGTATGGCATGCAGCACAATATCTTAAGTATATTTCTTTACCACTTCTTGATATTAGGTTTGTTATTTTATCTTCTAACAATTCTTTTTTAGACAATAAAGCAATTGCTGGAGAGTTTTCTAAAAACATTATGTATTTTCCAATACTTTTGACATATTTTATGTCCCTTATTCTCTCTCCAATTCTTATTTTTACATCTTGCTGAAGTCCATTTTTATAATCACCTTTAAAAATGTGTAAGGTGAAATCGTCTAAATCAAATCCCTCATGTGTGTAACCCATAGAGGAGACAATAATTCTTCTTTCATTGTCATTAAATAAAGTGTTTTCTGGAGCAAAAATTACTTCGCTTATACCTATTGAGGGAACATAGAATTTTGCAGGCTCTTTAAAACCATAATCAATATGAGACTTGTTGAGTGGAGCTCTAGAATAAAGACTTGAATTGATCTCAACTTTTCCTAAGCTATTATGTTCACCATATGATGATACAGGCCAGCCAAAATTTTCAGGCTCTGATGTTCCCAAATCAATTAAATTAATTTCATCACCACCATATGGGCCATGTTCAGTGCTTATAATTGTATTTGAGACCGCGTCTAAAGCTAATCCTTGTGGATTTCTATGCCCTTTTGAGATTATTGAATAGTTTTTTGTATCAATATTAATTTTTATGATTTTACCAAAGTAAGAATCATCATCTTGAACTGCTTCATAATTTCCAAAATCTCCAACTGTTAAAACTAAAAATGTGTCATTTAATGAAATAATCCTGCCACCAGCATGGTGCATGTTATCATCGTAGATTGAAGTTCTTGTAGTACATTCATCCACTGAAAAAAAATCATTAAAGACAAGTTCTTTGTAATCTACTTTTGCCTTGAGTATTGAAATATTAAAGCAATCTTCTTCCAGTTGCTTGGTGTAAGATACATAAACATTGTCATCACTGATGTAAACATCTTTTATTCCTAAAAAAGATTGGGTATAAAACTCAGCATAATCAATAAAACTCTCGATATTGGTTGGTATTGAAGTAATACTCAATTTATTTGTTTCTAATTGATTAATATTGAAATATCCAACTACTCCATCTGCGGAAACAATCAATACATTTTCATCAATAGTTTCAAGATAAGCTGAAGCCTTGCTAAAAAGTGATTTTCCATTACTAAGAAAATCTATTTTAAATTTTTTTACGTTTACAAGTTCTTCAATATTTTCCTCGGATTGAAGGGGCGCAGATATATCGCTTACAGACGAGTTCCTTAAAATTTGGGAAATATTTGTATATAAAGTGATATTTTCTTGCGCAGTAAGAAGTTTTTCCTTTTCTAAAACTTCTATTTTGCTCTCTAAAGCCGACTTTACAAAAAGAGTTTCTTTCAAAAAGTCCTTTACACTCTCTGGAATGAGCCTAGAAATTTGATAAGTAAGACCTGATTCTTCTTTATTTCTAATTT
This sequence comes from uncultured SAR86 cluster bacterium, assembly GCA_902563885.1. Classification (GTDB taxonomy): domain Bacteria; phylum Pseudomonadota; class Gammaproteobacteria; order Magnimaribacterales; family TMED112; genus TMED112. The sequence goes on along the minus strand of CACEYZ010000005.1, from coordinate 55,943 downwards.
CCTTATCAGCCAGAAAGAATAACACTCCTAGAGAAATTAAAATTAAAAGTGATATCAACAGAATTTTAAATTTTTGCATATTCTTCCAATCGCCCATATTTTAACAATAAAATTTCAAAAAGAGAGAAAAAGGGATTAAAATACACGATTCATGAATAAGATAGGCATTATAGGAAAAGGGTTTGTGGGGACAGCTGTAGCTCAGGGTTTCTCTCCACACTCTGGGTATGAGTCTGAGGTAAAAATCTTTGATAAGGACCCTACTCGTACAATTAACACTCTTGATGAAGTTGTAAATGATTCAAAATTTGTATTTATTTCAGTTCCAACCCCAAGTAATGAAGATGGTTCAATAAACCTTGATATGGTTCTTGATTGTATTTCTAGTATTGATAATCAGATTAATAAAAATTCAGCAAAAAATACAATATTTCTTTTGAGATCAACAATTGTTCCAGGAACATCAAGAATGATTCAAGATAAATTCCCAAAACTGAGATTTGTATTTAATCCTGAATTTTTGACTGAAAGAAGCGCATCATTTGATTTTATAACTCAAAGCAGATATGTCTTAGGAGGCTCTGCAGACGATACAAAAGAAGTAGCTGAACTCTACCGAGACAGGTTTGGACAATCTGTCTCTGTTATAGAAACAAACTACGAGACTGCTGAGTTAATCAAATATGTATGCAATACTTTTTTTGCTACAAAAGTGTCCTTTTTAAACGAAATGAAAAAACTTTCAGATGAAGTTGATGCTGATTGGGATACAGTAGTTGAAGGTTTTGTTAGAGATGGAAGAGTAGGTCATTCTCATACAAATGTTCCGGGACATGATGGAAAATATGGCTTTGGTGGCAGTTGTTTTCCTAAAGATATTCAGGCATTGATACATTTTGGTGATATGAAGAATATAGACTTAAATGTTCTCAAAGGTGCATGGAAAACTAATTTAGAAGTTAGACCAGAAAGAGATTGGGAAAAACTTTTAGGTAGGGCAGTAGTAAAAGATTCTGAATAATTTGTCTATATCTTTTTTAGCCCAGGTGGTGAAATTGGTAGACACAAGGGACTTAAAATCCCTCGGAGGCGACTCCGTGCCGGTTCAAGTCCGGCCCTGGGCACCATTTAAAGACTTATGAAAATTTTAGTGGTTCTACCAAACTTTGAAGGCGGAGGAGCAGAGCGAATTCATGTGAATCTTGCAAATGAGTGGGCTAAATCTGGGCATGAAGTTATTTTTTGCGCTCTTGAAAAAAAAGGTCCTTTAATTGATTTAATAGACCAAAAAATTAAAGTTATAGATCTTGATTGCAAGAGAATCCTTTTTTCCCTTAACCCTTTAATAAAAACTATTAGAGCAATAAAACCACAAAAAATAGTTGCAGCAATGTGGCCGGTAACAACAGTTACAATTTTAGCGAAGTTACTTTCATTCTCACAGTCGAAGATTTTTCTTGTAGAGCATTGTGCATATGAGAAGATTTTTGCCAAATTATTAGGTCATTCTTTATTTTCTATAGGGCTTTCTAAAACACTTTCATATATTTTTGCTAATAAACTAATTTCAGTCTCCAAAGGAGTGGAAAATTCCATAAAAAAAATTACCATCCTTCCGAATAACAAATTTAAAGTTATTTACAACGGCATTCCAATGCCTAAAAACCTAAAAAATAATAAGAAAACTCTTTTTAATACCAATAAAAAGGTAATACTTGCAGCTGGAACTTTAAAACAAAGAAAAGACTTTATAACTATCATTAAAGCTTTACACATACTTAAGTTGAAAGACTATAAAGACCTCAAATTATATATTTTGGGAGACGGACCAATGAAAGAAGAAATTAATGATGTGATTAAAAAGCTCCGTATGGAAAATGATGTTGAACTATTAGGTTTCAAAAAAGATGTTTACCCATACATGGCGTCATCAGACTTATTCGTCCATTCATCGGAGGTTGAGGGATTTGCACTTGTTATAGCAGAAGCATTATCTTGTGGTACAAATGTTGTATCAACAGACACCCCACATGGCCCAAAAGAAATCTTAAACAATGGAGAATTTGGTAATCTTACTCCAATGGCTGATGAGGAACAAATGGCAAATGCAGTCGTTGAAAAAATTATGAACCCTATTGATAAAGAGGTGTTAATGAGGAGAGCAAACGAATTCTCCATTGAAAAGTGTGCAAAATTATATTTGGAAGAATTTAAATAATTACTTACTATAATCAGTTATGGAAATGGATAACTTTCTGAGCAATACCCAGATTGGGAAAATATTAACTAATTTATTGAATCTTATTAAGGAAAATTACAAATTTGTTTTATATTCAACAGCTGGATTTTTATTTATTTCTCTTATTTATTCCTTTTCTCTTTCACCAAAATACCAAATCATTGCTGACGTAAAACTTAAAGATGAAAGTGGAAACGCCTCTTTACCAAGCAGTAGTTCAGTTCTTAGTCTTATAACTGGTGGGGGAGCAGGTAATAATTTCTGGGATTTTTATAATATTGTCTTTTCAACTGAAGTTGCAGAGAAATTATGGGAAAAAGGATACGACCAGAAAATTTTTGCTTCAAGCTTCGATACAAAATCTGAGACATACAAAAGAAATCCAAAATTGTGGGATGTAATAAAATCATGGATCATTGGTTATGATTTAAACAATGAGATTAATTTTGTAGATTTAAGAAACCATATAAAATCAGAAGTAGATTTAGAGGATCTAACGGAGGAGCAAAATTTATTACGATTCACAATTTCCACGGGAAATCCTGACTTATATGAGACCTTGTTAACAGATTTAATAAGAGTAACTGATGACAGCATCAAACAGAGAGAACGAAGTAAAAATACAAACAAAATTGTTTTTTTATCAGATAAAATTGCAAGTGTTTCAGATGTTGAAATTAAGAATGCAATGATAGGCCTTCTTAAAGAACAACTACTTAATGAGAGTCTTGTGGAGCAAGATAACTTTTACTCTATAGAAGTACTTGAACAGCCAAGAAGATCGAAAAATCCAGACTTCATTAATTTGCAATTCATTTATTTAGGCTTTACTTTTATTGGTTTTATGCTTTCAGTTCTAGTTCTGTATATTAGAAAGAGAATTCTAGTCTCTTAAATGTTCAATACAGGAAATTCAGAATTTATAAACGAATTTTCAAGCCTTTTTTTTATTTCGGAAATAGCAAATTATCTTTGTGTTGTGGGAATTTTAATTATTCTTACAAGGTTTAAATTAGTTGAAGAGAAATACTTTATTTTTTGGTGTTTGTATTTTCTAACACCTTTCTTTGGCAATTATGTCTTATTTGATCCACTATATATGCCAGATCAATATATTTACACGAATACTGTAAATGAAATTAGAGCTGACGGACTTCCGGACATCGGTTTAAGTAATTATGATGCTGTTAGAAATTCAGTAACAAATCTATCATCAATATTTTTTTCATTTATTCCTTTATTTTCAAATCTGACTATTACGTCTGTAGCTTTTGCAAATCAGATATACACGCTTTTAATTTATATATACTTAAGAAATAAGATCAAATCATGGGAAATTTTGGCATTACTTCTTTTGCCAAGTTTTATCCTTTATAGCTCAGTTTCTTTAAGAGAGGTCCTTATAATATTTTTTACAGTAATTTCTCTTATATCACTTATTGAAAAGAAATATTTAGTTTCACTATTATGTATTTTTTTAATTTTTATTTTCAAAATTCAAAATAGTATCGCACTTCTAATAATGTTTTTCGGCGTTTTAGTTTTTCGAATAGATAAATCAATCACAGGTTTACTTGTTTTAATTTCTTTAATACTTTTAGGAAGCTTTATCTTTTTTGATGAATACATACCATTTTTAAATCTTTACAGAAATGCATTTGCTTTAGAGGCTGGAATAGATCGATTTATAGTCAATAGGGGCATTGTGGCAACAGAATATCTTGATTTTGTGTGGACAACCGCCAAAGCACTTGTTGGTTCACTAGTAAGGCCATTTCCATGGCAAACAGGAGGCTTAGGCGTAATAATATTCTTTGAAAATATTTTTATTCTTTTTATAGTTTATAAATTATTTCAAGATATCTTTAAAGGAGACAAGAACAAGTTATTAACCGGGATTTTTCTCCTTTTAGGCCTTTTGGTAACTCTGAGCTTTTATGCCTATACAATTTCCAATCTTGGAACATTAAGTAGATATAGATTCACAACAATCTATCCATTTCTTTTTGCCTTTCTTTATATTCAAAATCAACAATTTAGCCAAGAGAATGAAAAGTCAAAATAAAATTATATTTGTTATAAATAATTATGAATTTTATTTAACTCATAGATTTAATCTTTTAAAACATCTAGCAAAAGAAAATGATATTCATCTGATAACAAATACAGCTGGATTCAAAATTGATTCAAAAAATATTTACCACTTAGATATAGGCAGAAAAAGTATGAATGTTTTTAAGAATCTGAAGACTTCTTTAGAGCTCAGTTCATTAGTAAAGAAAATTGATCCAACACACATTTTTTTTATTTCGTTTAAGCCAATTGCTTTGGGAGTTATTCCCTCTTTGTTTAGCAAGGCAAAAAAATATTTAATTTTTTCAGGCTTGGGATACTCTTTTATCAATAATTCTTTTAAAGCAAGGATTGCGAGGATTGCAATAAATATTGCTCTAAGAATTTTTTCAATTCTTGGTTCAAAGTTTATTTTTCAAAATACTGACGATAAAAAATTGATTAATAAATCAGGTTTTATTCAAGAAAAAAATATTGAGATTATCTATGGAAATGGAATAGATGAAAACGATTTTAGGATGCGAAAAGTTGATAACTTTAGAGATAAATTGAAGTTTATTTTCGTAGGTAGACTTCTAAAAGATAAGGGTATAAATGAATTATGTACTGCAATTCAATCAGTTGGAAACAAAGCAGAATTTATTATCATTTCACCTGATGATAAAGAAAATATAGCTTCTATCGAAGGAACTACCTTTGAAAATTTAAAAAATATGGATTCTGTAGAGCTAATAAATAAATTAAGTCATGAGGAAATTAAAAATATTTACTCAAAATCAGATGTTTTTATTTTACCCTCATATAGAGAAGGGCTACCTAGATCAGCTTTAGAGGCAATGTGTGCAGGGCTCCCTTTGATCTTATCGGATGTGCCTGGTTGCAGGGAATGTTTAATTAATGGATTAAATGGTTTTTTAATAAAATCAAAGTCTAGTGAATCTATCGAAAAAGCAATAAATAAATTCATTGAAAAACCTGAAATTATAAAAAAAATGGGAGAGGAGTCAGTTAATTTAATAAGAAAAAAATTTAGTGACCAAAAAATTTTCAAAAATTATGAGGAAATTTTATAATGTGTGGAATTTATTTCTCTTATTCAGATAGAAGATTTCCTCAATCTGAGCAAGAAGTAAATCTTTCAATGCAAAAAATAAAACACAGAGGACCAGATGCTTCTGGAGTTAGTGTTTTCCCTCTTGAAGATGCATTTGTTGCTTTAGGACATAGAAGACTTTCAATCTTAGATTTAAATGAGAGATCTAATCAACCATTTCATTCAGAAAGATATGCATTAACTTATAATGGCGAGATCTATAATCATCTGGAGCTCAGGGAAAATTTTTTAAAAGATTTTAGTTTTAAAACTACTTCTGATACTGAAACTCTTATCTGCATGATTGATAAATTTGGGTTAGATGAAACACTTAAAAATCTTAACGGCATGTTTAGTTTTTCAATTTACGACAAATTGAATAATGAAATTCATTTAGCTAGAGATAGAGCTGGTGAAAAGCCCCTTTATATATGCTGTTTTGAAGGAGTATTTGCTGCCTCTTCAGATCTTATTACTTTTGAGGATATTAGTTCATTTCAAAAAATTATTTGTGAAAAAGCACTAATGGAGTTTTTAAATTTTGGCTATGTACCCGCACCTAAAACAATATTTAAAAATATTTTCAAAGTGCCTCCTGCAACTTCAATCAGCATAAAACTGGATCAATTAAAATTAAAGAATTTTGATACTTTTAGTGATTTTTCTGAACAAGATTCAGTTTCTCTAAAAGAGTTTTGGACTTTACATGAAACAAAAACATTAGATGTAGGCATTAAATACGCAGATGTTAAACAAACCTTAAATCAAAAGCTTACTAATGCAATAAAAATGCAACAATTGTCTGATGTGCCATTAGGATGTTTTCTATCTGGAGGCATAGATTCAACCTTAATTGCATCATTAATGTCAAAAGCTAACAAAGATACAAAAACATTTACTATAGGCTTCGAATTTAGTGAATATGACGAGTCTATTCATGCTGAAAAGATTGCTAAATATCTTAAAACTGATCACAAAACAGTAATTTGTTCTACAAAAGAGACGCAAGAAATAATTAAATCATTAAGTAAAGCTTATACTGAGCCTTTTGCCGATAGCTCACAAATTCCAACAATGATGATTTCAAAAATTGCTAGTCAGGATGTAAAAGTTGTACTTACAGGAGATTGTGGAGATGAACTTTTTGGCGGTTATAACAGATATATAATTGCTAGTAGGTATTTAAAAATCTTTTACCTCCTTCCTCATGCAATTAGAAAAGTATTATTAGGTATATTAAGTAGTGGTGGTAAACAACTTTTTGAACTTGTTTTCTCAACGATTCTAAAAGGCTTCTTCTCGGGTAATCTTTCACAAAGAGCTGACAAAGCATTTGAAAAAATAAAACATATTGATTCTCAATATAACTATTACAGCTCAATGGTAAGAGAATGGAAAAGTGATGACGAAATTTTAGTTAATAATCAACCTGATTGTCATTATGAAGACATTTTCAACGAATTTGGTACTAAAGGTTTCATTGAGAAAATGATGTATACCGATTTTAAAACATATATGGTTGACGATATTTTATGCAAAGTTGATAGAGCAGCAATGTTTCACAGTTTAGAAACAAGAGTTCCTTTTTTAGATAAAGATGTAATTGAATATGCGTATTCAATTCCAGAAAAATTCAAAATAAAAGGTAGTAATTCTAAAATTATTTTAAAAGACCTAATTTCTAATTATCTTCCAAGAGAATTAATAGAAAGGCCTAAACAAGGATTTGGAGTGCCAATCTCAAAATGGATGCAAACAGATTTAAATAAATGGACGAAAGAAATGTTATCAAAAGACATAAATGATACCCATGGTTTTTTTAATCAACAGGTTGTAGAAAAATTTCTAAGTGAGCACTTAGATGGTAAGAAAAATCATGAACACAAGTTGTGGAGCTTAATTCAATTTAATTCTTGGTATGTTGAAAGATACAAATAAAAAAATACTTTATTTATCCTATGATGGTGTTTTAGAGCCTTTAGGGTCATCACAAGTCCTCAATTATGTTTTAGGACTTGCAAAAAGCCATAACTTTATTCTTTATTCATTCGAAAAACCACATGATCTTAAAGACACTAAAAGAGTATCAGCAGTTTCAAAAATAATAAAAAAATCAGGCATTAAATGGATAAAAAGAATTTACCATAAAAGTCCAACTACATTAGCAACTCTTTATGACTTATTTATTTTGTTAAGCAATCTAATTCTGATTCTATCTTTTAATAAAATTGGCATTATTCATTTAAGAGGTTACTTATTGGGGATTCCATTATTAATTTTAAAAAAAATCTTTAAATTTAAATTAATTTTCGATATGAGAGGCTTCTGGGCTGACGAAAAAGCTGATAGAGCAGGATGGAATAGATCTGGATACAAGTATATTTTCTTTAAAACCATTGAAAAAAAACTTTTGAAAAGTGCAGATAAAATAATAACCTTAACAGATCATTCGCGAGAATTGTTAGTAAAAGAGCATAAGGTAAGTCAAAAAGTCATAACAATAATCAGAACATGTGCTGATGAAAGTGTATTTAAAAAAATAAAAAAAGATGAGGATCAAACTATAAGATTCGGGTGTTTGGGAACTCTCGATACAGCATACAATTTTCAAAAAGTTTTAAATTTTTTCAATTTGTTTTCTCGAAAACATAAAAATGCTTACCTAGACATATATTCTTCAACCCCTGAATCTAAGATAATGAATATAGCTAGAGAAGTAGGATTCAAAGATCTTGAAAAGCTTTCAATTAAATTTATAAGAGATAAGAAAAAGCTAGTTAGTCAAATTAATAACTTTAATGCATGTATATTTTATTTGAATGAAAACTTTTCAGTTAAAGCCTCTATGCCTACAAAAATAGGCGAGGTTCTTATGTGCGGAGTCCCAATTATATGCAATGGGTTTAACAATGATATTGAATACTTAGCTAATCAAGGATGTGGAATTATTACAAATTTTGCTAAGGATGACATAGATAAAGTTTTCGAATTTGTAAATCCAAAAAATAATAGAGAGAAATTGAATTTAAAGTGTATTGAAATTGGCAAAAAAGAATTTTCATTAAAGTCAGGATTAAAGTTATATACTTCAATTTATGAGGAGCTTTCAAAATGAAAAAACCTTTCGTTAGCGTTGTTGTAGCAAGTTATAACAGAAAGTACATAATCAATGAAAGTATTCAATCTATTCTTTCGCAAAATTATCCAGAGAATTCATTTGAGGTAATTGTTGTAGATAATAACTCTAATGATGGAACAGTATCTGAAATTAAAAAAATATTTTCTAGGGAAATAGATAATAAAAAAATAAAACTTCTAGATTTAAAATTAAATTCTGGTTCATCAGGTTCATATATTGAAGCCTTAAAGGTTATTCATGAGGATTGGAAATACATGCTAAAAATGGATGAAGATGTAGTACTTGATAAAGATTGTGTTGCTGAGCTAGTTAATGAAGCAGAAAAATCAGAAAAACATACTTTTGTAGGTGGAAAAGTATTTTATTTTCAAAATAAGAATACATTACATGCTATTGGTGCCGACTTAAAACCTTACTATGCAATAGCAAAGGGTATTGGTGTTAATGAAACTAATCACGAAAAATTCTCTGAAGCTAGAACACTTGATGCCCTAAATGGATGTATGGTGTTAATTTCCAGAAAAATAGAAAAAGAAATTGGCTGGTTTGATAAAGATTACTTTCTCTATTACGACGATCATGATCTGATGTACAGATCTATAAAAGCAAAAAATATTCATCGTTTTACTCCGAAAGCTATTGGTTATCACGATACTAAAACAGGCAGCAAAAATAAATATGCAAATAAACAATGGTTATATTACTCAACAAGAGGATCATTATTATTTCTTAAAAAGAACTTCAAATCACTATCGGTTGGGTGGTTTTTATACTTGCTTGCTCATAATTTAAAGTTTACCGCAGGCTTATTTTTTTTATTCTTTCATTCTAACTATCACAATTTTCTTATAAATCTTCGTTATTTTTTCAAAGGATATCTTCATGGCATTCAAGGAAAAAAAGGATTTTACGATATTAATCAAAATGGTTTGAATGTAGTTGTATTTTCAGGAGGAAGGGGTTCGATAAACTTATGTGATGGACTTAGAGAGTTTTCAAAAGTAAATGATATTAATTTAAATTTAACAAATATTATTAATGCTTATGATGATGGCCTCTCAACTGGTGCAATAAGAGCTTTTTTTGATTATAAAATTTTAGGACCCTCTGATTTAAGAAAAGTCCAAGAGACTCAATATGAATTTTATTATCCAGAAGGAGAGGGGCTCGATTTTTTTAAAAGCCGTACATCATGTGACTTTCTAGATTTTAAAAATGATATTTCTGAGCTTATAGATAATCAAAATTATAAATCAAAGTTTTTCCCTTATTACCAAAAAATGAATTATCAAATGCAAGAGATAATTAGTGATTCACTCTCACATTTTAAAAAAATTTCTGAAGAGCAAAATAAATCATTAAAAATCCAAGATTTTGCCTTATCTAATATTATTTATGGTTCTCTAGAGCATAAATATGGAGATATAAAGAAAGTTGAACGTATGGTGAGAGATGCTTTCAATTTGCCAAATGAGGTTTTCCTTAATTCATCAGAGGCTGGTTATCTTTTCGGTCTTACAGAGGATGGAAAGCTTCTGAAAGACGAGTCAGAAATTGTAGGTTATGAGGGAAAAACACCAATTTTTGAAATTTTTTATAAAAAATATCCATTATCAAAAGAAGAGGAGAAGCAATTTAAGTCTTTATCAGGGCTTATTAAGAAAAAACAGTATCTCGAAAATGTGTCATCACCATTTCCTGACCTAAGCCAAGACACTTCTTTAGCAGTTCGTAAAGCCGACATTATAATATATGGTCCTGGTACTCAATACAGCAGTTTGTACCCAACTTATTGGACAAAAGGATTAACTGAAGAGATCTCAAAATCTTCAGCACAAAAGTTTTTTATAACAAATATTGATCATGACAATGAAACCCCAGAGTTCACTGCTGCAGATCAAATTAAGCAGGCAAGGTTTTATTTAAATCAAAAAGGAAAACTTAATTTTAGGATACCTGAACTTTTTGATGTAATTATTTCAAATTCTCCATCAAAACAAGATTCTAGGTACATAAGGTTGAATATGAGCGAATTATATCAACTTGATCTTAAGGAAATCCTAGCTGAAGATTTTGAATCTATTGACTCAGGAAAGCATGATAATTTAAAAATTTCATCATTAATAATGGGTGCAAATAGCTCAAAATGGAGATCAGATTCTTGAGAAAAATTATTATTCCATGTGCTGGAAAATCATCAAGAATGAAATCATCAGTACCTAAGCAACTACTTAAAATTAAAGGGAGAGCAGCTATAAATTACCTTTTAGAAGAGGTTGATAAGTATTTTGAAACAATAATTATACCGATACCTAATGACAAATCTTCAAAAGAGTTATTTAAAAAAAATATTGAGAATCATTTTTTATCAAAGATTAATTTTATTGAAAGTGAGGCAGGTTCAGGAGATGGACAAGCAGTTTTAGACGGATTAAGTAGTTTTGAAGCAAAGGGCAATTTAATATTTGTTTGCTGGGGGGATACCTTTATCATTGATTCACAACAAGCGTTTGAAAAGCATTTAAATATTTCTGATGATGCTGATATTTTTGTACCTGTGATATTTGATAAAAAACCATATGTGAAATATATGCTTAAAGAAAATTCTGAATTTATTGAGAATATTTATCTCTCAATTGACGAAAATAAAGAGATCAATTGGGAGGAAGGATTAGCAGACCAGAGTATATTTATTATTAAAGATTCCATAATCCAACAATTGCAAGACTATAAAAATGATTTAAATGGGAACCCACTTAATTTCTTGAGATTTATGAATTTATTTTCAAAAAGCTTGAAGATAAAAGCATTAAAAATGCCAAAAAGAATTTCAAAATCTTACAATATCGCATCAGAATTTCTTGATATAAAGAGTTTTATCTAAATTTTGAAATTAAAGAACCTATTATGTAACCTGGAGCTTTAATAATATCCAACATTAACCCAATAGTGCCAATAAATAACCACCTAATAGGAAGAAGATAATTTAATTTTACTTTGTTGCTTACTGGTTTAAAAAGTCCCCTTACCAATATAGAGGAAACCAAAACTAAAACCACAAAAATTTTCGTGATATGTGGAATATAAAAAACGGTATCCTCTACCCAGTCAGCTACTACTGAGTTCCAATTAAATACAGAAAGAAAGATAAAAAGAAAAACTGTGTATTTAAGAGTAATAAATGGAAGTCTATTTTCTACCTGCTTAGGAAAAAATCTCGATGCAATTAAAAAACTCAAAAAAATTACCAGTAGTGATAAAAAGTATTTTTTAGTTACATCTGCAATATAGAGCGGATTCTCATCCCATCCTTCAAGAAAAAAATTCCATCTTGGTATGACTAATGCAGATAAGATTATAAAAATTGATAAATATAGGTCTTTTGCATCCTTTTGAACATTTACAATTGCAGTATAAAAGCTATAAATAAAGTATTTTTTTGCAGCATCTAAGAATGAATTTGGAAATTCTCCGTACTCTATTTCAATTTCATTACCTATAGATGTTTTCAAAAGAGTTTTTTGTCTCTCCCTCCACTCAATATCATATGAAGACCTTACATTTTCGATGAAAAACATTTTTTTGCTGAATTTACTTCGCTTAAATATAGTTCCAGGAACTGTTTCATGAGACGCGTCACCATATGAAAGAATTCTTAGTATTTTTTGAAATTTATTTTTTGAGAAGAATTTTGTATTTCCAAAAATCAAATCTGAGTTATCTCCTTCCAATTGTGCTATATATTTTTCTATCCATGTATCATTTGGAATTGTTTTAGTATCAAGCAAACCAATAAACTTTTGTGTTGCAAGAGACATTCCAACATTTGTACTTTTTCCTGCAAAAGAGCCATCAATTTTTTTGTAAATAAGATTAATTAGCTTAAATTTTTGTTTTTGTAGAAAGTTTTTTATCGAATTATCAGTACTGGAATCAACAATAATAATTTCCTTTGGCAATACAGTTTGATTTTTTATTGCGTTAATAGTTTTTTGAAAAACTTCAATGTCATCATTTCTAGATGGAATTACTATACTTATCATGTAAAATCTACCATTAATGCAGAGTAATAGTATAGCAATAATCCCTGCAAGGGGAGGCTCTAAGGGGCTTGAGAAAAAGAATTTAAGAGAATTCTTGGGTCATCCTTTAATTGCATGGCCAATCGAGGCAGCTAAGAGATCCAAAAAACTTTCAAAAATAGTTGTTTCTACAGATGATAAAGACATAAGAGAGGTCGCTTTAAAATATGGCGCAGAAGTTCCCTTTTTACGAACTAGTAATGTTTCAGGTGACTTAACAACTACCGAGGAGACGTTAAAGTATTCTTTATTAGAGTCCGAAAAAATATTTAAACAAAGCTTCGATATATGTGTTTTTTTAACATGTACAGATTTATTTAGAAGAGATGGATGGATAGATCATGCTATAGATGCACTTGAAGAAAATAATGAATTGGAGAGTGTATTTGTCGCTAATGAAACCCACAAAAACTTTTGGGAGGTAATTGATAATAATCCGATACGTCTTAAAGAGTGGATGAGTGTTTATGAGAGTAGACAAGTTAGAAGAAAATCATACAGGGAAGATACTGGGTTAGCTTGTGCATCTCGTTCAAACCTTTGGAGGAATGGCCGTAGAATTGGTGACAATGTTCAGCTGATAACAGATAATAGAAGCTTTTCAGCATTAGACATACATAATGATTTTGATTTATTTTTAGCTAATAAGGCAGCCGAATGGATCAAAGAGAATGATTTTGAAAATTTACCTCCAGTACCAGAGAAAATATGATGAAAAAAGCTTCAATAATAATTAGAACGAAGAATGAAGAAAAATGGATTTCTATTTGTTTGAATGCAATTTTTAAACAAGATTACAAAAATTTTGAGGTGATTATTGTAGATAACTGTTCCACAGACAAGACTGTTGAAAAAGCAAAAGAATGGAATGTAAAAGTAGTTACCCTCAAAGAATTTAAACCAGGAAACGCAATAAATTTTGGAATTGAAAACTCTTCAGGAGATTATCTGATATGTTTGTCTGCTCACTGTATTCCTAAAGAGAAAGATTGGCTTAAAAATTTAGTAAGTGATTTAGAAGATGAAAAAATTGCGGGTGTTTATGGAAAGCAAGTGCCCACAAGTTCATCACACTATCTCGATAAAAGGGATTTATTTCTGACATTTGGAAATGATAAGAGAGTTCAGGAAAAGGATTCTTTTTTTCACAATGCCAACTCAGCATTTACAAGAAAAACCTGGGAGAAATTTCGTTTTGATGACGAAGTGACTAATATTGAGGACAGAATTTGGGGAAAAGAAGTTATAAAGAATAAATTCAAGATTGTATACGAGCCGGATGCAGTAGTTTTTCATCATCATGGCATACATCAGGAAGCAGATAAAAAAAGAGCTAAAAAAATTGTTCAAATAATGGAAGCAGACGAATTTAAGAGTGAAAATCTTTGTGAATATAAAGGAAAAACAAAAGACATACTTATTATTTTTGATAGAGAAAAATATGACGACTTTCGTCTTGGTCTTTTGCGAAAAGTTATAAGTGATGCAAAAAAAAGTTCGGTTTTTGAAGACATAGTATTTTGTGGAGTTGATAAAAGGGCTTTGAAGCAAGCAGAGGAATCTGGACTCGATATTTTTGATAGAAGCACAAAAGACTATGACACCTCCTTAAATGATGTATTAAAAGATTGCCTTTTAGATTTTGAAAATCAAAAATATATACCTAATTCTATTACTCTTTCTTCTGTTAACTACCCTTTTAGAGATCAGAGTAGTTTTAAAAATTTGGTAGATAGTTTTTACGAATCAGCATTTCTACCAACACTTTATAGCCATGAAGAAAAAAGAATATGTTTTACAAGAGGAGAGGAAAGCGAAATAGCAATAAACAATCAGCTATTGCCAAGAGAATTGGAAGAATCATCAGTGATGATTTGTCCATTTGGTTTTGGGTGCACACTTAATGCCTCAGATTTAAGGAATGGGAACTTTTTACAAAAAAGGGTAAATCTTATCCCCCAACTTAATCAAGCTGATATGATTGAAATAAGCACTGAAGAAGAAATGAGTAAATTTGAGGTGAAATTTGAGTAAATTAAAGCTAGCTTTCATAGGTTTAGGGCGTGCAGCTCAACATTATGCTGAAGTAATTAAAGAAAATTTATCTGATGAATATATCTTTTCTGTAGGTGTAGATCAGTATGCAGAATCAAGGAGCAAATGGGAAAAAGAGAATTCAGGTAAGACTTTTTCTTCAATAGATGAGGTAAGTAAAGATGATGTTGATATTGCAATAATTACCACTCCATCAGGTAGTCATGCTGATAACTCAAAGGTACTTTTACAAAATGGAGTTAATGTTCTGTGTGAAAAACCTATAGGTCTTAACGTAAAGGATGTTGTTGCAAATATGGCACTTGCTAAAGAAAAAAATGTTCTTTACGGAGGTGTATTTCAAAACAGACTAAATAAACCAATTAAATATATTGAAAAACTCTTTTCACAAAATGATTTTGGAAAAATCATTTCAGCAAGTGTTAAATTGCAGTGGTGTCGGCTTCAAGATTATTATAATGATGAATGGCACGGCAGATGGAAAACAGATGGTGGAGTAATTAGCCAGCAAGCAATACACCATATTGATGCTCTATTTTATTTATTTGGTCCTCCGCAATTTTTATCTGGTTTCTCTGGAAATATCAATAATAAACTTGAAGCAGAGGATACTTTTGTTGCATCTGGAACACTTTTGAAGGGCGGATTTTTTACAATTGAAGCAACGACCGCTGTAAGACCTGAAGATTTTTCAGCATCATTGGAAGTGGTGACTGATAAATATCAAATTTCAGTTGGAGGCATCGCTTTAAATGAGCTAACAAGAGTTAAGCTTGATGGAGTGGAACTATCAAATGAACTTAAAGAGAACTCAGAAACTGTAAAAAATGGTTATGGTAACGGTCATTTACATATGCTCAAAGAAATTAGTAAAAATTTTAATGATTCCGGAAAAATAATTTTTCCTACAAGTGCAGAATCAAGTTTAGATTCAATAAAATATATTCATGCTTTATATTCGTCTGTGGAGAATAATTCAATAATTTCATTTTCTGATGATGTTAGATCAGCTAAACTAGGGCAAGATGTATAACAAGTTTCCTGGAAAAGATATAACTGAAGAGGATATAAAGTCCAAAATACCTTTAGTAGCTAATTTTTCAAAAGAACCTTTCGAAATAGCAGGTGTTGTTTTTAATGGTAAAAAAATTCCTGTTATGGCAGGTCCAAACATGGTTGAGTCAGAGGAACTCATCATAGAAACTGCAAAGTCAGTAAAAGCTTCAGGTGCTAGTTTTCTAAGAGGTGGAGCTTTCAAACCTTTAAGTTTTCCATATAGAAATGAGAAATATACAGAAACAGGCTTAGATGGGCTTAAGTGGTTAAAGTCAGCTAAAGAGGAGGCTGAAATACCCGTTATAACTGAAGTTATGGAAGAAAAACATTTAGATGCAGTATGCGATGCTACAGATATCTTGCAGATTGGATCTAGAAACATGCAAAATTATCCTTTAATAGTAGAATCAGCAAAGACAGGTTTCCCTATAATGCTTAAACGACATTATGGTGCCTCATTAAGAGATTGGTTGGGAGCAGCTGAGTACGCTCTTAAGGAAGGCTGTACAAAATTAATTTTATGTGAGAGAGGAATGTCAATTCCACATACTCATAGAGCAACTTCTAGATTTTCATTGGATTTGCAAGTTGTTCCAGCAACACAAGAAATAACAAATATTCCAGTTGCTACTGACCCCTCCCATGCAACCTTCTGGCGTGATTGGGTTGAGCCAATGACACTTGCATCAATTGCATCTGGAGCCGATTCAATAATGTTAGAGGTTCATCCAGATCCAGAAAATTCCGCAGTTGATCCTTTGCAACCAATCAACTTCGATACGTTTGATTCTCTCATGAAAAAAATGGATAACGTTGCAAAAGCAGTTTCTAAACAAGTAATTTGAAGATGAAAAGGGCGGTAATAATAGGTAAAGATGTTTCAAAGGGTGCTCGTTCTCCTATTTTATGGAATGCTGCTTTTAACGCACTCGATATTCATGCAGAAATGACAACTGTAGATATAGAGCATGAAAGTGATGCAATAGAATTCTTAGATTCAGAAACATCAAAACCTGATTTTATTGGTGGAGCGGTAGCAGCACCACTTAAAGAAGTTGTCGCTGATTATTTTGCAAAAAATAGTGGAAGTTTTATTGAGCCAAAAAATTGTTTCTTTAATTCTGAAGGCAGGTTTACAGCAGCTAATACTGATACCTTAGCTTTACTCGAATCAATTAGTTCTGTAAAAAAAGATTTAGATATTCAAAGGGTATGCATTCTTGGAACTGGAGGAGTTTCAAAATCATTGTGCTATCAACTTTCTAATCAAAATAAAAATTTTGATGTAGATGTTTATGGAAGAAATCAGGAAATTTCTAGTTTATTTACTGATTTTGGGATGAATTTTAAAGATTATGGTTCGCTTAATCTTGATATAGAAAACTATGATGTTCTTATAAATTGCACCTCTATAGGTAAAGATGGAAATAATGAAGACTCTATTCTTTCAACTAGTCAATTAAGTTTAATTAACAAAGAAGCTCTGTTATTCGATGTTAATTATATAAACAGTCCTTCAAAACTATTAAGAGATGCAAGCTCTCTTTCTCTAAATTGTATTGACGGCTCACGAATGAATCTTATGCAAGCAGTCATAGGTTTTTGTTTAGCAAATGATCTGGTAGGAAAAGAAGATGTTGTTCATCAACACATGCTTGAAGCAATTAAAGAGATTTAACTTTAAAGTCTGTTTTCCAGATATTATCTAAAATAGGTACAGAAAAGGAAAAATATATGATGTTCCTTTTATCTCCTTTAAATTTCTTAACGCTATGATAAGCATCGTTTGAGTTTATGAATAAAACAGTTCTTCCCGCTTTAGGTTTAATACTCATTAAAAGTTTGGAATTGTTAATATCTTCTTTATCTGGATATCTTTTTTGATTTTCAAGGTTTGAAAGACCTTCGGAGCTCCAAAACTCTGTTTCTCCATCACTATCATTTTTTGTTGTATTTAAATAAATAATTCCAGCCATGAGTTTAAATCTGCTATCGGTATGCATTCCAACTTCATAACCCATTGCAGATTGTGCAACATCAATAGTAGGAGCTACGTTTCCAAAAATAGATAAACTTAATCTCTCAAATAAGTCTCCAAAAAAGGGAATTCGAAACAAAACAAAGCGAAGCTTATTAAGCGCCCACAAGATAGAGAATTTTTTAGCAAACCTTAAAGAGTCATAGGAATTTTGATTGAATTTTGGAATTTTAATTTTTAATCCTTTTTTATTGAATACTTCAGTCGAATTTTCAATACATTTTTTAAAGAATTCCTCAGACTTAATATATTCACAAATTTTGTTGATAGATTTTGACGATTTAACAATTTCCTCATATCTAGATCCTCTTGAAGATAGATTTTTTCGTGTTTCTTCAAAACTAAGAAAATCAACCTCAGATGATTTTTTCATAAACTCTTCAAAATCAGTATTTGCTTCTCTAATAAATTCTTCATTAAAAAAGTCCTCTAAAACTACTACACTTGGTGTGCCTTGTTTTTGTACGGGAAATTGAATATTTTTTTTACTATCTTTACCTAACATTCCGATTTAATTGCTTTTCTTAAATTCTTTATATTGATTTTTAAACTTGTCGTATTCAGATTTACTAAACCTATTAAATAAATCAATAAATGAAATTTTTATTTCTTTGTTAAGATCAAAAACTATCCCTGATTTTTCTGTAAATACCTCAATTTCATTACTTAAAGCTAATTTATTAACAAAATCCTCACTTCCATTTGGACAATTTATAACGGTAATATTCTCATTAAGTAATTCAAGTATTCTCTCATCTTCTCTGGGGTGGGGGATGTATAGATCAGGGCATAGTTTATTTATTTTCAAAGCTGCTTCATTTATTTTCTTCTCTATGATTTTTGGTTTATTCAAAAGATCTTCTCTATGACTAAAAACCCAATTGCTACTTACTCCAAAGAATATCTTTGTAATCTTTTTCGTAATTTTTTTCTTCTTAAGAAACGTAGTCGATTTAATAGGATGATTAAAAATTTTTGGATCGAAAAACGAATAGTGTTTATCACTTTTCTCTAAGAGTTTTCCAAATGGTAATGGAAAACCGCAAATTTTATTCAAAAAATAAAACCTTTTTTGATTTTCAAAAGTGAAAATCTTGGAATAATATTTATCATTTTCATCAATATTTCTTTGGCCCTCATCAAAGGTAATAAATTTATCGAAATGTAAAAATTTATAAAGTAGCTGGAATTTAAAATCATCAACATTGCAGCCAACTAGAAAATCATATTTCTTCTTTTTGAAAATAGTATTTAATGAAAAATTTTCTGGATAAACTATTTCAATTTCACAATTTTTCTTTTCACTTTTGAATAAATCATCGGCTATTAGATCAATCTTCCACTTATAGTATTTTTTTTGAACGTAACAGAGGGCTTTCATTATTTTTTACTTTTACTTATGTCTTCATAGTTATATTTTTCGCTAATTCTTCCATTACTTATTTCATAAATTTCATCACAGTGCTGTAGTGTTGTAAGCCTATGGGCTATTACTACCATAGTAACTTTACCTTTTAGCTTTCTTATTTCATCAATTATTTCTTTTTCTGTATTATTATCCAAAGCACTAGTTGCCTCATCCATAATAAGAACTTCCCTTTTATTGTAGAGTGCTCGAGCTATAGCAATTCTTTGTTTTTGACCTCCAGAAAGCTTTACTCCTCTTTCTCCAATATTTGTATTAATTCCCTCAGGGAGATTATTGATAACCTCTTTAAGTCTTGATCTCAACACTACATCTTCTAATAAAACATCATCAATAACTTCATCCCTACCAGTTAAAGTTATATTGTTTTTTACCGAGTCGTTTATTATGAAAATATCTTGTGGAATATATGCCACTAAATTTCTAAATTCTTTATTATTTTTTACAATTTTGTTGTTTAAATGAATCTCGCCTTTACTTGGCTCTAGTAGACCTAACATCACGTCAACAAGAGTTGTTTTTCCTGATCCAGATTGCCCAAAAAGACCTATCGATTTATTTTTATCAACCTGCAATGAAATACCATTTAATTGATGCTCTTTATCATTTTTATATGAGAAAAATACATTTTTCAATAGCATGGAGGTGAAGCCATCTTTTAAGATATTTGCTTTATAATCATCTTCTTCAAGGTCTTGTTTTGTAGTCATGTCTTCGAAAAGAAGGGTAGTGGGATAGTAGCCTATTCTAAGAACATTTACAGAAGCAAGCATTTGGTTAAGAGTAGGCATTAACCTAATTGCAGCAAAGAGAAATACTCCAAGTGTGGGTATTAAGCTCTGAAAATCGTTTTGTAGTGGAGTAAAGAACACAACTGCCAAAGTAAAAGCAATTACAAATATCAACTCAATAATGTGTTTTGGCTGTGTTCTTATTAGATCAGCATAAATATTATTTTTTGCATAAATGTCTACATTTTCCTTAAGAATATCTTCAAAAAAGTTTTGCTTTCCAAGAATCTTTATTTCTTTAAGACCTTGGATTGATTCATTTACTGTTTTTGTGACTTGCACACTAGAGTCAGTAATAGCTCTACTTTGGCTGTCTAAAAGTTTTTTAAAAAAGATGTCATATATTAAAAGAAGAACTATCATCATGCCGCCGACATAAATTAAAAGTGGGCCTTCAACAATAGCTAATACAATTACTATCGAGAGAAAAATAAGACCATCTGAAAGAAGTCTTAGAAATCCTTGTAAAACTTTAATGAATTGCATACTCATTGTTTGAATCATCTGAATGTATCTGGCACTATTTCCTTCTATATACTTTCTGTAATGCATATTAAGGTATTTGTGTAGTAGAGATGTCTTAATTTTTGCTTGTCTATTGTAGGTTATTCTTAAAATGGCCCAGTTCACCAAGATTGAAGCAAGAGCTTTAATGATGAATAGTGAAACAAGGGTAATGCCTAAGAATGTAACAATTTCTGATTTCGAAATAAGGTTTATGCTATCAAAAAACCATCCATAACTAGACTGAAAATCCTGAAAATTCACTAGTATTTGTATAAATGGAAATAAAATCGCAAGGCTTAACGCATCAAAAAATGAAGTAAGTAAAAACAGTACAAGCAGTAATGGAAGTCTTTTTTTATCTTCATAAAGTAATGAGTAAATACGTATTAAATATTCTTTCATTTGAACAATTCTAATTTAATTAATCTTCTTAGTACTTTAGTAAAAAAGTTTGATTTAGAGCTATAAAGTTTCGAATCTATAATTCTATTAGATTCAGGCAATACCAGTTGTTTAATATCTGAGAAATTTTCATAAAAGTATATATTTTTATTTTGATTTTCCCATTCTGTTCCAGCCCTTTCTCCTCGCCAAGAAATTTTTTGATAAATGCTGCTGGGACTTGGTAACAATGCTTTACTAATTACAAAATTTTGCATAATTTTGTATTGAAAAGAATCTTTTGAATAATAAAGTACCTCAGAATTCATATTTAATTCATCTAGATATTTACTATTTGCTAGACAAGATATTGGATTAATATGTGGAGAAAAATCAAAAATATTTTTTGAACATGCTTCAAAAAAATTAAGAATATTTTTATAGTTACCACCAAAATAAAAGTCCGCAATTTGATACATATAATTTTCAAAAAATATTCCAGGGACTATGATTTTGTTTGGGTTTTCTAATATAAATTTCTTTAATTTTTGTATATTAATTTCTTGATCAGTCCTTACTCTTATAACAAAATCAATATTCTCTAATTTCAATAATCCCAACTTACATCCTGTGTACTGATTTAAATTATTATTTACATTCATAATGGAACTCATCTCTTTACTCCATGAAGATGGCACTTTTAATTTTGGCAGCTCTGGAACATCGCTTTTGGAAAATTGATAGATTTCAACATTATTTTTAGACTTTATGTATTCTGATAATTTTTTGGAGATCTTTTCACCTTTCCAAGTAGAAATAATTATTTTCTCGAACAAATTTCCATAGTTTTCAATGTTAGAAATTATTGTTTCATCACATTGGTGTTTAATGATTTCGTCTTCGCTTGTTTCTGCCTTTTTTTTATACGAACTTACACCTCTACCTATTGATAATAGAGGGCCTTGGATAATTAGACCAAATTTCACGATAGTCGAATATTATATGTTAAGTTCTAATTAAATTGTATTAATCAGAAAGTTCAATATAATTACCAAATTCTATGAAAAACCAAGATATATTAGTTATTTTCGATCTTGATGGCGTTCTAATGGAGTCTAAAATGCTTCATTTTGAAGCACTTAATAAATCATTAGCTAAATTTAATATATCTATCACTTATGAGGAGCATCTTGAAAAATACGATGGACTCCCAACTAAAAGAAAGCTTGAGATCCTTAATGAAGAAAAAGGCTTAGATAAAAAGTTTTTTAAAGAAATATGGGAAGAGAAGCAATCAAGAACTATTGAAGTACTTGATGAGATTGATATAAGAATTGAGGGCATTACAGAGCTCGTTAAGGAAGTTTCGAAGGATTATATGGTAATGGTCGCAAGCAATAGTATTCGATCAACAGTAGAAAAAATGCTCCAGAAAATTGATGTAATAAATGAAGTCGACTATTTTGTAAGTAATGATGACGTAAAATTCCCTAAACCTTACCCTGAGATGTATTGGCAGTGCATGCTAAAGGCAGGAGTTACACCCAAACAAACAATAATAATAGAGGATTCCTTTGTTGGAAGAAAAGGAGCATTAGATTCTGGAGCAAATCTATTTGCCGTCAAAAACCCTAGAGATCTTGTCGAGAAGAATCTACCAAATTATCTTAAAAAGTTTGATAATAGCAGCATGAACCAAATTTGGACTGATCCTAATATAAATGTTCTTATTCCATGTGCTGGTGCTGGCTCAAGGTTTGCACAAGCAGGATATACATTTCCTAAACCGCTAATTGAAGTATTTGGTAAACCAATGATACAAACTGTTGTTGAGTCGTTAGCTATAGAGGGTAGATTCATATTCATTATTCAGAAAGAACATAATGAAAAATATAATATGAAATCATTTTTGAAAGCCATAAGACCTAATTGTGAGGTAATTGAAATAAGCGGAGTTACTGAGGGTGCAGCTTGCACAACACTATTAGCTAAAGAATTTATAAACAACGACAATCCATTAGTTATAGCTAATTCTGATCAGTTTATAAAATGGAATGCTTCAAACACCATGTATAACATGTCTGAAAGTAAAGTAGACGGAGGAATCTTAACTTTTAAGGCAACTCATCCAAAATGGTCTTATGCAAAATCAGGTGACGACGGATTTGTAACTGAAGTTGCAGAAAAGCAAGTGATTTCTGAAGATGCAACTGTTGGGGTTTATTATTGGGGTAAAGGATCTGATTATGTGAAATATGCTGAAGATATGATACAAAAGGACATACGTGTAAATAACGAATTCTATGTTTGCCCTGTCTTTAATCAAGCTATTGAAGATAAGAAAAAGATAAAAGTTTATGATGTTGAAGAAATGTGGGGCTTAGGTACACCTGAAGATTTAGATTTTTATCATAATCACTTTAAAAATTGAAATTCATAGCTCATCGGGGTCTGTTTCAAGGACCTGACAAAGATAAAGAAAATAATCCTGATCAAATCTATAAGGCTTTAGGAAAAGGTTTCGATGTTGAAATTGATCTTAGATGTGATGAGAATGATAACCTTTTCTTGGGACATGATTATAATCAATATCCAATATCAAAAGACTTTTTACTTGATAACATCGATATGTTTTGGATTCATTGCAAAGATTTAGAGGCGCTAAACCATATCAACTTATTTCAAGATGCAAATTATTTCTGGCATCAAGAAGATGACTACACACTAACTTCTAAGAATTTTGTATGGGTTTATCCTGGAAAAAAACTTCTAAAAAACTCGATTTTGGTGATGCCCGAATGGGACATGGATGTTTCAAATATAAAATTAGATGAAGAAATTTTTGGTGTTTGTAGTGATTATGTTTTGGAATTAAGAGAATCTAATTCTTAGAATCCTTTATTTCGTGAATTATTTCTAGTACTCCTTGCCCAATATCTATAAATTTTTTAGGAACAAGTTTCTTTGATTCTTTGGGTTGAAAGCTATATGGGCTAATTTTGTAATGAGAAACAACATTTGATTCTTTTGATAAATTAATCTTTTCTTCAAGTTGTAGTACCTCAAAGATCAATTTAAATAAATCCAAGGTGCTTATAACTTGATGGCCTGTAATATTCACGGCAATATTTTTTTCATCGCTCTCTAAAAGACTTGCCGTCATAATTGCAGCATCTTTAACATGAATATACTCTCTCTTTTCCTCACCATTTCCTGAAAAATCTATCTGTTTATTTTTTATAATTTCTGATATGTATTTTTTTAAACCGTTCCATTCTTGTGCTCTAGGACCATATAAAGAACCATATCTAACATGAATATAGTCGAGATTAAACTCATTTTGATATTCCTCAATCAGTAATTCACAGGCCTGTTTTGATTTCCCATAAAAGGAACCATATTTGCTGAAAACATAGACAGATGAAGCAAAAATAAATTTTTCAATTTTATTTTTTCTACATCCTTCAAGAAGATTTGCTGTTCCAATAATATTTGTTTCGATAGTTTCAAGCGGTTTTTCTTTTGATTCTCCAATATCCGCGATACCTGCAAAATGAATGACAAAATTAAATCCTTCTAGACTTTTAATTACATGCTCTCTGTCAAGTAAGTCGCTTTCTATAAATTCCTGCTTATCATTTATCCAGGTTGATTTTTTCTGATCAAATATAGTTACTTCATAACCTTTCTCAGTAAGTTCATCTGCAACATGGCTTCCTAAGAAACCTGAGCCACCTACAACTAATACCTTTTTTGCCATTTTATTTATACCCTAAATAATAACTATCATTGACCATAAGCTTTTCTACATCTTCCAAATCTTTAGGCGTATCAACTCCTATTGTTTTAGATTCACATAAAAGCATTTTAATTGGAACACTGTGTTCAATGAATCTTAGCATATCGATACTTTCTGCACGTTCGAGAGGTCCCTCAGCCATATTGGCATATTCATAAAGAAGAGACTTCTTAAAAGCTACAACTCCTATATGCTTATAGAACTTTTCACTATGAACTTTAAGAGATCCTGGTATTGCAGCTCTAGAAAAGAATGCAGCATAATTATTTAGGTCAACTACTACTTTTGGATTATTTAAATCTTTGGATTGTTCTTCTGAAATCTCATCCATAAGAGTAACTGTTCTATCAGTATTATTCGAAATGTAATTCGCAAGCATTTTTAAAATCTCGGGAGAAAATAAAGGTTCATCTCCTTGATAAAGTACAACATTTTCAAAAGAATCATCAATTTTTGTAATTGCTTCAGCTATTCTTTCGGTACATCTTGTATGAGTATCTTTGGTATCTATAGATTTGCAACCAATAGATTTACTGAAATCATGAATTTCTTGATCTGGAGTAGCTATGTAGATATCAGAAAAACATTCTGCTAACTCTGCTCTTATAAAGCAGTGATGAAGCATTTCAATACCACAAATCTTTTCTAAAGCTTTCCCAGGGAATCTTGAAGAGCCCATCCTAGCAGGTATTATGCAGATTGTATTATTCATAAATTTTGAACATTATACTCCAGTTGTAATATACCTAAGCTATAAAAAATTCTCTACTTGAGGAATATTCTCATCAACTATCACGTGTTTATTGTATTCATTCTTGATAAAAAGAAACTTCATATCAAAGTGATTGGCACATTGAAGATCTGATTTTGAATCACCAATGAATAGGCAGTTATTTAAATTTATATCTTTTGATTCGATAAAATCTTCAACACACTCAATTTTTGTTTTTGGTGAGCCATAAACTTTATTGAAGAATTTACCTATTTCAATTTTTTCAATAATTCTTTCAATTTCGTCCTGTGGTGTAGCAGTAATCAATATTGATTTATCTAACTCACCCAATATTTCAAGCACCCCCTCAACCCAATCTGAATTGATCACACCATCAAATACTAATTCCGAAAATCTATTAAGATACGATTGAACATTACTTTCTTTTGTCTCAATACCTAAATATTCCATGTAATATGGGATTTTTTTAAATCTTGATAAACCCTGATTGTTAATATGATGGTTAAGAATATACTCTTTTTGCTCTTTTTTAATATCTTCAAATAAATTGATGAATGCATCATTTTTTACTTGATTTGATTTTTTAATTACTCCGTCAAAGTCCCAAAAGATTATTTTTGATCTAAAAATTAATTCTTTAATATCACTCATCCAATAAATTAATTAAATTTTCGCAGGCCTTTCGTTCCATTTGGTCTCGAACATACTCTGTTGAAGATGCTACATGTGGTGTTGCAATTAGATTTTTACATTCTAAAAGCTTTCCCTCATAAGGTTCAGTTGCAAATACGTCTAAAGCTGCACCTTTTATAAGATTGGAATTTAAAGCTTCGTATAAATCTTCTTCGTTAATCAATCCACCCCTGCTAACATTTATCAAATATGAGTTTTTACTCATAACTAAGAATTCTTTTTTAGAAATCATATTTTTATTTTCCTCATTCATAGGCACATGTAGGGAAACAATATCAGAATTGCTAAGACACTCTTCAAATCCACATATAGATATACTCTCATGTTTCCAGTCTGGGTCAGTACTTAAATCAAGTACGTCAAAAACTTTTATTTTTTTGACTCCTGCAGATAATAAAAATTTACTAACATTTTTTGCAACTCTTCCACCTCCAATTAATGAAATAGTTGCTTCATTTAGGGATTTACCTAATGTTCTCTCCCAATTGCCTTGATTTAAATTTAGTTGATGCGAAGAAATTTCCCTCAACAAATTTAATATAAATGCTATTGTAAGTTCAGCAACTCCTTTTGCTGGCTCTTCAGGAGTATTAAAAACTTTTATATTATTTTTTGCTGCAACATCTAAATCGATATTATCTATCCCAATGCCAACTCTTGATATGCCTTTTAAATTTACTAACTTGCTTAGTAATTCTTGATCATATTTTTCAGTTCCAGCAATAATATAATCTGCTTTGTTAACTTGTTCATAAACTTCTTCATTCTTAATTTTTCTTCCAAGAGGATTTATTGTCACATCAAATGATTTTTCGAGAAAAGCCAGGTTGTCTTTATTAAATGGAAGGGTAGTTATATGAACTTTGAGTTTAGTCATTTACACAATACATTATATTAAGTTTCCCATTATAACTATTTATAAGCTTGCCGATTGGTAAATTAATAACCTCTTTAGATTTGTTTTCAATTTTATTTATAAGATCATATTTATTCTTACCTTTAGCTATAAAAAGTATCTCATTAGTTCTCTTAATATATTTTTCTGAAAGTGTAATCCTATATTCAAAACTATCACCAATTTTTGCAGAAATTATTTTCAAATTATTACTTTCATCATTTTTAATAACTTCGGTTGAGGGAAATATTGATGCATAATGACCATCATCACCCAATCCAAGTAAAGCAATATCTGGATGTTTGATCTTGCTCAAAGCATCGGAGATCTTGTTTAACGAAATATTTTTATGGTTACTAATTGGAAAATCACATAACTTAAAAATATTGGAATTTGTTAAAGAAGATATTGTAAGAAAATTACTTCTCTCCTTATCACTCGTAATTCTTTCATCGCTTAAAATCAACTGGTTAAATATTTTTTCATTAAAAAATTTTTTGAATAAAAAAATAGGCGTTGAACCTCCAGGAACTATTAGATTAGCATCTGAGCTAAAACGACTAAGATGTTTGCAAATCTCATTCTGCCAGGTTTCTAAGGTATCAAACTTATGAATATTTTGATTCATAAATACTAATAAGGTTCTCTAAATTATTTTTTATAGAATGATTTTCAAATTTTTGAATTATCTTATCTTTAAGAGCTTTATATTCATCAATTGAGTTAGAAGGTCTTGGTAGTTTTAATTTTTTGTAAAGTTTTTGGTAACTTTTGTCATTTGTAATATCCAGTCTTTTGCAAATTTCAGACATAAAAAAGTTTGGATCTTTAGTTAATTTTTCAAAGGGAATTACTAGTAAATTTTTCTCGTTGAAGATTTTTTTGCTCTCAATTTTTTCTGAGAGTGACTCAAGTTCAATATACATGATTGCAGCCTTTTCTATTAAAGAGACGCTAGCAAATAAATCTTGATTATCTTGAGAAACAAACCATGGAATTTGTTTCTTACCCAAATAAAAATTCATTTCTCTTGGATCCGCGCCTACTTTTTCGAAGTATTCAGCCCAATCGAGGATATTATAAACAGGGTTTCTTACACACCTTAGAAAAAGCAGCCTTTCATTAAAACTTTCTACTAGTGGCTCACTAATTTGAAAGACATTATGAGTATTAATAAGCTGAATAGGTTTTTTAATTTCAATTTCTTTTGATATATTAGAGGTATCATCTTTAAATATTCTTAATAAATAGTTGAGTGATTTTGGATTTTTAAAAATCCCAGAGTCATCTTTTGGTCTGATATTAATCTCTCTCCCAAGAAAATTATTATAAGTTGTAAGATCTGAATACATATTTAGAAGAATTTTCGTCGTATTTAAATCAACCTTCCCAAGAAAGTTCAGAACAGATATCCATTCAGAGTGATAGTCAAATTTTACTTTATCTACATTATCTAGAGCGCCAACAAGAGGAGTAAGCAATGACTTACCACATCTCCACATACCATCAATAAATATAGTTCTATTTTGATATGTATTTTTTCTATGAAGTTCACTCATTTATTATTTTTTCAAATTTCTCAAACCAAAATTTTTCATCACCAGGTTGTATTGTTTTATCATGCCTTTCATCAGTCCAATCCTTTTGTTTAATTCCCTTAACCTTTTCTAAAATCTTTTTTATGCTTAATCTTTGAAATTTCCCTATCAGCTTTGAAATTTCGTTTCCAATAATAAATCTAAAATACATCTTGGTCTTCGATAGTTTTGAAAGCAAAATCTTTTTATTGCTTAGTTTTTTGATATTTTCAGCATATTCCAAGCATCTTTTTCCATCAAATTTTCCGTACCATTTTTCACAAAATTTATTAGCCAATAAAAAGCCTTCATCAGTACATTTATTTCTATCATCTTCGATCTTACTTATAGATCTGAGCGCTTCATCAGCATTTTTCACTGGAAATAATGGTAATTTTAAATCTTTCTCAGAAAACAAGATCTTACTTCTTTCAGTTTGCATTTCTATTGATGGAACTCTTTTAATCATTGCTTCAAAAGTTGATGTGCATACGTTATGAGCCATATGTATATCAGCCAAGTTCAATAAATCATTTATTGTTCCTGATTTCATTATAGTGATATTTTTGAGATTCTTTTCTTCAACAAGATCGACCCAAAATTTTGGAACTTCATTTGGATGTGGCTTTAAAACAACATGGTATTGTGGAAAATTTGCAGCAACTTCTTCGATAATTTTTACTGTCATTTCTCTTAACTCTCTGTATATTGAGGCCTCAAGAAAGACGTCAGGAGGGTTCGAATTTCTCGTATTCACATTCTCTTGAACTTTATGAAGGTCTTTATCTGATAAATCAGCACTCGAACCGGCAGTTGCTATTGTGATAATTTTTTTATCTGAAGGTATTATGAATTCATTTAATAGCTCTTTCTTAGTTTTATTAACTGAATCAAACTTTGGGTGTAAAAAATCAATCCTTGGACAACCTATAAGTATTCTTTCTGGAGCTTTACCAGTAAAACCGTTTTGTTCTTTTTCAAAGAATTCTCCTTGCCTTTCATAAAAAATTTCGTTCCAGTAAAAATATTGATCTGGAAAAATTTTTGGCTTTAAAAATCCAAACTCTTTCTGTTGTAAATTTCCCTCTACATCATTGACAGCTACCTTAATATCATTAATTTTCCAACTAGCGAAAATATGATTTTTATATATCGGTTTTGGTAAAACTATTATGTTTGGAGAGAATTCTTCAACAATTTTATCTTCGTGCCATGGTGCACAATATGCGACTTCATAACCATCTTTTTTAAGATAAAATCCTATAAGAGCTGAAGCAGCAAGATCTCTATGTTTGTGATCAACAATAAATAGTACTCTTTTCATTTATTCCCATTTAGCTAGAGGATATTTTTCATCTAACATTACTTTTCTTGCATTTATTAAACCATCCCCAACAAAATTTAATAAATTTGCTGTTGATACTGCATCTATGTCTTTATGTGCTAGACCTTCTTTGAGGTGGTGATAGTTCCCCGCGCCACCGCTAAATATTAGTGGTTTTTTATTATTTTGAGGAAGGAATTTCATAATTTCATAATCAAAATTCATCCCAGTACCATCTTTGTCCATGGAATGTAGAAGGAGCTCTCCAAAATTAAGTTCAAGAATTTTTTCCATAAAAGCTGTATCTATTTTTGAAAATTCTTTTGCTCCATTATTCGTATAAACATGATAATCATTCTCTTTTTTTCTAAAATCAATATGTCCAATTATTGCTTGAGCTCCATAAGTTTTACTTATTTCATCAACTAAAGATGGGTCATGAAACAGTGAGGTATTTAAGTTAATTTTATCTGCACCAGACTCAAAAAGTTTTTTGGCATATTCAAGTGTTCTTATACCTCCCCCTAGACATACTGGAACAAAAATATTTTTAGTAATTTCTGATACATTCTCCAAAAATTTGTCGTGCTCTCTATTATCTCTAGAGACATCAATTATGATTAGTTCATCTATGGACTCGGCAATTTTTAAGAAATTATAGTTTTTTAATAACCAATTGAGATCGCCAATCTTTTGTAGTCTGAAATTTCTACTTAAGTTAAAGAAGCCCTTATCATAATGTAGAGTAAATATAATTCTTTTTTTCAACATTTTTTAAAAAAATTATCCAGTAGAATTAAGCCATTTTTCTGACTAATTTCTGGGTGAAATTGCGTACCAAAAATATTTTCTCTTTCAACTACGGATACAAATTTTTGTTTGTAGTCTGTAATACCTGCCTCATAGTCACCATTTGTACACTCCATTGCATACGAATGAACAAAATAAAAGTCTTTTTGCTTTAATCCATCAAAAAGTACACTTTCATTTGTTTGAACATTATTAAAACCTACATGTGGTAGTTTAATACCAACGTTTTCTTTTAGTTTTACAACCTTATTTTTAAAGAAGCCAATGCCTTTTGATCCACCATCCTCTTCTGTTGACGCACCCATTAACTGCATACCAACACAAATCCCAAGAATTTTTCTTTCCTTGTGAAGTACAGCTTCTTTAATGCTTTCTACAAAACCACTTTTTTCTAATCTGTTATAAGCTTCTCTAGCAGACCCTACCCCTGGAAGAATTATATGAGAAAAATCATTTATTTTTTCTGGATCTGATACAAGCTGATATTTTATTTTTAAATTATCAAGAGCATTTTTTAGGGACCAAATGTTCCCCATTTTGTAATCAATTATTGCAGTAGAAGATGTTGTCATTTAATGGTAAATGTTGGTTGCCATCTTCCATTTACTTTATCAAATAAATCCTTATTTACCCATTTATCAATAACTTTATTAAAATCATCTTCGGTCATTTCATAATAATCGAGATAAAGGTCTAAGAAATTCTCTGGATAATTATTATCGTATAAATTCACAAGACTGATTGCTTGATCTCTCGTCATTGCACCTCTTCTTATTTCAATTCCAGCATCTTGAGTTGCTCTACCAAATCCAAATTTCAGATACATTAAATAAGCATGTAAAGCATAGAGTGCCTGGTCATTCTGGGCAAAATTAGTAAAGGTTCCGGTATTTGTGTCTTCAGTTTCTTTCAGACCACAGTACTCTTTTGCAACAAGATAATTTCTGTATGAATCCCAAGCCTCATAATAAGACCAATGCGTAAGCTTAATTTTTTTGCAATCTTCCTCACTTGGGAATTTAAACCAGAATAATTTTGATTCATCAAGCTTAGCTTTTTCAAGTACTTTCTCATATCCTCCCTCAAGATAAACTTTTCTTTGATAGCTAACATCATAAGTAGCCTGAAATTTCTTTTCTGTTGATCCACCATACTCAATTTCTCCGTCTTCAGCATAAAAAATAAGTCCAATATTGAACCTTTTGGCAATTTGTAGAACTGCAGTATGAATACAAATTAACCATCCATAATAAGGGAAGCCTTTTTCGATAAAGCCATATTTATTCAATGCAGCCATTGCTTCTTCATCGGGACTTACATGTATATGTGAAAAACCTGAATTTACGAAGTTATAAACATTTTCTTGTCCTATTTTTGTTTCTAAGGGAGGTCTTACAGTTACACACAATGGTTCTACACCATAATCAGTCTTAAGTTTGTGAGCTATGTATGAACCATCTTTACCACCACTTACTGGAACTATGACTTTGTAATTATCTGAGGCATTAGTGTATTTTTTAAGATTTTTTTTAAGCTCTTCTTCTCTTTCTTTCCAATTAAATGTCTTTTTCTCATCAGACCATTGGCATGCATTACATCTACCCTCTTGATCGAAAGTAATTCGAGGTCTTGTAGACATATTTAGACATGAACTGCACCAAAAAACTTCTTTAGCCATAATGAATGCCACATTCTAACACTTTGTTAAGTTAAACATAAGAAATAATAGAGCCCTTATTTGAAGTTTTTAAAAAAAAACCTTTGGAATATAATTTTTATATGGTTTTTAAAGTTATAGCTTTTATTTATTTCAAAGTTTTTTGTAGTCTTTTTTGGTATTTTGCAAAATTTCGAAACAGATTTGAATCTGATCAGAATCATTGCAATGTTTGTTCAGGCAGTTTGGATGCCAAACAAATAGCAAGAATTGATTTAGCTGGCTATGTATCTTTATTAGATTCAAGTTTCTTGGGATCAATATTTTACAGATTAAGGTTTCTATTCTTTTGGCCTTGGCTTAGGCAAAGTTTTTTGAAATATAAATATTTTATTACCAGTAAAAACGATATCTTGAAGTATAACAAGTGCCAAAAATGTGGGAGTCTAAATCTTATATTAAAAAATAACAGATCAAATAGAGTAGGAGATGACGATTTTCACTATTTCTCAAAAATCAAAGATTTGAATGAAAAACATAATCAATATATTTCTAGATTTTCTGATTTTGTAATCAAAGAGTCCTCAAAAAACAATTTTCCAAATGAAAAAATTCTTGATGTAGGTTCAGGAACTGGAGAAATTCTTAATTTAATTAAAAAGAAAGGGTTCGATGTAACAGGCGTTGAGCCATCAGTTGGACAATATAAAGCTTCAAAGAAATTTTTAGATTTAGACATAGAAAATAAGTTTTATGAAAAAAGTTTATTTAAGAAAGAATCTTTTTCTTTAATTTATAGCTTCCATAGCATAGAGCATTTTAATGATTGTTCTTTATTTTTTGAGTCTGCAAATTATCACTTAATGCAAAATGGAGCACTTTATCTCTCAACCCCTTTAGCAGAACTTGCAGAAAATTATGCTAATTCCAAAAAAAATGGCCTCTTTTCATCGAAGGATGAAATAATTTTTTGCTCTAGTCATGTGCAGCTGCTTTCAAGAAAGTTTATAGTTCAAAAAGCCAGTCAAAATGGTTTTTCTGTACATAAAGTTATGGAGAATGAGTCAAAAAAGATTTCCAAATGGGGAGAAAAGCCTTTTGGTTGCACTTTCAAGTTTATAAAGGATTAATTTAAAGAAAATCCACCATCAACTATAAAGTCTTGACCAGTTATATAACTGGAATCATTTGAAGATAGGAACAGATATGTTTGAACAAGGTCTGATGGCTTACACATTCTTTTCATAGGCGTTCTAGAAATATACTTCTCTTTGAAAACTTCATCTTGTTGCAATTCTTTTCCTGCGATTTTCCCCTCTAAACCACCTGGACTAACAGTATTCACTCTAATATTATTTTTTCCATAGAAAGATGCCATTTGCTTACAATGTTGATTAATTCCTGCCTTAATTACTGGGTAGGCAATATTTTCACTTAAATTTGTTCCTTCATACAGATTTTGCTTTTGCGGAATAGTTCCATAAATTGAGCTTGTTAAAATAATACTTCCATTGGTATTTTTTCTTACCATTTGCTGTGCAAATAAATTAGAAATCCAAATATAACTTAAGAGATGAAGATCTAGATTTGTTTTAAAATTACTTAAATTTGAGGTTTTAAATGTTAGTTCTGCCCATTCGTCTGTTTTTGGGTAAGAGCAATTTATGAAAACGTCAGGATCTCCATGTTTTTCAATTATTTCTAATAATTTTTTTTCAATATCCTCTAATTCAGCGACATCAATTTTTTCGAAAATAAAATCATTATTTGAATTATTAATATCTAGATTTATGACTTTAGCCCCATTATCTTTAAGAAATTTTGCAACAGGCAAACCAATTGTTCCACTACCACCTAAAACGTAAATTTTTTTATTTTTAATAGACACTATTTTTTCTCCATAAGGAAAGAAACTATTTTCCAATCTAGCATCGTATCGATATCAATTGACCTTTCCTCAGGCATTTCATAAAAGGCAGTCTTTGATGTGATTAAATTACTTTTATTTATCAAGGCTTTATTCTTCCAAATATATATTGATGCATTCATTTCAAAAACCTGAGGTGATTTTTGTCTAGAATATATTTTTTTATTTGTTTTTTTTGAAATGCTCAATACATTTTTTTTAATTTCAATCATATTGAAGTACGGATTTTTTCTAGCCACGCAGCCAGTAATTAAATTTTGATAATTTCCATTTTGAAATTTTTTAAAAGAATTATGAATATCACTAACTCGACGCAATGGGGAAGTTACATCCAAATCGATTACATTATCAAATTTTTTGTCCAACATTTTTTGGGCTTTTATAACTGCATCTCTAATTACATCAACTTTGCCAACAAAGTCTTTTGATAATTGATTAGTTCTTCTTAAGGTATGAACTCCAAGTTTTTCAGCTATTTTTAAAATTTTTTTAGAATCAGATGAAACAATGATATCTGAGAAAATTTTGCTTTTTTTTGCTTGTTCTATGGTATGTTGAATCAGTGGTTTTCCTGCAATCTTCTTAATATTTTTATTTGGTACACCTTTTGAACCAGAACGTGCACAAATCGTACATAAATTATTCATTATCTTGTAGTCCCTCAATAAACTCTAAAACTTTTAAGGCTTCTTCTAAAGTACATAGTTTTTTTACATCATTATCAAGTAAAGATTTAATTTGTTCATCATAAGTATTTTGAATAAAGAAATTTGTTTTTTTTGTATCGAGGATTGCATTTGTTTTAGGAGAAATATTTTTAATTTCTGAAGTAAGAAAATCTAAATTAATTTTTACCTCATCAGAAAATAAAGTTATATCTCTTTGTTCATTTTTATTTGCAATATCTAATGTAATTTCACATTTAATTTTATTTTTAGTATCCAAATCTAAAAATAAAAAATCATTTGCCTGTATATCTAAATCTGATTGCTTTTTATAAATACATTTTTTTATTTGAAGCAATCCAAAAATAGAAAGAGCAAGATCTATTTCATGACTAAGCTCTAATGCCACACCTCCACCAGTTTCTGCATCTGAGCTGTAACTTTTTCTGTAGTCTTTTTTCCTCCAATTTGGAAGGTAAGAGAGACAATTAAATATTATTTTTTCTATATTATTTTGAGAAATAACCTCTTTTATAATTTCAATAAAAGGGTGGAATCTCAGATTATAAGCACAAAAAAATGTATTGTTTTCACTTGCGAATTGTTCATTTTTTACGAAGATAGGTTTTTCTACAAGTATGCATTTATTTTTTAAAGATTTCTCAATGTAATTGCAGTTTTCAAGATGTTGGTATGTCGGAGTGCAATCTATAATTATATCAGGATCAAACTTATCAAGATCTTGAATTTTTTTGGATACATTTTCAATTTCTAAATCTTGAGATGAGATAATTTGAATATTTTTTTCTGGAATAAATTTTCTAAGACTTGAAAAATGTTTTTTTCCAATTGAGCCAAAGCCTATTAGACTTACCTTTTTTTTTATCACTCTAATCTTGATTTAGCCTTTTCATATTCTTCCCATTGACCAACATCGACCCATTCATTTTCATCGATTGGGAAAACACCAATTTTCTTCTTCCTTTTCTTCGCGGCATTAATAAGATCAGTCATATCAAAGTATTTATTTTTAGGGATAAGTTTTAATAACTCTGGCTTAAGAATGTAAAGTCCAGTGTTCACAAGATAGTCAAAGGTTGGCTTTTCTTCAATATTATTTAGTTGTCCATTTTTAAAAGTATTGCAAACGCCATAAGGTATGGTTATCTCTTTTGTTGATGCAACTAAAGTAATATCAAAATTGTTTGTGTTATGGAAATTCATTATCTCCTTACTATCAACTTTAAAAATTACATCACAATTAGTAACAAAAAATGATGACTTAATTTTTTTCGGAATGTTCTTTATAGATCCAGCTGTGCCAAGAGGTTTTTTTTCTTCAATGAAATTTACTTTAAAATCAGGTTCAAGTTCCTCAAAAAAAGCTTTTAAAATTCGAGCCTTATAATTTACTGTAAGAAAAAAATTATTAGCGCCAGAGAAATGGAATGGCTCAATTATTCTCTCTAAAACGGTTTTATTATTAATCGGTATTAAAGGTTTTGGCAAAATTTGCGTAAAAGGTTTAAGCCTTGTGCCTTTACCACCTGCCATTATTACTACTGGTACTCCATTTAAATCATTATCCCTTTGTTTTGGTCCAAAATAATCAGTCCATTCAAGAATTTTCAAGATTTCTCCATTCTTTTTTATAACCGGAATAACCTCAAATCTTTCTTTTTGAAACAGCTCTTTAGCATCGGATTCTTTAAAATTTGATTCTGTAAAGAAGGTAGATTTTGAATTAAAAAAATCTTTGATAAGTGTTTTTAGATTTTTTCCCTTAAGCAATGCCTTTCTGATATCACCATCACTTAAAGTGCCTAAGAATTTTTTCTTATCATCAATTACAATCAAACACTTTTTGCCTTCAATAGACATTTTTTTTAAAGCATCTTTAAGCGATTGTTTTTTATTAATTTCCATTTTTATAAATCGTAAAATTTCTTTGAAATATCTTTTTTACACATCTCGATAATTTTGTTAACAATTATTTTAGATGGTTTAGAAACATTTTTAATATTTTTTTTGCTTTGCTTCTTTTGTTGTAAAACTTTTTCTATCTTATTTTTCAATTCACTTTGATTAAATGAGCTATTTACAGTGGTTTTTTCTTGATCTCTTCCTTCCTGTCGTTTGCCAATATTAATAGAACTTACTCCCATTATTGGAGCTTCAATAATGCCACTGGAAGAATTCCCTACAACACATTTAGTAAATCTCATTAAACTGTAATAAAGTTCAAAGCCTAGAGATTCAAAATATGCAATATTTTCAAAGTCTTTAATTTTTTCTTTCAGAAGTTTTTTTACTTCATTGCCTAAGAAATCTAAATTTGGGGATGTAAATAAAACTGATACATTTTCTAATTCGCCCAAAACATGAATAAAGTTCATCAGATTTTGTTTATTCTTTTCTTCACTTCCAATTTCAGGATGAAATGTAGCAAGAATTACTTTTTGTTTGAGTTTTAACTTCAATCTTTTTTCAAGTTCTGACTTTTTAAGGAACTTAACATGACTGATTGACTCCCTTGCAAGTGGCCCGACATTAAATACTTTTCTTGGGCTCTCACCTAATTGAATAACTCTTTTTCTGTAATTTTTACTTGCTGTGAAATGAAGGTATGAAAATTTAGTTATGCTATGTCGATAGGCATCATCATATGCACCAAGTGTTAATTCTCCACCATGCAGATGAACAACTTTTATACCTTTCATATGTGCAGTAACAGCAGCACAAAAAATTTCATATCTATCTCCCAACAGCACAACCACATCAGGTTTGATTTTTTCATATGCTGCAAAGAAGCCATCAAAGGATTTTTTAAAATTATCTTTTACACCTTTTGAATCTGTCTTATCAAGAATTTTGAAACTATAACTTATTGGAATTTTATCTTTTTTGAAATGATTAATTGTTTCACCTTGAGATTTAATCGTATGTGAGCCAGTAACAATGACACTTGTTTTCACACCCTTACTTTTTCTTGATAGACACTCTTTAATTGAAGGTAATAGGAGGCTGTAATCAGCTCTAGTAGAGGATACAAAACATATACTAGTCTTCATAAAAACCTCCATTTGGAATTTTTATAATTGAATCTTTAGAAAAGTCTTGTTCTGCCTCTTTTCCAATAACATCATTCCAGTTATCAATTGATATACCAGAGCTCGTTCTTTTTGAAGTAATATTTTCTTTAGAAAATTGTTCACCTTTTTTAATATTTTTAAGAGCAACAATGTATCTTCTAGCATGTTTAATGTTTCTTAATTCACTTTTAGATGGTACTTTTCTATTTTCTCCAAGAAAAATTTCAGTATCTCTAATATCCTTAACAAATTTTGTAAACTCATCGGGATCCATACTTGCTTTATGATCGGGCCCAGAAAGATTTTTGTTTGTTGTAATGTGTTTTTCGATAACTTTTGCCCCCATACAAACTGCACCCATTGATACATTATTTCCTAGTGTGTGATCTGAATATCCAATCCTACATCCAAAATTTTTCTTAATTTCTTCTATTGCTCTTAAATTTACATCTTCAATTTTAGTTGGATAATCTGTATTGCAATGGAGGATAATTATTTTATCTTTAGTTATTTTTTTGCCTTTTAGTAGAATTTCTAATGCCCTTGATATTTCATCTATAGTGGACATACCAGTTGATAGAATCAATTCAACCTTTTCTTTTGAAATCCTCTCAAGATAGGGCACATTATTAATTTCTCCTGATGGAATTTTGATAAAATCAAGTTTTAAATCGATCAGAAATTCTAAGGATTCATTATCAAATGCAGATGCTAAAAAACCAATTCCTATTTCTTCAGCATAATTTTTTAGATCTTTAAATACTTTAAAATCGAATTCAAGATTTTCTAACATCTCTTTTTGAGATTCGTTTTTATCATCTTTTTTTTGATATTCTGCTTTTTTAGCTTCAGCAGTTGAAAGAAGCTCACTTTTAAAAATTTGAAACTTTACGTAATCAGCACCTGAATCTTTGGCTACATTTATAAGTTCTTTGGCAATTAAAACATCTCCGTTATGGTTTACTCCTGCTTCTGCAATTATTATTGTACTCATTTCAATACTGTTCCAGATGGCACATTTTTAGAAACATATTTACCTGCAGAAATTACACAGCTATCACCTATTGATATACCATTTTTTATAACTGCACCACTCCCAATAAATGTTCCTGCTCCTACATCAACATTTCCATTAATAATAGAACCAACTGATACGTGGCAATCGTTAGAGATATTACAATCATGTTCAATTATTGAGCCAGTATTTATTATGCAATTATTTCCTATACTTACATTAGCGTTAATTATTGCTTCCTTAAAAATAAAGACACCCTTTCCTAAAGAAGTATATTTGCTCAAATTTGCTTGAGAAGAAATTACATTTATTAGGTCAAATCCATCTAAACTTAATTTTTTAAAAAGATTTTTTCTTGGCTCACAAGTTTTTATTTGGCCAATCCCAATAACTGCTTTTGAACTAATTTTCATAAGATCATCTGTTTCTGAAAGGATTCG
The DNA here is from genome assembly GCA_902563885.1 of uncultured SAR86 cluster bacterium. Taxonomy (GTDB): domain Bacteria; phylum Pseudomonadota; class Gammaproteobacteria; order Magnimaribacterales; family TMED112; genus TMED112. The sequence continues at coordinate 16,436 of CACEYZ010000005.1, read as the reverse complement.
GATTTTTGACGATGAATTAAATTTGATTATATTTTTTTCTAGAGCCTCGTCAGATTTTTTAATAAAACCTGCTATTTCATGACCCTCACATTTTAGAACTTCGAAACAAGAGACTGCATGACCCCCACATCCAAAAATAAGGACTTTACTCATTTATGACTCCTGAAATATATTTTATATCCTCTTCATTAAGACCAACAGAAGAAGGCAAGCAAATACAGTTATTTACTTGTTCAATTGCATTTGTAATATCAATCTCTTCAAAATGTTTTAAATATTCTTGCTCGTGACATAATTTCCAAATTGGTCTTGCTTCGATACCATTGTCGTTAAGTCTATTTAAGATCCCATCTTTATTCCCATTTAAAACTTTTAAAATATTTAACCAATTATTATTTCTGGCGTAATCAGGAGTATCCATGATTTCAAATTTCTCATTCTCTTTGAAGTATTTTTTATATAAGTTATGAATATCATTTTTCTTTTCTAAAATAGCTTTTAAATTTTCTGCCTGTGCAAGCCCTAAAGCTGCATTAATATTGCTTAATCGATAATTAAACCCCATTTCATTATGAATATAATTAAAAGAATCATCTTTTGCTTGTTTAGATAAGTAATCAACTTTTTTAAAAGAATGTTCTGAAGCAGTGAGAACAGCTCCACCAACTCCCGCAGTGACGATTTTATTTCCATTGAATGAAATACAGCCAAAATCACCGATTGTACCTGTATGCTTCCCTTTAAAATCTCCTGATATATATGTGGTACCAAGGCTTTCAGCTGCATCTTCAATTATTAATATATTTCTTTCCTTACAAATTTTTATCAGTTTTTCAAAATTACAAGCATTGCCCCAAACATGCACCACAATTATGGCAGCAACTCTTTTTCCAGTTCTTTTATTAAAAGTTTCACCATTTTTTTGTTCACAATTATTTTCTAAAAAATTAACCACTTTATTTTGGTCAATATTGAAAAATTCATCGCTATCAAAAAATACAGGAGAAGCTTTTGAATAAAGAATTGAATTTATTGATGAGATGAATGTTAGTGTTGGTGCTAGCACTTCATCACCACTTTTAACACCTGCAGCTGTTAAAGCTAAATGAAGAGCAGATGTTCCATTCATGCATGCGACAACATAAGGAGAGTCAGTTATTTCTCCAATTGAGCTTTCAAATTTTTCTAGATATTTGCCACTACCACTAATCCAAGTAGATTCTATTGCATCCAGGACATAGTCTTTTTCTTTACCAAAGAAAAAAGGTTCTGAAAGAGGTATACTTTTAGACATTATATTCGCCCATTTTTTCAGATGAATTATCTTTTAACCATTTAATTGTTTCCTCTAAACCTGAATCTAAATCAAATTTTGGTTGCCATTCTGTAGCAGCCATTATTTTTGAGTTATCACAATTAAGTCTCTCAACTTCACTATTTTCCGGCCTTTTTCTTTCGTCCTGACCGACAATTTTGTATTCCTTTCCTAAAATTCCAGCAATTTTTGAAACCAATTCCTTAATAGAAATTTCTTCGTTCATTCCAATATTAACCTCTTCTCCAACTAGCTTTGCTGATTCCATTATCTGAAGAAAACCAGAACAGGTGTCCTCTACATAAGTAAAGTCCCTTGTAGGTTCAATATTTCCTAAGTTAACTTCATTACCAACGATAAGTTGTGAAGTAATATTAGGTATGATTGCCCTTGAGGATTGTCTTGGACCATAAGTATTGAAAGGTCTAACTATCTTTAAGGGAAGATCAAAAGATTTATGAAAGCTTATTGCTAATTGATCAGCTGCTATTTTAGTTGCAGAGTAGGGTGATTGACCTACCTTTGGATGATCCTCATCCATTGGAATTTTTTGAGCAGTTCCATAAGTCTCACTTGTACTTGTTATAAGGATATTCTCAACACTCTTTTCTCTAGCTGATTGAAGCACATTATATGTCCCTTCAATATTTGTTTTGATATATGCAAGAGGTGAGTTGTAAGAATATGGAATCCCAATTAATGCTGCTAGGTGAAATATACAATCCACATTTTGCATTGAATTACTCACACTATCAAAGTCTCTTATATCACCAAGAACCATTTCAAAATTTCCTTTATGTTTTGAATTCTCAAGCCATCCCCAATGATTTTCTGAGTTATACCTATCAAAAGCTATAACCTCGAATCCCTCTTCAACACATCTTTCAGTTAAGTGGGAACCTATAAATCCCGCAGCTCCCGTTATTAGAATTTTTTTCATAAATTTACCTTGTAATATTCTTTGTACCAGTCAATAAAGTTTTTCACTCCAATTTTAATGGATGTTTTAGGTTCATAACCAGAAAAATCTTTTAAGCCAGTAATATCTGCACTAGTATCTGGCACATCTCCAGGCTGAAGGGGCATTAAATTCCTTTTTGCTCTTTTTCCAAGATTGTTCTCAATCTCATCAATAAAATCTTCAAGATTTTCTGGTTTTCCTCTTCCAAGATTAAAGATAATGCTTTTACAGAAAGATCTTGAAGGATCCTTCGAATCGAAATTTGAATCGATTAATTCTTTTTTTGAAATAGATGATAAATAGATTCCTTCAACAATATCATCAACATATGTAAAATCTCTGCTGTGATTACCATTGTTGTAAACATCAATTTCTTTATCTTCAAGTATATTCTTTGTAAATTTAAACAATGCCATATCAGGTCTACCCCATGGACCATAAACAGTAAAGAATCTTAATCCAATGCATTCTGTTCCATAAAGATTTGAATAAGCATGCGCCATTAATTCATTTGTTCTTTTAGAGACGGCATAAAATTGAAGAGGGTGATCAACTCCATGTGATTCTTGAAAAGGTTGTCTAATATTTCCACCATAAACAGAGCTTGTTGATGCATATAATGTTCGAGCTAAGTTTTTGTTATCTTTTGCAAATTCCATAATGTGCAAAAAAGAGTCGATATTAGCTTTTATATAATCCTCTGGATTTGTAATTGAGTGTCGGACTCCTGCTTGTGCAGCAAGGTTTATAAACAATTCTGGATTTATCTCATTATATTTATTTTTAATTTCAACTTTTGATATATCAGCTTTAATGAAACTAAAATTTTTATCTTGTTCTAATATTTTATTTCTATCCTCTTTAAGATTTTGGTCGTAATAATCATTAAGATTATCTATTCCATATACCTCAAACCCTTCTTTGAGGAATCTTAGTGCAGTATGAAAGCCAATAAAGCCTGCAGAACCTGTAATAATAACTTTTTTCATCTACTCTTTTTTTTATGAAAGGGAATTATCACATGATAATCACTAAAAATGCAGAAAATTGGGTTAAATATGCTAATTTCTCTTACATAAAGGCGTTTTAGAGGCTTATTTCATTGAGACTTTAATGTTTAAGGTATAAAATCCACATACTATGCGACTTATACTTATTTTAATAGTCTCTTTTTTGTCACTAAAAATGGGTTCACAAAACCTTTCACAAGAAAATTTAAATTATTTAAATATGTTGCCACCTGAGGCTAGAGCACAGGTAATAGGACAACTAACTGCTGGAGATGCTGGAGCAGGGATGTTAGGCATGGGAATGATGGCTACAATGCCTCCCGTCGCTAGTTCATTATTTGACAAAACTGAGAATACTTATGCATCAACATTGCTTGGTTCAAAGAGAAAATTTGGATATGACTTTTTTACAAAAACCCCAAGTTCTTATGCTCCTCTTATAGATTTACCAATACCTAATACTTATCAAATCAATCCAGGCGATATTTTAGAGGTAATAACTGTAGGTGCAGATCAACTTAAAAGACAGCTGAGAGTAGGTCTAAATGGTGTTCTTCAAATGCCTGTAATAGGTGATGTACAAATTGCAGGACTAACTCTTGAGCAAGTAAACAAAAAGGTTAACGAAATATATTCAAAAACATCTCTTGGAACTGAAGTAATAATTTCAATGCAAGATTTACAGCCATTTCAAGTCTTTGTTTTGGGAGCTGCAAAAAATCCTGGAGCATACACCGTTAATCCTCTTACAACTGCATCAAATTTATTAATTCTATCCGGCGGGGTAGAGGATTATGGCTCATTAAGAAACATGCAAATAAAAAGAGGGGAAGAAACATATCCATTTGATTTTTATAAACAGTTAATTTTTGGAGACAGATCAGGTGATAAGACCTTAAGGCCAGGTGATACAGTGTTCATTCCACCTGCTATTAACTTTGTTGAAGTTAAAGGAAAAGTCAATAGGCCTTTAACTTATGAAATAAAGAAAACAGACACTATTAGTGACATTCTTACATTTGCACAAGAGGCGCTTTTCGATGCTGATATGGATAGATTGGTAATTAATTATGTTGATAAAGATCAAATTACAAACAAACAAATATCTGCTTCAGATCAATTTGAAGATGTAACAAAAATATTATCAATGGATATAAGAGGCAAAGGTTTGGAAACAAACCTAAACCCAGTTGTAGTCGGTCCTGTAAAGCAAAATGATTTCATTTATTCAGAAAATATTAAATTAAATGAGCTTATAAAAAATCTTGAGTTTGCTGATAATGTCTATCCTTTCTTTGGGGTAGTAATGAATGATGTTGGGAATTTTAAGCTTTCTCCATTTAGTTTATCTGATGCAGATACCTATAGAGATATTGAAGTTAAGCCTAATTCAGTCATAAGATTTTTTGCTAATGAAGATATTCAAGTATTCAACGATCTTCTTCAGGAATCAGCTGAGGGATTGGACAAACTTGAGAATAGATTACTAAAGAGTTTTTTTGAAGTTGTTGCAGTTGAATCTGTGGAGGAATCTGATCTGTCTGTTCCACAGCCACAAACATCTAATGCGTTAAAAAGGGAAATAGAAAAGAGGTTTAACGAAAACTTTATTGAAGATTCAGTTCAATCTAGATTCGAATCTCAAATCGTAGGCGAAGATGCCCTTGAAGACTATAAAAATCAGAGAGAGCTAGAACAAAGAAAGATGGCTGATGCAAGCTCTAAACTCCTTAAATATGAATTTTTACTTACAAATCCAGAAATATTTAAACTTTTGAAATCACATGCTATAACTGTTGAGGGAGAGTTTACAAGAAATGGACTTTATCCAGTTTTTGGATCGGTTGAGATAAATAAAATTATAGATTTTATTGGCGGTTATACCCCAATGGCAGAGAGAAGTATGGTCGAGTATATCGACTTATCAAACAATATCTCTGTTTTATCACCAGATAAAAGATATTTGGTTAAAAACCCTATAAATGCTTCACTAACTGTTCCTTCAATAAGTTCTAAATATGTGAGAGTAAAGGTTATGGGAGAAGTAAATAATCCTGGAGAATATACATTGCTTCCAGGCACTACACTCGAGGAGCTTTACAGACGATCAGGTGGATTAAAAAGTACTGCATCAAGCAAGTCTATTTTCCTTTCAAGAGCATCAGTCAAAAGAGCAGAAAAAGAAGCTTTAGAAAACTCAAAGAAAAAGTTATTGGATGGAATCTTTTATAATTTAACAAACGCAAATACAGCACAAACTGGCGGTTCAGTAGGAGAACTTGTTTCCATTTTCAATTTAGCTGATCAAACTGAACCTATTGGCAGAATTGTTGGAGATTTATCACCTGAAAGCAAAACGGCAAAAGAATTAATTTTAGAGCAAGATGATGAAATATATGTTTTCAATAAACCACAAATTATTAGTGTAATAGGTGAAGTAAACTCCAGTTCAACACTTGTTTTTCAAGACAACAAAGACCTTAATTTTTACATAGAATCAACTGGAGGATTTACTAAATATGCCAATAAAAGAGAGGTGTATGTAATTTCCTCTGATGGAACAGCTAGACCAGTAAGTGGGAATTACTTCTCATCAGACTTCTATAGACTGGCGCCTGGAGATACAATTGTAGTACCGAAGAAGCTAGGGGGAATTTCAGGATTACCACTAGTACAGGTCATTACAAGATCAGTTTCAGACATTGCCTTTGCTGCAGCATCTTTAAATGCTATAAGTGATTAAAGTAAAATATAAAATTTCATGAAAAAGCTTATTCTACTTTTTGCAGTTGCATTTAATTTAAATTCAAACGAATTTTTAACAGGCTCTCTAGTTGATTATTCCGGGCTTATTAAAATGCCTAATGCAAGGTTTAATAATGAGGGCAAAGTATCATTTAATTATTCAAGATATGATCCTTATGGAAAGTATGTTTTCCAATTCTCTCCATATGACTGGTTTGAAGGAGCTTTATTCTATACAGATATCAATTCATTAGGTTATCCAGATTTCGAAAGAGGTCCTGGAGGCATGCAATCTCAAAAAGATAAAGGCTTTAGTTTGAAAGCAAGACTTTTTAAAGAGGGTGAATGTTATGGTCTAGATTACGCATTTTGTGAATATCTGCCTAATGTAGCAGTTGGACTAGTAGATTTTGCTGGTACATCATTAACAGCATCTGAGTACGTAGTTGCAAGTAAATCATTTGGAAGGTTTGATTTTACTGCAGGTCTTGGTTGGGGAGCTCTTGGCAGTACTGACAACATTGGTGGAAACCCTCTTTCAATATTAACTGATAAGTTTGATCAAAGGGGCAGTGGTTACAGTTTGGGACCTATGGGTGGTGTTCCAGGAGTATCAACATGGTTTAGAGGTACTACTTCAGTATTTGGTGGAGTTGAATATGTAATTCCAAAAGCTAGATTTTATCCTGTGAATTCCAAGATTAAATTGGAATATGACAGCATTGATCATGAATTAGCTGATTTTTGTAGGGAATGTGAAGGGGATAGGTTCGAATCTTTAGACTCACCAATAAGTCTTGGATATGAGGTAATAGTTAACAAGAATTTAAACTTCGGCCTTTATTATGAAAATATGTCTCAACTTGCTTTTAGATGGCAGGCTGGTTTTAATTTTGCAAACAAGAAAGATCCAGTACTTCTAAGCACCCAAGGTGATTATTCAGATTTTGAGTACAAGGTTTACTTATCATTGTTGGAAGATCTAAATTCAAATGGAATTTTAGTACAAAAAGCACACTACGATGAAAAAGAAAAAACACTATACATAAATTATGCTCAAAGCCTTTATAACAACGAAGATGATGCCAGACTAGTAGTTGAAGATTACGTTAGAGGAAAATACAGCTTCATTAAAAACGTAGTGACTGTCCCTCAATTTGGTCCTTACGTACTTCTAGCACAAAACACCGATGTAACTTTTGATTGGGATAAAAAGTTTGAAGATGGATACATTGCTAATGACAAAATTCAAGATTTTAAACCTACTATAAAATATCCAGTCTTCACTTATGGTTTAAGACCAGGATTTAAAACTCATGTTGGCTCAGTCAATAAATTTGCATTTAGAGAGCTATCGTTGAATGTAAATTTTGTTGCTCTTTTTAATAGACATCTCGAATTTAATACTCTTTATACGTACCCTTTAACTGACGACTACAAGGAATTAAATTACTTTCCTGAGACTACGAGGTTAGAACCTGTCAGGGTTTTAATCCAACAATATCTAAAACAAGGGAAAGAAGGTTTTGAATTTGCACAATTAGATTATGTTAGAGGTTTTAAAAATGGTCATTACGTTTTTGCTTCAGCTGGACATTTTGAGCTTATGTTTGGAGGACTAAGATTAGAGTATTTATATAAACCATATAACAGTAAATTTGCAATAGGATTTGATACCGCAAAAGTGAGACAACGAGCATTTGATAAGTCATTGTCAGGATTTAGAGATTATGAAACGACAACTTCAAATATTAATTTTTATGCTAGAGAGCCATTTTTTAAATTAAATTTAAAGCTATCTTATGGCAAGTACTTAGCTAAGGATGTTGGTTATACGGTAGATCTATCAAGATCCTTTGATAATGGCTCTAGAATGGGCGCCTTCTTTACAAGAACAGATGTTAGTTTTGAGGATTTTGGAGAGGGAAGTTTTGATAAAGGTATTTACGTCATGATACCTGTAGATTTTTTCACTCTTTTTAGGTCTAAAAATTATAGAGCTGCCGGTGTTGTTGGGACAGGTTATAGGCCTCTAACTAGAGATGGCGGCGCAAAAATTGCTATGAACCGTGAACTGTATTTCATGGTTGAGCAATCTTCAATCTTCGACTAAAAACTTTCTTCTTATTTTCCTTTTTCATTTTAGTTGTCTGCACCTCTGAAATCTGGAAATAAACATACACCAATGGATATTCATTATTCGTAGTAAGCGTGAATTTAATTGAACTTCCTCATCAAAGGGTGAATATTTTTTTAGCCCTTAAAAAAGCTACTTTTAGAGCCACACATATCATTAAATCTCTTCTTATAGAGATGCCTGCTTAATAAATTTATACAGTTTTCTTTTAGGTAATGATCGAAATATTAAAACTACATCCAAAAAAAAGAGCATCCTAAGATGCTCTTTTCAATATTTATTAACTTACTACAGTTGCGCTGTTGTATCAGTATCAGTCGCAGTACTTGTACCTGTTGATGTGGTACTTGTAGTTGTAGTAGTTGTAGTTGTGCTAACCACTTCCGGTGCCGGTGTTGGCGCTGGTGTCGGAGCCGGTGTAGGAGCTGGTGTAGGAGCTGGTGTAGGTTCTGGATCATCATCATCAGCAAGCTGTGATGCTGCAACTAATCCTGCTAGAGCACCTGCAATTTGCCCTACTGATAGATTATCTAGTAATCCACCATCATCAGATGAATCTTCATCTACTTCTACTTCATCCTCAACAACTGCTTCATCATTATTCGTTGCGGCTGCTGATGCTTCCTCGTCAGCTACTAGCTGTGCGTATGGCAAAAATGCTATTGCCAAAATTATTCTTAAAATATCTTTCATATTGTCAGTCTCCTAAGCTACCGTGTTTCTCCTAAACAACAGTTTATATCCTTATAGTTAGAATCGCAAATAATAAGTTGAAAAAACGGAAATGTAAATAATTTAGCATCTACATTTGGGTTTCAAGTCAACTATCCTCTAGCCCCCTAACAAGACGATATCTGTTTATATTAGACATTAACAACAATATTGCAAGCAAAATGCCAGTAAAAACTAAATTACATTTATGTGAAATTTTTATTGAATTAAAAGAATTAACTTGAAATTGATAACTACTTGTGTAAGAGACAATTATTTTTCCTTGGGAATATATGAATTATAATGTTTTCGATTTTTCATTTATGTAATGAAAGAAAATAAATTTGGAAATAAAATCAAATGACTGTTTTTCTAATATCATTATTTGTAGCAAGCTCTCTGATATTTCTTGATATGTTTCTGGTGCGTGCTGGCATTAAAAACTTGAGAGAGTCTCCTCAAACCTTACACAAACAATCTGTCTCTAGGTTTGGCGGCATTGCTATATTTTTATCCCTTTTAATAGCTTCAAATATATCAGATGAAAGTGAATACGAGTTTTTACGGAATTTACTTCTTTGCACATCTCCAGTATTTCTAGTGGGATTTATTGATGATATGAAAATTTCTATACCACCTTTTGTTCGATTAATGTTAATCATCCCGTCTTCATTATTGTGTTATTACTTTCTAGGAACTAAAGCTGAAAATTTAGAAATTCCATTTATAGATCTGCTTTTTCAATATGAAATTTTTGCAATTATATTCATTTGCATTGCCTTATCTGGAATGATTAATGCATTCAATATGCTCGATGGAATAAATGGGTTGTTATTGTTATTTTGCCTTTCAACATGTATTTCGATAATTATATTTCCACAAAGCTCGACTTCATTAGAGTTTTACTACTATCTTGTGGCTTTGTTTTCATCAATTTTGGGGATATTTATTTTAAATTTCCCTTTAGGAAGAATTTTCCTTGGAGATGGTGGTGCATATTTTTTGGGTGCTGCAATCTCAGTGGGCCTCATCAAGTACTATCAATCAAATGATTTATCACCTTGGTATGTTCTGTTGATGTTGATTTATCCACTGACTGATGTGATATTTTCTATAGCAAGAAGAATTATTTCAAAATACTCTGCTCTTGAACCGGACAATAAACACCTACATCATCTTATTTATAGAAGGGTAAAAAAAATGAGTTTCTCGTCTGAGAACCTGAATCACAGTTTAGTCACTTTATTAACTTTCGTACTATACTTTCCTTTTTTGCTGGGTGCTAACTATTTTTCTCAGGATACCTCAATGCTTCAAATCCTTTGCTTGATATTCTTTATGTTTTATCTTTTTATTTATTTTTTATTGGCACCCAAGGATTTTTTCTCTAAAACATGAATTTGTTAGTTACGGGTGCAGCAGGCTACATCGGAGCATCATTTTCCTACGAGGCATTAAAAAAAGGCTTTAAGGTTTTTGGTTGTGATAATTTTATTAATTCCGATGAAAAGAACATAAAGATACTAGAGAACAAGTTCCCAAATGATTTCATATTTGAAAAAATTGATTTATCTACTGAACTAGAAAAAGTTAAAGATTTTATTTCTAATAAACAAATTGAATGTGTTATTCATTTCGCCTCATTAAAATCTGTTGAAGAATCTGAAAAAATTCCTAATGAATATTGGAGAAATAATCTTGACTCAACTTTTAATGTTCTTAAAGCAATGGAGGATGAGGGATTAAAGGCTTTAGTTTTTTCTTCATCCGCGTCAGTTTATGGACAATCAAAAATACAGCCACTGACTGAGGACACAAATCTTATTCCTGAATCAACTTATGGTAAAACTAAGCTGGCAATTGAGTTCATCCTTAAAGATCTTGCAGACAAAAGCCTTATTAACGTTGCCAGTCTAAGATACTTTAATCCTATTGGCTCTCATAAAGATGGCTTGATTGTTGAAAGTATCTCGGATAATCAGAGCAATATAATGCCTAAAATAATCAGAGTTGCTCTTGGTATGGATAAAAAATTTACTGTATTTGGTAATGATTATGAAACTAATGATGGCACTGCTGAAAGGGATTATATACATATCGAAGATTTAATTTCCGGACACTTAGATGCAGTAAAGTTTATTTTGCATAGTAAAGGATTTATTGAGCTTAATTTAGGGACAGGAAAAAAAGTTTCAGTATTAGATTTACTGAAAACCTTCATGGCTACCAGTAGAAAAGAAGTGCCTATAGAATTTTCTTCAAGAAGAGCAGGGGATGTTCCTGTATGTTATGCAGATCCAACTAAATCAAATAAAATGATAAGTTGGAAATCAAAGTTTGATCTGAAAGAAATGTGTGAAGACTCTTGGAAGCCCTTTCAAAATAATGATGAATATAAAAGAAAATCTTAGTATTGCAAAAGAAATAGCTCGCGAAGCAGGAGATTTCCTTCTTGAAAATAAAAATAAGACAAAACAAATTTTTTCTGAAAAGGGCAGAGATATAAAGCTTGAAATTGACAGAGATACAGAAACAAGAATTAAAAAATCACTAAAAGATACTGGAATTCCAGTACTCGGAGAAGAGTTTGGCGGAAATTCAATTTCAGAAAATTCTTATTTATGGGTCATAGATCCTCTAGATGGTACTTCGAATTATTTCAGAGGACTTGATCAATGTTGTGTATCCATTGCACTTCTTAAAGGTACAGAAGGGTTAATTGGAGTCATTTATAATTTCAATACCGATGAAATGTTTGAGTCAGCAAAAGGAATGGGAGCATTTTTGAATGGTCAAAAAATTAAGGTCTCAGATGTAGATAAAAGAGAGAAGGGATACCTTACAACTGGCTTCCCCTCTTCTAAGGAAATGAAAGTAAACGAAGAATTTATATCTTTGTTAAAGGAATTTAAAAAGGTAAGAATGTTTGGAAGCGCAGCTTTATCATGTGCGTATATTGCTTCTGGAAAATGCGATTTTTACACTGAAAAAGGAGTTTACATTTGGGACTTTGCAGCGGGCATTTCTCTAATAGAAGAAGCAGGAGGCTCAGTAAATTTTGCAGAGATTTCAGAGGGCAGATATTCTGTAAGCTTTTCTAATGGGAAAATATGAGGATAGCTGTAGTTGCTGATAAAAAGTCAGGTCATTTAACACAGTGTTTGGGTTTAAGAGATGTGATTCAGGATTATGATCATGAAAAAGATGTCCTTTTTTTGGGAAAAGATTTTATCTCTTTACCTGGGTTTCTAGAGAAATTTTTTACCTTTTTCAAAGAAAATTTTTATTTATTTATTCTTAGATTGCTAAATCCAAGTATTGGTGACAAAAAGTATGATCTAGTTATATGCTCTGGCTCCAGAACTGTGATGCCTGCATATCTAGTCTCTATTAAAACAAAGGCAAAGATTGTTTACATTGGCACTCCTAAATTTAGGATGATGAAAAAATTTAATGGAATAATTTCAACAAAAGAAGACATCAGTTCTGCCTTTAAAGTTATTCCAACTGTAATTCCACCTACAAAATTTAAACCTTATTCAAAAAAAATCGAACCTAAAAAACAGAGTTTAGTAATGCTTGGAGGTGATGGTAGTGGCTACGACTATGGTGAAAAAGATTGGTATAGACTCTCTTATGAATTTAAAAATATTAATACTACTTTTTTAAATTCGCGAAGAACTCCAAAATTTGCATGGACGAATCTTAAAGAGAATGCTGGAGATAATCACGAATTTCTTGATCTAAAAGATACTTCATTTGAAATTTTACAAAATGCAATAGATTCGCATTCCAACATATTTGTAACTGCTGACAGTACCAGCATGATTCTAGAAATCATTTCAAGAGGTTATTTTGTAAATGTCATTGAGCTTAGAGGACCTTTAAAAAGAGAACATCACCACGACATAATTGAAGGTTTCGAAAAAAAAGGGATATTAAAAACCTTGAGATTGAATGAACTTCATCATTCAAAAGATAAGTATGAGGGTGGAGTTCATAGTTTCGTTACTGAATATAGACAAAAGCTTAGAGAACAGTTAACAAAATTAGTATGAGATCAGTTTGTTGGTTTAGAAATGACCTCAGAGTTGAGGATAATCCTGCTCTTTATAATTCTTGTCTTACATCAAAATCAGTTGTTGGAATTTTTATTGTTACTCGATCTCAATGGAAAGAGCACAATGATGCAAAAGTAAAAATTAATTTTTGGTTTAGGTCATTATTAAAACTTAGAGATAGCCTAGAGAAACTTAACATCCCATTAGTTATCTTGGAAACTAAAGATTATGAGAGTATAGCAGAAACAATTTTGGAATTTTCTCAGGATAATAAAGTAGATAATCTCTACTTTAATAATGAATATCCGATTAATGAGCTAAGAAGAGATAGGAAAGTTTTTTCTAAACTTAAAGAGAAAGGAATAGGGGTTTTTAATTATCATGACCAAGTAATACATGCTCCTGGAACTTTAAAAACACAAAGCAATACAAACTTTAGTGTCTACAGTCCTTTTAAAAGGAAGTGGTTTGCTGAACTTAAAGATGAGCAACTTAAGCTATTGCCAATACCTGAAAAAAAAGAAGCTTCAGATTTAGGAAGTTCAGATATTTCTGAATATATTTCTCAAAGTGATACTTCTAATTCTCATTACTGGGAAACAGGTGAAGAATTTATTCAAGAAAAAATTAAAAGTTTTCTTTCAACTAAAGGCTCGAAGTATAAAGAGGATAGGAATTTTCCAGGTATAGAGGCAACATCAAAACTATCACCCTACATAAATTCTGGGATAGTTTCATCAAAATGGTGTCTTGTTAAGGCAATGGAAAATAATAATGGTTTCTTAGATGAGGGCGATAAAGGGATCGTACATTGGGTATCAGAGATTCTTTGGAGAGAATTTTATAAACATATAATTTATAACTTTCCTAAAGTTTCGATGGGAAAACCATTTATATCAAATACTTCTAATATTAAATGGAATATTGATGAAAGCGCCCTGAATAGATGGAAAAAAGGGGAAACAGGAATACCTATTGTTGATGCAGGAATGAGAGAAATGAATGAAACAGGTTGGATGCATAATCGTTTGAGAATGATAACAGCAATGTTTTTGAGTAAAAATCTTCTTATTAATTGGCAAGATGGTGAAAAGTATTTTATGGAAAATTTAGTTGATGGTGACATAGCATCTAATAATGGAGGCTGGCAATGGAGTGCTTCAACTGGCACAGATGCAGCTCCATATTTTAGGATAATGAATCCTGAAACTCAGTCTTTAAGATTTGATCCTAAAGGTGACTATATAAAGCTTTGGATACCGGAATTAAAAGATTGTCCAATAAGCGAAATTCATATGCCATCTGAGCCAGAGAAATATGGATATTTTAAACCTTTAGTTGACTTGAAAATATCGAGACAAAAGGCAATAGAAGCATTTCAAGACTTGAAGAATTTATAATTTTATCAATATTGATATAGCATTATGTTTCCTTATATAAGTTAAAATAGATTCATGGATATAGATAAGTTTTACATAAATGGTGAATTCATCACTCCTGATGGCGATGAAAAAATCGATTTAATAAACCCATCAACTGAGGAGATTATTGGATATGTAGTTTCCGGAAGTAAAAAAGATGTAGATGCTGCAGTTGCTTCTGCGAAGAACAGCTTTGAAATTGCCTCAAAACTATCTATTGAGGAAAGAAAGAAAATTCTCAGTGAAATCATTGAGGGGATGGAATCAAGAAGACAAGAATTTGCTGACGTAATATCAGAAGAAATGGGTGCACCAAAAAAAATATCTTATGGAGCTCAGTTTGGTAGTGGAACAATCCATTTCAAAAATACTTTAACAGTTTTAGAGACCTTCGATTTTGATGAAAAGCATGGCAATATTACTTTAAACAAATTACCAATTGGTCCAGTTGGAATGATAACTCCATGGAATTGGCCACTAAATCAAATGTGTACTAAAGTTGCTTCGGCAATTGCTGCAGGGACATCATTTGTGATTAAGCCTAGTGAAATTACACCTGGTGCAGCTCATCTTCTTGCTGAAGTTGTTGATAAAACTTCTTTACCAAAAGGAATTTTTAATCTTATACATGGTAGAGGAGATATTGTTGGTAGAGCAATGAGCCAACACGAAGATTTAGAGATGATATCTTTCACTGGTTCAACAAGAGCTGGCATTGATATACAAAAACATGCTGCAGACAATATTAAAAGGGTCTCATTAGAATTAGGGGGGAAATCTCCAAATATAATTCTTGAAGATGCAGATTTAGAAAAAGCTGTTGAAATGGGAATCAAGCAATGCTTTTTCAACACTGGCCAGTCATGCTCATCACCTACAAGAATGCTTATACCTGAAAATTTGATCAAAGAAGCAACAGAATATGCATGCAATGCAACCCAGAAAATGAAAACTGGAGATCCTAATAATGAAGAAACTTTTTTAGGCCCTATCTCAAACAAAACACAATTTGAGAAGGTGCAAGTACTAATTCAGAAAGGTATAGATGAAGGAGCTGAATTAGCCTTTGGTGGAGTTGACAGGCCAGATGGATTAGACAAGGGTTTTTATGTTAAACCTACAATTTTCACAAATGTTAAAAATGAAATGCAAATAGCTCAGGAAGAAATATTTGGTCCAGTTATTTGTCTAATTCCATATAAAGACATAGATGAAGCGGTTGAAATTGCAAATGATACTCCGTATGGATTATCGAGCATGGTTTCTTGCTCCGATATAGATAAAGGACATGAAATAGCTAAAAGAATTCGAGCCGGACAAGTAATAGTCAATCGGATTTCGCGTGGGGATTATCCTGCACCGTTTGGAGGATTTAAGATGTCCGGTAATGGAAGGGAGCACGGCACTTTTGGACTAGAGGAATATTTAGAAGTTCAAGCTGTTATTACTTAATCTAAAAATTCTGGCTCTTTTTCCCAAAGAACATCAAGAAGAGGCTGGATACTTGCAAAAGCAGATAAGTCATTTGCAACGTAGTCTCTAGTGTGAATTGCAACTTTATCAGGAATAACAATCGGCTCTCCAACCGCTTCAGCTAGCAGTTGAGATTTGCATGCCTCTTCCATGTTAAGAAAATACCAAAGCGTTGTCTCAACCATACTTCCAGTAGTCAATATTCCATGATTCTGCAAGATAAGAAAATCTTTGTCAGCCAGAGCTTTCGCGATATTAATTCCCTCGTCAGGTCCATTTGCCACTCCATCATAATCTGTGAATGTTGCAGTTCTCTTATAAAATGCGCATGAGTCTTGAGTGATTGGTTTCAGTTCTTTGTTAAGTGTAGAAAATGTTTTTCCATACATTGGGTGAGCATGTGCTACCGCATTTATATCAGGTCTACTCTTATAGATATTCGAGTGAATCGACTGTGCGGCATCTCCTGTTCTTTCTTTTCCATAAACTAGTTCACCATTTTGATTCATTAAACAAAGGTCAGAAACCTTCATTTGTGAAAAATGATATCCGAGTGGGTTTATCCAAAAGCAATCTTTAAATTCTGGATCTCTGAAAGAGAT
>CACEYZ010000004.1 GCA_902563885.1 uncultured SAR86 cluster bacterium | reverse complement strand
AACAAGAATTATCAAAGTTTTTAGTCAGAAGTAATGAGCTTGAAGGGTTTTCCGTAATTGAAAATTATGAGCGAATTTATGATTCTCATCCATCAATATTTCATGTTCTTGGCCACATGGGCTATATATCTGAAAGAGATAAAACTTATTTCAAATCAAGAATTGATCAATATACACCGTCATTGTGGAGAAGGGTTGGTAAATCAGGAGTCGAAAGAATATATGAAGAGCAACTAAGAGGCAAACATGGAAAAAGATTTTTCTTAAGAAATGCAAGAGGGCAAAAAAAAGTTGAAATAGGTAAAGAGGATTTTATTGAGGGGAGTGATTTGAATATTTCAATAAACTTTAATGCCCAAAAAAAGGCATATGATCTATTAAATGGTAGAAAAGGCTCAATTGTAGTCATAGATTTAAGAGATTTTAGCATTCCTGTAGCAGTAAGCGCTCCATCGATAAGTGCTAATGATTTAAGAGATATCTCTTCAAAAGAGTATCAGGCTTTACTTAATGATATAAAGAGACCACTTTTTAATAGAGCTTTTATGGGTCTCTATCCCCCAGGCTCAACAATAAAACCATTTTTTACTATTTTTGCTTTAAGCAATTCTTATACAAATTGGCAGGAGCAAATTTATGATGATGGATTTTTTAGATTTGCGGAGAGCGGTAGGATTTTCAACGCGTGGCGTGAGGGTGGTCATGGTTTAACTAATTTAAATAAAGCTTTAGTAGAGAGTTCAAATCCATTTTTTATGAATCTTGCCACAAGATATGAAAAAGATTCTTTTACAGATTTTTTAGACTCTGGCTCATTCGGCAAAAGGTTATGCGTTGATTGTTGGCCACATCAGTTCAGCCCTTTGATATCTGATCAGTGGAAAACAAAAAATTTTGGTTCAAGGTTATTTAGAGGTGATTTGGTTAACATGGGAGTAGGTCAGGGGTATTTAAGTGTTACGCCATTACATTTAGCTCTGATTTCAGCAATGATTGCTAAAAAGGGAGATTATGAAATCCCATATTTAGTGCAAAAAGAAAAAGATATTCAACAGTTAAATTTTGATTTGACCGAAGAGGATTGGAAACAATTACATGAATCTCTCACCCAGGTAATTTACTCAAGAAATGGGACAGGTGTAAGAATTCAGCCGGGAGACATGAAACTTGCAGGTAAAACTGGTACTGCGCAAGTAAAGAGCATCAACTCAAAAGAGGAATATGATGATTTAAGAGAAAATGAAGAATTTCGAGATCATGCAATGTTTATTGGATTCGCTCCGTACGATGAACCAAGATATGCAATATCCGTTGTTATTGAGAACGGCGAATGGGGAGGTTCAGTTGCTGGTCCAGTTGCAAGAGATGTTTTATTAGAGGTATTTAATGCTGATTGACCTAAGAAGCTTTCTTATAATTTTTTCTTTGTTGGGGATAATTATAGCTGGCTCTTTAACTGTTTATTCTGTGACATCAATAGATGCTTTTTATTTTGTTCGTTTTCTTCTAATTACATTAATTTCTATAATTTTGGTAAGTCTTTTCTTTAACTATGTGAATTTGAATCGGGTTTTATCTGCAGGCTGGTTATTGTTAGTTTTAAATTTAGCTTTAGTTTTATCTGTTGAGATTTTTGGAAAAGAAATAAATGGTTCAAAAAGATGGTTAGATTTCGGTTTTTTAAGTTTACAGCCTTCAGAATTTATGAAGATATCTTATGCACTATTTGTTATTCAATACTTAAGATTTTTCAATTTCAAATTTAATATTTTTAGATCTTTTCTTTTACTTTCTATTTTGTTTATAACAGCTGCTCCCATAATTATTCAACCTGACCTTGGCACAGGGCTAATATATATTCTCTCGGGATTGATGCTCTTATTTATTTGTGGAATGAGGAGGATTTATTTCATCCTAATGGGACTATCTGCAATCCTCTTATCTCCAGTAATTTATAATTTTTTTCTTACTGATTATCAAAGAGGAAGAATAATAAGTTGGTTTTCAACAAATCAATCTCTTTCAGAAAAATGGAATATTTTACAATCAGAAATCAGTATTGGTTCTGGTGGGCTTTTTGGTGATGGATTTCTTAATAGCAAACAAAATGAATTTAATTTTCTTCCAGAAGCAGATACAGACTTCATCTTTTCAATTTTTGCAGAACAGTTTGGATATGTAGGAGTTGTTATAGTCCTATTTCTGCTTACCGTGTTTGTGATTCTATCCATGATTGTAGTAATGCAACAAAAAAGGCTTACAACTGATATGTCTCCGTATTATCTTGGCACATACTTTACTTTTATTATTGGATTTAGCTTTTTAATGAATGTTCTGATGGTAAGTGGTCTTATTCCGGTAGTTGGACTACCATTGCCATTTTTCACTAAAGGGGGGTCATCTCTCTTATGCTTCTCAGTTATGTTAGGTTTAATTTTTTCATCAAGAGGATTTTTAAGAGGATGAGATTTTTTCTATTTTTGTTTTTAGCACTTTATATTGAATCAAACATTACAGAAAGAGATGATGTTAAAGAATTTATTAAATTTGCAATTTCTAATTCAGATCTAGATAGGGATGAAGTATTAGCATTTATTAAAGATGCAAAACCTTCAAAAAAAGCTGTTGTTTTAAAAAATAATCAACCAGAAGTAAAAGCCACTTGGGATTCCTATCGCAATACAAGAGTATCTGCAACAAGAATTGTTAATGGATTGAAATTTTTACTTGATCACAAAATATTGCTTGAAAACGTGGAGAAAGATTTTGGAGTTTCAAAATTTTATATCGTTTCAATAATTGGAATTGAAACAAATTATGGAAGAAATTATGGTTCATTTAATCCTCTTGATGCTATCTTTACAAGAGCATTTGATCCTAAAAGTAAATATTGGCAAAACGAACTTTTAGAACTCTTTAAAATTGCAAAACGCTATGATCTGCAACCAAAAAATATGCGTAGTTCCTGGTCAGGAGCTATGGGACTGGGACAATTCATTCCTTCAAGTTATAACTCTTATGGTGTTGATTACAATAATGATGGAGTAGTTGATTTGACGGATTCTAGGGAAGACGGAATTGCCAGTGTGGCAAACTATCTAAAAGTTCATGGATGGATCAATAATGCTCTCACAGTTGAAGAAGTTGAAATTGAAAACAGAATATCTTCATTATCAGAATTTCAGATTGATGAACTTGTATTGCCTTACAGAATAAATAATTTCCGCACAAAAATTTCGACTGATGAAATAAAAAATGGAGGCTTAATATTTAATGAAAACTTTTCAGGGAAAATAACGCCTTTATTAATGCATCAAAACGGAAAAACAAGATTATTTCTTGGATTTGACAATTTTAGGGTAATAACTAAATATAATCGAAGTAGTAAATATGCATTAGCAGTGCATCAATTGGCTGAAGAAATTGAAAAAAAATATTATGAAACAATTTAGTTTTCTATTACTTATCTCACTAAGTATCAATTTATTTTCATCACCTATTCCCAAACCACCAGATTTAGGTGTTGGGAGTTATATTTTATATGAACCAACAACAGATACTGTTATTGCTTCATTTAATGAAAATGAATCTGTTGAGGTTGCTAGTCTTACCAAACTGATGACAAGTTATGTAGTTGCTGATCAAATCAAGCAAGGCTACATATCAATGGAAGATGAGCCGACAATTTCTGTAAAAGCATGGCAAACACCAGGATCACAAATGTTTATAAGAGAAGGAACTAAAGTAAAAGTTTCAGACTTAGTTAAAGGTATGGTGATAATTTCGGGCAATGATGCAAGTGTAGCTTTAGCCGAGCATATAGCTGGAAGTGAAGAAAATTTCGTCTATTTAATGGATCAATACGCCGTCGATTTAGGTTTAAGAAATTCTGATTTTAATAACTCGAGTGGATTGCCCGATCCAAATAATGTTAGCTCAGCCCTTGATCTTGCAAAATTAACTGGAGCTATAATTAGAGACTTTCCGGAACATTATCAAATTTATAAGGAGAAAGAATTTTCCTATAGCGCTCCTGGAGAATATGTAGCACCTCAACCAAATAGGAATAGATTATTACATTTAGATGATATGTTTGATGGGGTTAAAACAGGTTATACAAGAGCAGCGGGCCATTGTTTGGTTGGTTCATCAACCAGAGATAATATGAGATTAATTGCAGTTGTTTTAGGAAGTGGTATTGATAAACGATTTGCTGATGTGAGAGCTTTAGTAGGTTATGGGTATCAGTATTTTAAAACAAGAGAAATTGTTTCTTCTGGAGATGTGATTGATTCTTTAAGTGTTATAGCTGGAAATCAAGATAGTGTTTCCGTAGGTGTGAATAAAAGTGTAGTAATGACTTTAAAGAAAAATATTGATTTAGAGTTACAAATATTAGCCCAAGAAAGAATAGTTGCTCCTGTTATTGGAGGAACAACAGCTGGAACATTAAAGATTATAGATGAAGACGGCAATATAATTAATGAATCTGAATTAATTTTTCTTGAAGACGTTGAAAAATTAGGTTTTTTTCAATACTGGTTTGCACTTATTTGGGATTGGATAAAGTCTCTGTTTATCTAAATTAAACAAATTTAAAAACTACTTCTCTTAAAGAGTCCCATGGATTACCTTTTAAGAAACCTTTGAATTTCTTATCTGACTCATCAAGTAAAGAAAGAGCGCTCTCAATTTTCTTTTTAGTAAATCTTTTTGCAATCTTGTTATATGAAGTAAGCTGAGAGTCCCAAATTCCTAATTTTCTGACTGAGCCACTTCTACTTAATATCATATTTACTGCTTGTAAATCTCTATTGAATAGCCAAACAAGCAATGGAATAATTCCAGGTTCATTTTTCTCATAGTAATTTATAACATCAATAACAGAATCTATTTTATTATCTGCAAGGTAATTGATGATTTTCCTATTATCTTTAACAGAGCTTTCAGAAAAGATGCTTTCAATATACTTTGAATCATCAACTATTTTTAGTAGTTCCATATCATTTAAAAGAGCAGAAAAATTTCCTTCGTATAATGATTGATGAAATTTAATTTGTTCATCACTTACAAGACTATCTGGAAGATTAAGCCTTAAAAAATTAAAAATTTCTTTTTCAGAAGGTTCAGAGCAATCTATAAGCATACTTCTAGATAATTTTGAAAATAGATCTTTTTTAAGCGTGCTTACTTTTACTTCTGATATTTCGAGCACCGATATGATATCAGCCTCATGATTTGATATTAATTCTATCTTTTCCATAATTTCCTTATTGAGACGATTTTTACTAAATTTAGAAAATATAATCTTGCCTGATGCAAACATATCTTGAGACATTGTTGCCTCATTTAGAATTTCAATAAAATCATCGTCTTCAAGGTCTAAATTTATTCTTGTAACTTCTGAGTTCAAAAAATTACACTGAATTATGTGCTCTTTTGATTTAAAAATGCAGGCAGGTTCATCACCATAAAGCATATAAAAACCCTTTTCTAATTCTTTTTTCTGCAAAAAATCTAGGCAACTAGTATTCATTATTAATATTTTTTTTGATTTTCTCACAGATATCTTGAATCATAAATTCTCTGTCTTGTTTCTTTAATTCAAGTGACATGTTTGAAGATATATAATTTGTTGGACCCATCTGCATTGATTTAATTTTAATTTTTTCATTTTGAAATTTAATATCTACACTCATTGATGTTTTCGAATTAAACTCGAGCCCCTCTGAATTTATATTATTTGCTAAATTTATTATTTTTAATCCAGATATCTCTAAATCTTGACTAATATTTGAAAGGCATCTTTTAAATAAAAATCTATCCTTGCCCTCAAATGAACTATCAAAAATTAAATTATTTTTTTCAATTGATGAGCAACTGCTAAGAAAAAAAATTATAAGAAATCTAACCATTTACAAAATTTATTAATTTATCTTTTATAAATATTATTTTTTTTATTTCATTCCCTTGCAGATATTTAGAAATATTTGGATGTTTTGATACAGCTTTTTCAACTTCACTTTGATTAAGATTGACATGCAGAACTATATTTGCCCTCACTTTACCGTTTACTTGAACTAGATAATTTACTTCACTCCTTTTTTGTTGAAAAAAATCTTCTTTTGGCCAACAAGCGCTATTAAAATTTTTTTCTAACACATCTTCGTAAAGATACTCACAAATATGTGGTGCAATAGGAGATAAAGAAATAAGTAAAAATTCATATACTTTTAAAAATTCATTTTCATCAGCTGTGATTTTATTTTTTTCCATTCTTTTATTTAATTTATTAAATATTTCCATACACGATGAAACTACAGTATTAAGATTCAATCTTTTTTCATAGTCGTCATTAATTTTAATGGACAACTCTTTAATTTCCTCCTCAATAGAAGTCTTTGAATCCTTAAAAGCATCTTCAGAACGATTTTTAATCTTTTCAGAAAGTGCATATAACCTTTTTAAAAATCTATAACATCCTTCCAAACCATTATCTGACCACTCTAGAGATTGCTCTGGTGGGCTTGCAAAGATCATAAAGGTCCTTATTGAATCTGCTCCATACAATTCAATGTATTTTTCCGGATCAACAATATTTCCCTTCGATTTCGACATTTTTGCACCATCCTTTAGAACCATGCCTTGAGTAAGTAATTTTTTAAACGGTTCATCTCCTTCAACTAGCTTCATATCTCTAAGCACTTTATGAAAAAAACGAGCATATAAAAGATGCAATATTGCATGTTCAACTCCACCTATGTAGAGATCAACCGGCAACCAATAGTTAGTATTCTCATCAAAAATTTTGTTTTTATTATCAGCAGATGTGTATCGAGCAAAATACCAAGAGGATTCAAAAAATGTGTCAAAAGTATCTGTTTCTCTTATTTCTCCATCAGCAATATTTTTAAAGTCTTCATTTTGATCCAGTGGCTTATGATCTTTGTCACCTAAAGGTAATTCAACGGGCAGATTTTGCGCGGGTCTTGGTTCTCCATTTTTATAAACAATTGGAATTGGGCATCCCCAGTATCTTTGTCTGCTAACACCCCAATCTCTTAGTCTATATTGATGAAGTTCTCTTCCCGCACTAGTATCACTCAACATTTTCGATATTTTTTTAAAAGCTTCATCAACATTTAAATTATTTAATTCTTGGGAATTAATTAACTTTCCATCTCCTGAAAAAGGAAGTGGTTCTTCAGATTCAATAACACGTTTGATTTGAATTTTATATTTTTCAGCAAATTCAAAATCCCTTTCGTCATGTCCAGGCACTCCCATAATAGCTCCCGTTCCATAATCCATTAGGACATAGTTTATTATCCATATAGGAATATTTTCATTTGTAATTGGATTTAAAACATTAAATGAAGTTTTGTAACCTAACTTTTCTGCCTTAGTTATATCTGATTCAGCTGTAGAGCCTTTACTCTGTTCTTTGATAAAAGCAGCCAGCTTCACATCATTTTTTGATAATTGTTCAGCTAGTGGATGTTGAGGAGATATTCCAAAGAATGTAACTCCAAATAATGTATCAGGCCTAGTAGTAAATGCTTTCAAAGTTTTATTTTCAAAATCAGTTTTAAAATCAATTTCTATACCTTTTGACTTTCCAATCCAGTTTTTTTGCATATTGACTACATTTTCTGGCCAATCTATGTCTTCAAGACCAGACTCAAGCTCATCTACATATTCAGTAATTTTAAGGAACCATGTATCTATTTCCTTCCTTACAACATCTGCCCCAGTTCTCCATCCTTTACCATCAATTACTTGTTCATTAGCTAATACTGTTTTATCTATTGGATCCCAATTGACCATTGATTTTTTTCTATAAGCTAAACCTTTTTCAAACATCTTTATAAATATCTCTTGTTCAAATTTGTAGTAAGAAACTTCAGAGGTATTTACTTCTTTTGACCAGTCATAGCTAAATCCTAATGACTTTAATTGTTTCGTCATGTGTTTAATATTTTCATCTGTCCATTTTTTAGGATGTATTTTTTTATCTAATGCCGCATTTTCTGCTGGTAAACCAAATGCATCCCAGCCCATTGGTTGCAAAACATTGAATCCTTTAAGTCTTTTATACCTTGAGATAGCATCACCAATTGTATAGTTCCTGACATGACCCATGTGAAGATTTCCTGAAGGATATGGCAACATTGATAAACAATAAAATTTTGGTTTGTTTTGATCTATTTCAGCTTTGTAGGTATTTTGCTGCTGCCATTTTTTTTGAGCTTCCAACTCAATTTGTTTAAAGTTATAAATATCATTCATTAAATAATTTTCTCCTCAAGATATTTAATATAGTAATCAAGTTTTAAAAAGCCTTTATCTTCTAAAATTCTTTGATGTAAATTTTGATTAGTTTTAATCCCTTCAACAACTAACTCTTGTAATGCAACACGCATTTTATTAATCACCCTATCTCTATCCTTATCTTTAACAATTACCTCAGCTATAAGAGAATCATAGTTCGCTGGTACTTGATATCCAGAATAGATTTGTGACTCAAATCTTACATGATAACCTCCTGGTCTGTGTACTCTCTCTATTCGGCCTGGAGAGGGAACAAATGTTTCTGGATCTTCAGCGTTTATTCTGCATTGCATAGCATGTCCATTAATTTTTAAATCCTCCTGTTTGAAATCATATTTATTTTCAAGAGCAAGAAGTAATTGAGCTTGAACTAAATCTACACCTGTAATCATTTCAGTAACTGTATGTTCCACTTGAATTCTTGTGTTCATTTCAATGAAATAGAAATCATTATTTTCATACAGGAATTCGATAGTTCCTGCACCCTCATAATTTAGTTTTTTGCAAGCTTCTACTGATAGGTTTTGAATTTTCTCTAATTTTTGATTATCTATATTGAGGGCAGGGGCCTCTTCAACAATTTTTTGATATTTTCTTTGCAAAGAGCAATCTCTAGTAAATAAATGTACTGCCTCACCCTTACCATTACCAAAAATTTGTACTTCAATGTGCCTTGGTTTTTTTAAATATTTTTCAATAAAAATTTTTCCATCTCCAAAAGCTAATTCAGCTTCATTTTGTGCAGATTGGATTGATTGCCATAACTCATCCGATGAATTAACAACCCTCATACCTCTACCCCCTCCACCTGCAGAAGCTTTAATGATTACAGGATAACCAATCTCTTCAACAATTTTAATTGCTTCATTTTCAGTAGAAATTTCTCCTTCATATCCAGGCACTACAGGTATATTCAAAGATTTTACTAATTCTTTAGCTTTAATTTTATCGCCCATAATTGCTATTACTTCTGGATCAGGCCCAATAAACTTAAAACCACTTTCTCTACACTTTTCAGCAAAAGAAGCATTTTCTGCTAGAAAACCAAAACCAGGATAAATTGCATCAGCACCTGATAATTCTGCAGCTGAAATTATTGCTGCCTCATTAAGATAGCTATCTTTAGTTTCAGGAGGGCCAATACAAATTGCCTCATCCGATAGCTTTAAGTGTTTTTGGTCTCGGTCTATCGTAGAGTAAACAGATGCAACTGAGTATCCTAATTCTCTTGCGGCACGTAGTGCTCTTATTGCAATAACGCCTCGGTTAGCAATTAGAATTTTTTTAGATTGTTTCAATTGATACTAATGATTCGTTGAATTCTACTGGTTGTCCATTTTCAACTTTTATATCCACTATTTTTCCATCAAATTCAGATTTAACTTGATTCATCATTTTCATGGCTTCAATTATGCAGACAGTGTCACCTTTTTTCACTTTTTGTCCAATTTCAACAAATGGCGGTTTACCCGGTGCTGGACTTCTATAAAAAGTTCCAACCATTGGAGATTGAATAAAAGATAAATTTTCTCCAGGTTCGTCTACATTCTCCACTGTCTCCTTGCTTTGTACCTGGGGTGCAACTATCTGTTGAGGAATTTCAACATCACCTTTTTTTCTATTTATTCGAACACTTTCTTCACCCTCTTTAACTTCAATTTCATTTAAATCTGATTCTTGAAGCATTTCGATAAGTTTTTTAATTTTTCTAAGATCCATCTTTACCTCTCATAATTTTATCTAGAGCAAATTCATACCCATCGAAACCAAAACCTACAATTGAACCTATAGCTATGTCATTAAAAAAAGATTTATGCCTAAATTTTTCACGAGCATAAACATTTGATATGTGTACTTCATAAAATGGTAGCCTTACTGAAAGTATCGCATCTCTTATAGCAATGCTAGTATGAGTAAAAGCACCAAAATTAAAAATACCATAGCTGTAATTTTCAGTTTTTTGTGAGTGAATCTTTTCAATGATCTCTTTTTCAGAGTTACTTTGAAAAAATTCTAAATTTACATCATGTTTTTCCCCAATCAATATGCTCTCTAAATCGCTTAATGACTTTTTTCCATAAACATCAGTCTCACGACTTCCAAGCATATTTAAATTAGGTCCATTAATTATCAAAATTTTCATTTAAATGATTTTAAAAGATTTTAGATATATTTTCAAAGAAAATAAAGACTTTTAATAATACAATTTTTTATTTTTTTTGTTTAATTACGCTTAAAAATGTAATTAATTCAGTTTTTATAGCTTGGAAATTACAATCTAGGCTATAATTACCTTCCTTAAATGATAACAAGAAACTTCCCAAAAACCAGAGCTAGAAGACTCAGAAAAAATTCTGTGATTAGAGATTTAATTTCAGAAACATCTCTAAATCATAAAAAACTAATTCAACCATTGTTTGTTTCAGACACAGTTAAAGGGGTGGAAGAAATTAGTTCAATGCCAAATCAATTTAGATTTGATCAGAATTCAGTTTTAAAAGAAATTGAAGAACTAAAAGGACTTGGTATAAATACAATTGCTTTGTTTCCACATCTTAAGTCTATTAAAAAGGATAATGAGGGTTCTGAGGCACTAAATTCAGAAAATTTTTTATGCCATACACTCAAAAAAATAAAACAACATTTTCCTGATTTAGTTGTGATTGTTGACGTTGCACTAGATCCCTACACAAGCTCAGGACATGATGGAATTTTAAAAGATGGAAAAGTTGATAATGACCTTACTCTTGATGCACTGTCTAAGATGTCAATTACACTCTCTCACTCTGGAGCTGATATTCTTGCACCATCGGATATGATGGATGGTAGAATTGGATACATTAGAGATGAGTTAGAGAAGAATGATTTCAAAGATGCTGTTATTCTTAGTTACGCCGTAAAATATGCCTCTAGTTATTATGGGCCATTCAGAGATGCAGTAGGTTCTAAGCAGAAACAGGGGATATCAAAAAAAACCTATCAAATGGATTTTAGAAATTCAAAAGAGGCAAGAAAAGAAGTTGAATTAGATATACAAGAAGGTGCTGACATATTGATGGTTAAACCCGCACTTCCAAATTTAGATGTCATCAAAGTTGTTTCAGAGGAATACGATTTACCTGTATTTGCATACCAAGTAAGTGGAGAGTATTCAATGCTGATGAATGGTATTGACAAAAATTTATTCGACTCTAATGTAATACCTGAAACTCTAGTGAGTATATTCAGAGCTGGTAGTACATCAGTTTTAACATACTTCGCTAGGTGGATCGCAGAAAATAATGGCTAACGATATTAATAAAGATAATTTTTCCTCGGAGGTTTTAGAAAACGATAAATTGGTCCTAGTAGATTTTTGGGCTGAATGGTGTGGACCATGCAAACAAATTTCTCCAAGACTTGAAGAATTAGCTAATAAATACTCAGAAAATCTAACGGTATGTAAAGTTAATGTTGATGAGAATAGAGAATTAGCTATTGAATATAATATTAGAAGTATCCCAGCTTTGATTATTTTTAAGAGTGGAGAGATGGTTGATAGTCTAATTGGGGCAGTGAGTTTAGAAGAGTTGGAGGATCTTGTAACTAGAAATCTATAAAACTTTACAAAAAAATTTAAACTGTTATCTTATACAAATCTTCACATCTCAAATTCCAATTTTAAGAAAATGAATGCACTAGAATTAAAACAAAAAAATACTAAAGAACTGTTAGAAATTGCTGAAGGCCATGGTTTAAAGCATGTCTCTAGACAAAAAAAAGCAGACATAATTTTTAATATTCTTAAAACAATCTCTTCGGATGGAAAAGAGTTATTAGGAGGTGGAATCCTAGAAACCTTACCTGATGGATTTGGTTTTTTGAGATCTCCTTGGGGTTCTTATCTTGCAGGGCCAGATGATGTTTATGTTTCACCAAGTCAAATAAGAAAATTTAACTTAAGAACAGGTGATTTCGTAGTAGGAAATATAAGACCACCAAGAGAGCAAGAAAGATATTTTGCCTTAGTACAGGTAGAGACAATTAATGATAATGAGCCAAAGAAAAGTCAAGAAAAAATAGCTTTTGAAAATTTAACTCCTTTGTTTCCAGATTCTAGACTAAAACTTGAAACAGGTTCAGGAAGCTCTGAAGACATTTCACCAAGAATAATTGATCTTGTAGCACCAATTGGAAAAGGGCAAAGAGGTTTGATTGTGTCTCCTCCTAAAGCTGGTAAGACATTACTTTTACAAAATCTTGCTCAGTCAATTATTAAAAATAGTCCTGATGTGCATGTGATAGTTTTGCTTATTGATGAGAGACCCGAAGAAGTTACAGATATGCAGAGGTCTGTAGATGCAGAAGTTGTAGCGAGTACTTTTGATGAATCTCCACAAAGACATGTTCAAGTTGCAGATCTTGTTATAGAGAAAGCAAAAAGACTTGTTGAGCATAAAAAAGATGTGGTGATTTTGCTCGACTCAATTACTAGACTTGGTCGTGCCTACAACACAGTTCAGCCTGCTAGTGGAAAGATTTTAACAGGTGGTGTTGATTCAAATGCTTTAGAAAGACCAAAAAGATTTTATGGTGCAGCGAGAAATGTTGAAGAGGGAGGTAGCTTAACAATTTTAGCTACAGCTCTTGTTGAAACAGGTTCAAAAATGGATGAAGTTATTTATGAGGAATTCAAAGGCACAGGAAATATGGAAGTTCATTTAGAAAGGAAAATTGCTGAAAGAAGAATCTTCCCTGCTATAAATATTCTTCGATCAGGCACAAGAAGAGAAGACCTATTAACAGAGGAAACTGAATTACAAAGAATGGTAGCTTTAAGAAAGGTCGTAAGCGATATGGAAGAAGTTGCTGCCACAGAATTTTTGATTTCTAAACTTAAAAATACAAAAACTAATGAAGAATTCTTTTCTTCAATGACAAAACCAAAAGCTAAATAATTTCTTTTATTTTTTTCTCTAAGTTATCAGAAAAATAATCTAACAATTTTATTTCGAATCCGAGTGATTCAACGTATTTATTGATACGAGGTGATATACCTAAGAAGGTTTTTTGTTGGGTGAAATTTATCTCCTTGAAATAAATTTCAGCAGAGAATTTACTTGGAAAAATAATAATATTTGCACTTTCAAAATCTTCTTTTAAATGCTCATAATTTTGGAATTTTTCTCTTTTATAACAACAAATTTGCTGTACATTTTTGCCCATTTCTTTAAGCTCATTTTCAATTTGGTCTAACCCACCCTCTCCTTTAACAATTAAATAATCATCTCCTCTAGAATTCTCTTTTATTGTTTCCATCAATCCATCTGAGCCAGGTGAAGTTGGTATTTTTGCCACTAAATTGCTTTGAAGAAGAGTTGCCTCAGTGCCTTTACCCATAGCAAAAATTTGTTTATCTTGCAGTGAATTTAGATCTTTGAAATTTTCAACCGCTGGACTACTTTGGAAAATAATATTTTGAAAATTATTATCTTCAAAAGAATATTCAATTGGAACTAACTTGAATAATGGAATATTTTTAATTGAACTCATTCCTACGAATTCAAAATTTCCTTTAGCTCTTGTATCAATTATGTTCATTTAGTAAATCTAGAGCTCCCTTTTCAATTGCTTCTTCTATAAGAATATTTGTTATTACTTCATGTTCTCCAGCGTGAGGAAATTCCTTCATAGTGGCATATTCTTTTTTCAAAATATCACCATTTTCATCATGTGAAGCAACTCGAATAAAGCTATCTTTACCATATATTTCAGCTTTCAGCATAAGACCTCTACAGTTACCCCAATCAGTTGCATCATCTACTTGAATAGCAATTGCTGAATTGCAATCTGCTCCAAGTGCCGAAACAAATTGTTGTGCTTCTGCCATTTCTATAAATGCATTTATATTTCCATTTAAAAGATTGTTGTTGTCAAAAATTGTAGAAATAATTTTTCTTGCTTTCTCGTCTTCTGCACGATACTGTAGACACACAATACCTTGTCCCATCGCAGGTAAATTAGAGCTAACAAAACAATTGAGATCATTTTTATAAATTCCTAACCTTCTCAAACCTTGTTCGGCTAAAATTATGCAGTCAAACTGATTATCAAAAAGTTTTTGCATTCGGGTATCAACATTCCCTCTTATGTCTAAGACATTGTCTGCTCCGTAAAAAAATTTTGCCTGCATCTTTCTTCTTAAACTTGAAGTGCCAACCCGCAAACCTGAAAGATCATAAGATTCACCAATCTTAGCAATCTTACTAATATCAATTTTATCCTTAAAGATATATAAATCCTGGTTTGAATTAATAATTAACTTATTGTCTATATACTCATTTTCAGCAAAGTGTATAACTTCAAAACGAGGGTCAAGTTTAGCAGGCATATCTTTTGCAGAGTGGACTGCTATATCGATTTCTTTTGCAAGAAGCGCTTTTTCAATATCAGAAACAAAATTGATCTTATCAAATCTCACTTTGCCCTCTTTACTATACTTGTCTCCTTGAGTGACAAATTTTTTTATTTCAAAATCAACGTCTATAAATTTTTGACCTTCCTCTGCATACCAATTACAGATATTTTTATACCCATTTAAAAAAATATTTGTTTGAGCTATTGCAAGTTTTGAACTTCTTGTACCAACGAGTAATTTCATTTCTTAATAAACAGTGACCCCTGCGCTTCTCCAATTTTTGAATTTTTTAGATTCTGCAAGCTATCGTTTTCTAAAACTTTATCATGCACGGATTGTTCAACATAAATTATGGAACCTTTTTTGCAAAGTTTAGATAAAAAGATTTCAAAAAAATTACTGTAATAATCCCTTTTATATGGAGGATCGAAAAAGATTATGTCATAAGGAACATCTTTAAATCTTCTTACAAAGTCCTCTGCACGTGTGCGATGTAGTTTAGTTTTTTCTTCCAGGCACAATGTGGAAATATTTTCTTTCAAATTTTTGTAGAGATTAGGATTCTGTTCAACAAAAGTACAAAAGTCTGCACCATTTGATATAGCTTCAATGCCTAAAGATCCTGAGCCAGCAAATAAATCTAAACATTTAGCATCATTTATATCAGACATAAGCCATGAGAAGATTTTTTCTCTTAGTTTTTCTGGAGTAGGTTTTAAATTTGTATTCCTGAGAGTTTTAATTCTTCTGCTGCCAAGTGTGCCTGAAATAATTCTTAGTGTATTGCTCATTTTGAGCAATTATTTTTACAGATATATGCATTATCTTTTTCGGTTAAGTCATCAACAGACTTGAATACTCCACACTTTTGACACTCTTGCACTTCTGCAACCTTACTATTTTTTTTGGCATTAAGGATAAAATTCCGAACAAGACGTTTAACAAACATTCTGAGAAGGAAATAAGCGATAGGTGCAATGACACCCACAACGATAAAATTCATATTAGTTTACTTCTTCAAGAGCTTTTACTTTCTCAGCGTAATCATCATAGCCAAGTTTTGTATAAGCCTCTCTCATTATTTTAAGGGCACGGTTTTTTTCTGAAGTATTCGGCATATTTTTGATAATGTAAGTAGCTCTATTCAGTGCAGCAACATAAGCTCCTCTTTTCAAGTAATATTCAGCACTATCAAGTTCATTGCTAGCTATTAGATTCCTTAAGAAAACTAATCTTGATCTAGCCTCATTCACATAATCACTTTCAGGATATCTAATTAAGAATTCTGTAAGATCAGCGAAAGATTTTTTTGCACCTGTCACATCTCTTTTAGCAAGATTCAATGTTAAAAAATCACTAAACAGACCATCATCAGCATAGTATCCAGTCATCCCCTTCATAAAATAGGCATAATCTATATTTGTATTTCTAGGATAGAGACGAATGAATTTTTCAGCAGCAGCATAAGAGGCATCAAAATTTCCTGTCATGTAGTGTACATAAATTAAGTCTGCTCTTGCTTGCTCAGCATAAACACCAAATGGATAAGATCTTTCGATTCTAAATAAGGCTTCAGCAGCACCAGTATAATTTCTGGAACTGATTCTACTTTGCGCAAGATTGTAGAGATTTACCTCAGGTGTGTCTGCTTCTTCTTTCTTATCATTTGAGGAGCAGCCTCCAAGCCAGAGACCTGCCAATATCAATAAAAGGTATTTATATCTCATTTAAAATTTTTTGCTTTAAACTAAAAAGTAATGATAACAAAAACTTTTAATATTGACGAAGCCAATATTAACAAGAGGCTTGATTCATTTCTTTCCTATATTTTAGACGATATTTCTAGAGGATTAGTTCAACAATTAATTGAACAAGGCAATGTATTGGTAAATGATCATGAAGTTAAAAAAAATTATAAACTTAGGTTAAATGATCAAATTCATGTCATTTTACAATTTCCAGAAGTTATTGAAGATGAGCCTCAAGACATTCCCTTAAATATAGTTTTTGAAAATGAAGATTTTTACATTATCAATAAACAAGCAGGGCTTACAGTTCATCCAGGAGCTGGCCAAAAAGATAATACTTTACTGAACGGGCTTTTGAATTTAAATAAAAAAGCCTGCGAACTTTCAAGATGTGGCATAGTTCATAGATTAGATAAAGAGACAAGTGGTTTAATGGTCGTTGCAAAAAATCACAGTTCACAAACAATACTTACCAATTTAATTAAAGACAGAGCTATTGAAAGAAAATATTATGCATTAGTGCACGGTAATGTTATTTCTGGCGGGACTATTGATGAGCCCATAGAAAGACATCCAAAAAATAGATTGATTTTTACTGTTGATCAGGAGGGAAAAGAATCAAAAACTCACTTCCTTGTAAAAGAGAGGTACAAAAATTTTTCCCTACTTGATGTGAAATTAGAGACAGGCAGAACTCATCAAATAAGAGTTCATCTAAAACACATTGGTTTTCCTATTGCAGGTGATAAGCAATATACAAAGATTTCCAACTGGAAGGGAAGTTCAGTAAAGGAACTTAGTGTTATCAATTCTCTTAAAGGGCAATTTTTACATGCTTACAGCTTGGCCTTTTTATTTAAAAAAGAGAGCTTTTCCTTTTCTGCAGAATTGCCAGATTACCTTACATCAGTATTAAAAGACCTCTAAAAATGGAAGGAAATATAATTAATTACAATGAATTTAAATTTGAGATTCTTAACGAAAAACCAAAAATTGTTATTGCCTTAAAAAGTAAAAAAAATTTTTCTAAAGTAAATGAAACTAATAAGAAGAAAATATTAAATAACTTATTTAGTCTGAATGGTTACCAAGATTTTAATCAAAATCATGGAACAAATATTTTTAATCACAATGAACAGGATCAAAAAAATTATGATGGTTTCTTCTTGGCTGAAAAGAAAAAAGCGATGGGGTTAAAAACAGCAGACTGCATACCACTTTTTCTGTGGAATAAAAAAGTTGATAAAGTCTTCGGGCTTCACTGCGGTTGGAAAGGAATTGTTAGTGGTATCATTGAGAAGGTCTTAAGTTCTGATAATGGCAATGATCTAGCTTATGCATTCTTGGGTCCGCACGTCTCTCAAGCAAATTTTGAAGTTCAAAAAGATCTTATTTCTACTTTAGAAAGAGCAAACTTTGATACTTCCAAGGCTTTAATTGAGAAAAAACAGGCTTTTTATCTGTCTTTGCGTGAATTATGTCGCCAAAAACTAGAGAATTTTTCAGTTGAAATTATTAACAAAAAATCAGAGTGTTCTTATGAGAAAAAAGATAAACTTTTTTCTTTCCGAAGAGCAAAAGGAAAAACTTCTAATAACATTACTTTTACTTGGTTATAAAGGTGTTAAAAACTTCAAAAAAAGCTTTATTTTTTTGTTTAAAAAACTACAATGGGGGTTTCCCCACAATGATGGGGTTGGTCTGAATGAGAAAAATTTAGTCACTCATATGTGGGTGCCCAAAAAAAATCGCCACTTTTAGTGGCAAAACAGTTTATTTGAAGAGTTTGATCATGGCTCAGATTGAACGCTGGCGGCAGGCCTCATACATGCAAGTTGAACGAGAAAGTATCTTCGGATGCGAGTACAGTGGCGGACGGGTGAGTAATACATAGGAATCTACCCAATGGAGGGGGATAGCTCGAGGAAACTCGAATTAATACCGCATAATCTCCACGGAGTAAAGAGGGCTTCGGCTCTCGCCATCGGATGAGCCTATGCAAGATTAGCTTGTTGGTAAGGTAATGGCTTACCAAGGCTACGATCTTTAGCTGGTTTGAGAGGACGACCAGCCACATCGGGACTGAGACACGGCCCGGACTTCTACGGAAGGCAGCAGTAGGGAATATTGGACAATGAGCGAAAGCTTGATCCAGCCATGCCGCGTGTGCGATGAAGACCTTAGGGTTGTAAAGCACTTTAGGTTATGAGAAAAGATTTGGTATTAATACCACCAAATTTTGATGTTAATTTCAGAATAAGCACCGGCTAAATCCGTGCCAGCAGCCGCGGTAATACGGATGGTGCAAGCGTTAATCGGAATTACTGGGCGTAAAGCGCGCGTAGGTGGCCTATCAAGTTAGATGTGAAATCCCGAGGCTTAACCTCGGAACTGCATCTAAAACTGATAAGCTAGAGTACTAGAGAGGAAAGTAGAATTCTTAGTGTAGCGGTGGAATGCGTAGATATTAAGAGGAATACCAATGGCGAAGGCAACTTTCTGGATAGATACTGACACTGAGGTGCGAAAGCGTGGGGAGCAAACAGGATTAGATACCCTGGTAGTCCACGCCGTAAACGATGATAACTAGCCGTTGGAATTTTCAGTGGCGCAGCTAACGCAATAAGTTATCCGCCTGGGGAGTACGGCCGCAAGGCTAAAACTCAAATGAATTGACGGGGACCCGCACAAGCGGTGGAGCATGTGGTTTAATTCGATGCAACGCGAAAAACCTTACCTACACTTGACATACTTTGAATTTTTTAGAGATAAAAAAGTGCCTTCGGGAACGAAGATACAGGTGCTGCATGGCTGTCGTCAGCTCGTGTCGTGAGATGTTGGGTTAAGTCCTATAACGAGCGCAACCCTTACCCTTATTTGCCAGCGGTTCGGCCGGGAACTATAAGGGAACTGCCGGTAATAAGCCGGAGGAAGGTGGGGACGACGTCAAGTCATCATGGCCCTTACGTGTAGGGCTACACACGTGCTACAATGGGAGATACAGACGGTTGCGAAAGCGCGAGCTGGAGCTAATCTGAGAAAGTCTCTCGTAGTCCGAATTGCAGTCTGGAACTCGACTGCATGAAGCCGGAATCGCTAGTAATCGCGGATCAGCATGCCGCGGTGAATACGTTCTCGGGTCTTGTACACACCGCCCGTCACACCATGGGAGTGAATTGCACCAGAAGTAGATAGCTTAACCTTCGGGATGGCGTTTACCACGGTGTGGTCCATGACTGGGGTGAAGTCGTAACAAGGTAGCACTAGGGGAACCTGGGGCTGGATCACCTCCTTACGGAAGGGCGCCCACAAGGGTGACTAAATTTTCAGACGATCATAAGATCTATAAAAG
This sequence comes from uncultured SAR86 cluster bacterium, assembly GCA_902563885.1. Classification (GTDB taxonomy): domain Bacteria; phylum Pseudomonadota; class Gammaproteobacteria; order Magnimaribacterales; family TMED112; genus TMED112. The sequence continues at coordinate 65,211 of CACEYZ010000004.1, read as the reverse complement.
AACAATTTGCGAAACTGCAATAAAATTATTTCAAAGAACAAAGAGTTAACTTTGAGGTTACTTATTCAAGTAATTAAGTGCTAAAGGCGGATGCCTTGGCATCTAGAGGCGATGAAGGACGTTGTAACTTGCGATAAGCCCCGGTGAGCCAGTACACAGGCTACGACCCGAGGATTTCCGAATGGGGAAACCCGACATTTATGTCACCACTTTTGTGGAGCAAACCCGGAGAACTGAAACATCTTAGTAACCGGAGGAAAAGAAATCAATTGAGATTCCGTTAGTAGTGGCGAGCGAAAGCGGATCAGCCCTTAAGCTAATTTTTGTCTAGTAGAATGTTATGGAAAGAACAGCCATAGTGGGTGATAGCCCCGTATACGAAAGGCATTAATTAGTGAAATCGAGTAGGTCGGAACACGTGAAATTTTGACTGAATATGGGAGGACCATCTTCCAAGGCTAAATACTCCTAGATGACCGATAGTGAACAAGTACCGTGAGGGAAAGGTGAAAAGTCCCCCTGTTAGGGGAGTGAAATAGTACCTGAAACCTTTAGCATACAATCAGTCAGAGCCCTTCGGGGTGATGGCATACCTTTTGTATAATGGGTCAGCGACTTAATTTCAGTAGCAAGCTTAACGTTAGGTAGGCGTAGGGAAACCGAGTCTTAAATGGGCGAATTAGTTGCTGGAATTAGACCCGAAACCAAGCGATCTATCCATGGTCAGGTTGAAGTGTGAGTAACATCACATGGAGGACCGAACCCACTTATGTTGAAAAATGAGGGGATGAACTGTGGATAGGGGTGAAAGGCCAATCAAGCTTGGAGATAGCTGGTTCTCTCCGAAAACTATTTAGGTAGTGCCTCTTGTATTACCAATGGGGGTAGAGCACTGTTTCGGCTAGGGGGTCATCCCGACTTACCAAACCGATGCAAACTCCGAATACCATTGAGTATAAGCAAGGGAGACAGACTGCGGGTGATAACGTCCGTAGTCGAAAGGGAAACAACCCAGACCAACAGCTAAGGTCCCAAATTATGATTAAGTGGAAAACGATGTGAATAGACTTATACAGCTAGGAGGTTGGCTTAGAAGCAGCCATCCTTTAAAGAAAGCGTAATAGCTCACTAGTCTAGTTTGTCTGCGCGGAAGATTTAACGGGGCTAAATCATAAACCGAAGCTTTGGATCATCTTCGGATGATGGTAGGAGAGCGTTCTGTAAGCCTGTGAAGGTGAACCGAGAGGTTTGCTGGAGGTATCAGAAGTGCGAATGCTGACATGAGTAACGAATAAGGAGGTGAAAAACCTCCTCGCCGGAAGACTAAGGATTCCTGTCCAACGCTTTTCGTGGCAGGGTTAGTCGGCCCCTAAGGCGTACCCGAAAGGGGAAGTCGATGGGAAACAGGTTAATATTCCTGTACCAGTTGGAAGTGACGGATCTGGTAAATTGTATACACTTATTGGATTGTGTATGCAGTGAACAGGTTCCAAGAAATAGCTCCAACATAGACCGTACCATAAACCGACACAGGTGGTCAGGTAGAGAATACCAAGGCGGATGAGATAACTCTGGTGAAGGAACTAGGCAAAATGTAACCGTAACTTCGGGAGAAGGTTAGCCAATTTTAAGGCAACTTTAAATTGGTCGAAGATACCAGGTGGCTGCGACTGTTTACTAAAAACACAGCACTCTGCTAACACGAAAGTGGACGTATAGGGTGTGACGCCTGCCCGGTGCCGGAAGGTTAAATGATGGGGTTAGCTTCGGCAAAGCTCTTGATTGAAGCCCCGGTAAACGGCGGCCGTAACTATAACGGTCCTAAGGTAGCGAAATTCCTTGTCGGGTAAGTTCCGACCTGCACGAATGGCGTAACGATGGCCACACTGTCTCCACCAGAGGCTCAGTGAAATTGAAATAGCTGTTAAGATGCAGTTTACCCGCAGCTAGACGGAAAGACCCCGTGCACCTTTACTACAGGTTCACACTGAATTTCGGTCATATTTGTGTAGGATAGGTGGGAGACTTTGAAACTATGACGCCAGTTGTAGTGGAGTCGTCCTTGAAATACCACCCTTGTAAGATTGACATTCTAACTTTGATTTAGTCAAGGACAGTGTGTGCTGGGTAGTTTGACTGGGGCGGTCTCCTCCTAAAGAGTAACGGAGGAGCACGAAGGTATCCTCAACACGGTCGGACATCGTGTGTAGAGTGCAAAAGCAAAAGGATGCTTGACTGCGAGATCGACGGATCGAGCAGGTAGGAAACTAGGTTTTAGTGATCCGGTGGTTCTGAATGGAAGGGCCATCGCTCAACGGATAAAAGGTACGCCGGGGATAACAGGCTGATAGCGCCCAAGAGTTCATATCGACGGCGCTGTTTGGCACCTCGATGTCGGCTCATCTCATCCTGGGGCTGGAGCAGGTCCCAAGGGTATGGCTGTTCGCCATTTAAAGAGGTACGCGAGCTGGGTTTAGAACGTCGTGAGACAGTTCGGTCCCTATCTGCTGTGGGCGTTGGAGATTTGAAGGAAGCTGCTTCTAGTACGAGAGGACCGAAGTGGACGAACCCCTGGTGGGCCGGTTGTTGCGCCAGCAGCATTGCCGGGTAGCTATGTTCGGAAAGGATAACCGCTGAAAGCATATAAGCGGGAAGCCTCACCTAAGATGAGATCTCCCTTGAGAGCCGTTGAAGACGACAACGTTGATAGGCTAGATGTGTAAGTCCTGTAAAGGATTCAGCTTACTAGTACTAATTGCTCGATCGGCTTGAATAAACCTCAAAGTAAATTCTTTTATTAAGTTTCGCAAATCACGGTTGCCCGATAACAATAGCTCACTGGAACCACCTAATCCATCTCGAACTTAGAAGTGAAACGGTGTAGCGCCAATGGTAGTGCGTAAGTGCGAGAGTAGGTATTATCGGGCTTTTTTTTGTTCTTTTTCTATTACTTGAATTCATCTCATTTTTCCTTTTTAATCAATAGTTCAACTTGGAGAAATTATGAGATATCTATTTACATTATTAATACTAAATTCTTTTATTCTACTATCGCATACTAAAGATAGTTCACATGCTAGTGCCGAATGGCAAATCGAAGCTTATGGTTCCGCTGCGCCAGATTTTATTGGCAATTACGCAACAATAATTGGTGGTAATGGAGAGGTTTTACACGAAGGAAGTAACGGCTGGACTTGTCAGTCAGGTAATAATAGACCTTTTCCTAAAATGGGGTGGTCAAGTGCTCACGAAGCAATGCCACTATGCATGGATGAAAATGCTTTCAAATTTATGAATGGCAAACAAAGTGAAATGACAGCTGATGGTTGGGCTTGGATGTTGCATGGTGATGTTGGTGAAGATAACTCCAAACCAGGCGTACTCAATAAGAAAGATAGCGCACCTGGCCAATGGATTGAATCAGGGCCTCATATGATGTTAATGCCTAAAGATCCGTCAACTATTAAGAATATGTCATCAGATTTCACTACTGGTGCACCTTATGTGATGATGCCTAATACACCAATAGCACATTTAATGATTCCATTAACTGGTTATTATGTATATCAGCCAGAATCTAATCCAAAAAATTAATTTTTTTAATGGGGGAAAAACACAGCGATTTAGTAAATAAATCTAAAGCTGCTTTTTTAAAATGGAGAGCTTTACCAGCTCCTGAGCGTGGCAATTACATCAGGTTGTTTGGAGAAGCTCTTCGAGAGCAAAAAAAAGAAGTTGCTCATCAAATAACATCTGAAGCAAAAAAAATTATTTCAGAATCTGAAGGTGAGGTTCAAGAAGTTATTGATATGTGTGACTTTGCTACTGGTTTAAGTCGGCAGCTCTATGGTCTCACTATGCCAAGTGAAAGACCTAATCATCGATTACAAGAAATTTGGCAACCTCTAGGTATTGTTGGTTGTATTACAGCCTTCAATTTCCCTGTAGCTGTTTTTGGTTGGAATTTTTGTTTAGCCGCTGTTTGCGGTAATAGTATTATTTGGAAGCCATCACCTCATAGTGAGGGATGTGCAGACCTAACAAAAAAAATATGGGATTCTGTCGCAGGTGAACATAAAGATTTAGTTTTAATTAAAAAAGGAGCAAATGAGGCTTCAGTAGAACTAGCGGAAGATGAAAATATTGCCCTGCTTTCTGCCACTGGAAGTTGTGCTATGGGTAAGGCTATTGCGCCAATAGTTTCAGCCAGATTAGGAAGAAACTTACTCGAACTTGGTGGGAATAACGCAGCTATTGTTTGTCCAACTGCAGATCTGGATTTGACAATTAAAGGTGTGACTTTTTCTGCAGCAGGTACAACTGGTCAAAGATGTACAACATTAAGAAGACTCTTCGTGCATGAAGACATTTATGAGGAGGTAATAAACAAACTTATACCTTCATTTGAAAGTTTAAAAATTGGAGATCCTTTTGACAGAAATATTCAGGTAGGACCGTTAATTTCTGAGCAAAGTTATGAGGCTATGAAAAAAACTTTAGATGCTTGTTCAAATAAAGCAAAAAAAATACATGGTGGTCAAAAATTAGATATTGAGGGCGAATCATATGTGCAGCCGGCAATTGTTGAAGTTGACAGCCATATCGATGAAATGAGAGATGAAACCTTTGCGCCAATTCTCTTTGTGATGCCATTTAAAAAATTAACTGATGCTATTGAATTACAAAATTCTGTTAAGCAAGGGTTAAGTAGTTCTATCTTTACTAATGATTTTCGAGAGTCAGAATTTTTCCTTGGTCCCGAGGGATCAGATTGTGGCATTGCAAATGTTAATATTGGCACAAGTGGTGCAGAAATTGGCGGAGCTTTTGGTGGTGAAAAGGATACTGGCGGTGGTCGTGAGTCAGGTTCAGATGCTTGGAAAGCTTACATGAGAAGAACAACTGCTACTTTAAATTATGGAGTTGAATTACCTCTCGCTCAAGGAGTAGAATTTAATGACTGATCATGATTTTTAACTTAGATGTAATGCAATTTCTATGAAGATAAAAAATATAGTATTTTCTTTCCTTTCAATAATTTTGCTAGCCGCTTGTGGAGGCGGAGGCGGAGGTGGTGGATCATCTGGAGGAGGTTCTACACCCTCTCCCACACCAGCACCCACACCAGCACCCACACCAGCTCCTGTATATGATGCTTCTGTTTTTGTACCTGAGGGGCAAACAGAGACATATGTTGGTTTTCTTTTTAATAAACTAATTGGTTATACAGGCTGTCTTTCGTCAATTAAACTAAATCTTACAAATACAAATGGATTTTTATCAGCAACATCTCTGGTTGCAAATGAATGGCGCTATTTAGGATATTTCTATGATGATGATGGTAACTTTGCTACTGGCCTCATACTTGGTGATAATATTATTACTTCTGAAGGTGATGAGCCTGGAACATATTATTCGATCCCTTTGGAGGATACGACTTTGAATGGTATTAGTGTTAATAACAGAGACATTAATCCGTACACTTATGAAGCAGAGGATGCTGATGATTTAGAAGTTTTTTCAGCTGATCTTTATTTAGATATGAGCACTTCTACTACTCAATATTATTGTCAGCCAAGTCTTCGAATGGGCTTATCAGCTTTGCCTAGTGCATCTAGAAATAGTAATGACGAAGTATTTGTTGGGACCTCTGAAGATGCATCATCTTATCAATTTTTATACTTAGTTTCAGAGGATTACTGGAATAGTGGATTAAATAATCTGCCCAGCGAATCAGATTTATTTAATGTAAATTATGCAGGTTTTGAGATTTATACTTCTTATATGTCAAATCCAAATTTTATTTTGCCACCAATAGGTTTCATGGGCACAACTAATCGTATTGATAGTGTAAATAATGCATCTTTCGCTGAAAGAGAGACTCTAGTTGGAGGGAGAAGAGCAAATTCCATCCTTATTGATAACAATGCAACTTATAGTTTGCAGCGTTTTACTAAATACTTGTATACAGGAGAAGATTGGTCGTCACAAAGAGTATTTTTAAAAGGATATGTTGATTCTGATTGTTTTCGTTCTGAGAGCAGTTCCAATAATTGTTATTTTAATGATCTAGATATTTTCTTCTTTTCTCCAGATAAAGAGGGTTTAATTGGTTTTGACTTAGGTGGCTATAATGGATCCAGTGAAACAACTTTTTCTAGAATATACTTTAAAAACGATTAACTTTTAAACGCAAAAATTACACTACCTGCATTAAGATATATATATGTTTTTAGTTGGCATTACAGGAGGCATTGCTACAGGTAAAACTCTTGCCTGTGATTTTTTTAAAAAGAAAAAAATTGAAATAGTTGATGCTGATGAAATTTCTAGAAGCTTACAAGAAATAGGCCAGAAAGGTTATGAAGAGGTTATCGATGCGTTTGGTGGTGAAGTTCTAAAACCTAATAAAGAATTAGATAAAGCAAAACTAAGAAAGATAATTTTTTCTGATCAAAAAAAGAAGGAAAAACTAGAGGCCATAATGCATCCAATTATTGGTGAGAAGACTTTAGAGGATGTAGCAAAAATTAAATCAAAATGGGGTATTTACTCTGCCCCAATTTGGGGAAAGTACGATAATTTTAATAGAACTCTTGTCATAGATGCTCCAGAAAAAACTCAAATTCAAAGAATTGTTAAAAGAGATCATGTTAGTGAAGAAGAAGCCAAGATAATTATAGATAAACAAATGTCTAGGCATGACAGAATATCTTTTGCTACAGATTTTATTCTTAACGATTCAAGTATTGAAGATTTTGAACATAAACTAGAGTTCTACTTTAATTTTTTTGAGAGTCAATTATGAATGAAAAGGTAAACATGAAATGTCCGCAGTGCAAAAATATTGTAGAAATCAGTTCAGAGTTCAAACCTTTTTGTTCAAAGACATGTAAAAATTTAGACTTTTTAAATTGGGCTAATGAAGAAAAATCTATACCTATGCCTGATGATTCCACCAGTGACTAATACCCGCAAAAGCCTCGACTATTGCATTAGACTCATTAATACCTCCCAAGGGCACAATTGTGATTTGTGGATATTTATCTTTTAAAGCAAAAAAAGAATCCCAGCCCATACCTTCAATACCATTCTTTCTTATAACAGGCGAGAGAAAGGCGTATGAACAGCCAACATCAATTGCTTGAATAATATCTTGCTCATTATGGCATGAAGCTCCAAGTACTAAATTCTTACTATTTTTGTATTCATAAATTTCTTTGGAGGTAAGATGATAGCCCTTCGCTTTGTATGAAAATTTATTTGGAGAATTAAGCAACAAAGGTACATTTTCTTTTTTACAAAATTTTTTGACCTCTAAAATAATCTCATCAAGCTGGTCTGCATCTTCTTTGATTCGAAGTATTAATATTTTTTTATTAAATCTTTTTATGTTTAGTAATTTTTTTTTAAGAGTTGAAATTTTTTTAAATTCACCAGTAATCAAAAAAAAGGTTTCTGGATCTTTGATGAGGTCTCTAATATTTTCAGCCAAGGTTAAGTAGTATTTTTTCTAGCTTCGAATTCAGCTTGTGACATTTTTTGAATTTTAATGTTAAAAAGTATTTTCACAGAATCATCTTTGAAAGATTCAATCATGCTATCAAAGAGTTCAAATGATTCTTTTTTAAATTCATTAATTGGGTTTCTCTGGGCATAAGCTCTTAGGCCTATATTCCCCCTCAAAGAGTCAATATTTTGAAGATGCCTTTTCCAACAGGCATCTAAAACCTGAATCGAAACCTGCCGCTCCAATTCTTTTTTCTTTTCTTTAAGTGGCTCAAATTTATTTAAATATTCTGCTTTATAGAAATCGTTCAGCACATTCATAATTTCTGCGAAAGTTTGATTTTTATTAAATTCTTCTGGTTCTGGAGCACTCCCCAAAGACTGACTTAAGCTTTTTGTAAAGTCCTCAAAATTCCAATACTCATTTTGATCCTCAGGTAATGCTTTATCTGCAATTTTTTCTAGCAGATTATCAAGATATTCAAAAATAAGTTTTTCATTATCATTGTCTTCAAGGAAAAAGTTTCTGAGCTCATACACAGTTAATCTTTGATCATTTGAAACATCATCGTATTCAAGAATTTGCTTTCTAATTTCAAAGTTACGATTTTCTATTTTCTTTTGGGCATTAGCTATTGCGCCATTTAAGAGAGGATGTTCAATGCTTGAATCATCCATTCCTTCACTTAATCTTGAGAATAATTGCTTTCTATTTTCATCTATAAAAAGCCTAAGCACTGTATCATCTAAACTTAAAAAGAACTTTGAATAACCTGGGTCTCCTTGTCTTCCAGATCTTCCTCGCAGCTGATTATCTATTCTTCTTGATTCATGGCGCTCTGTTCCGATAACATGCAAGCCACCGGCATCAATTACTTTCTGATGGTTTTTATTCCAATCTTTGTCGTCTTCTTTTTTTCCGCCCAAAACAATATCAGTTCCTCGTCCAGCCATGTTAGTTGCAATGGTAATTGCTCCTGGTCTTCCAGCCTCCTCAATGATCACTGCTTCTTTCTCGTGATATTTTGCATTTAGAACCTGATGTTTAATTCCCGCTTTTTTTAGAATAGAAGAAACCTTCTCTGAGCTCTCAATTGAGGCTGTTCCCACTAAAATAGGAGCTTCTTTTTTGTTTATTTCCTTAATTTCTGTAAGTAATGCACTATATTTATCCTCTTCATTTACGTAGACGACATCATTAACATCCTCTCTTACCATCGTTTGGTTTGTAGGAATGACAACAACACTCATATTATAAATTTGCTTAAACTCAGCTGCTTCGGTATCTGCAGTACCTGTCATACCTGAGATTTGATTAAATAATCTAAAGTAATTTTGGAATGTAGTTGAAGCAAGGGTTTGCGTTTCTTGTTGAATGGGCACTTTCTCTTTACACTCCAATGCTTGATGAACACCTTCCGAAATTCTTCTGCCAGGTAACTTTCTTCCAGTATTATCATCGATTAAAACAACTTTATTCCCCTCTTTTACGTAATGAACATCTTTTTCAAAAAGATAATTAGCTTTTAAAGTAGCTTGAATGTATTTAAGAAATTTCAAATTATTAGTTGTGTAGAGACTCTCATCTTCCTTAATCATGTTTCTGTTGACTAAAAAATTTTCAACTTTTTCAAATCCATTTTCTGTTAGTTCCACTGAGCGACCTTTCTCATCTATCAAAAAATCTCCCTTTTCCTCTTCAGATAAAGGTTCTTCATCAGTACCTTCCCTCAGTTGCTGTTTTAAATTTGGAATTAACTTAAGGAAAACAGGGTAAGCAGATGCATCATCATCAGTAGCACCAGAAATAATCAAAGGAGTTCTTGCTTCATCAATTAAGATTGAGTCTACCTCATCGATAATGGCAAAATTTAAATCTGCTTGTGATTTTTGATTTCTAAATAAGACCATGTTGTCTCTAAGATAATCAAATCCAAGTTCACTACTAGTGCAGTAAATAATATTTGACTCGTAGCTAGATTTTTTTTCTTCAAAACTTTGAGTGGAAGTAAGTGCAGAGACTTTAAGTCCAAAGTATTCATATATTGGAGCCATCCAAGAAGCATCACGTTCAGCCAAGTAGTCATTCACCGTAACGACATAAACTTTTTTTCCATTTAAAGCGTTTAATACTGCAGGCAATGTTGCAACAAGTGTCTTTCCTTCACCTGTTTTCATTTCAGCAATATTTCCATCTTTTAAAACTAAACCTCCTATCATCTGACAGTCAAAATGTCTTAATCCTAGTGTTCTTACCGAAGCTTCACGCACAGATGCAAAAATATGAGAAAATTTTTGTTCATCAGGCTTTTCATCAAAACGAAGTTCTTTAAAAAATTTTTCATCCTTTGATGACATTTCATCTTCTAAAGCATTTATTTTTTTTACAATTTTGGCGTATTCAGTGATTTTCCTTTGATTAGCTGAAGGAAAAATTTTTCTAAGAAGATTTAGCATTAGACAGCTTCTTCAATAAGAGGCTTAAGATAGTTTATAGGCGCATCTTTTATTTCGTCGATTTCAATAATTTTGTATGCGTTTTCGCTCTCAATTTTTCTTAATAATTGATTGTTTAATGCATGCCCAGTTTTAAAACCAAAAAATTCACCTATTAAATTATGTCCAAGTAAATAAAGGTCACCAATAGCGTCAAGAATTTTATGTTTAACAAATTCGTCAGCAAATCTGAGTCCACCCTCATTTAAAACATCTTCATCGCCTATTCCAATAGCATTATTTAAATTAGCTCCAAGTGCTAAGTTCATCTTTTTTAGTTTCTCCAAGTCATCCATTAAGCCAAAAGTTCTGGCTCTACTCACTTCTCTTATAAAAGAAGTTTGTGAAAAGTCTATTGAGGCACTATGAGGATATTTGTTGTAGACGGGATGATCAAATTCAAGAGTAAAAGTTACTCTAAAACCATCATAAGGTTTAATCCTAGCAACAGCGTCATCTCTTTGAACTTGAACAGACTTTGTTACATACACAAATTTTTTCACTGCATTTTGTTCAACAATACCAGCTGTCTGAATTAGGAAAACAAACTGAGTTGAGCTGCCATCCATAATTGGAATTTCAGGCCCATCACAATCAATAATACAGTTATCAACGCCTGTTCCTGCTAATGCAGAAAGTAAATGCTCAATAGTTGAGATTTTATATTCTCCATATACAAGTGTAGTTGAAAGAGTTGTCTCTCCAACGTTTTTAGCAGTGGCTGGAATATCGACAACTTTATCTCCATCAATTCTTCTAAAAAGTATTCCAGTATTTGGCTCAGCGGGATGAAAAGTTAGTTTAACTTTTTTGCCAGTGTGCAAACCTACTCCTGAGCAAGTAATTTTATTTTTTATTGTTCTTTGTGAGAGCATTTGGCTATTTTAGTTTATAAATATCTTTTTTTATATTTTATTTGTTAACGTGTAAGTCGCTATAGCAGCTGCTATAGAAATATTTAATGATGATGTCTGTCCAATTTGCTTGATTTTCAATACTTCATCACAGTTTTTTAAAACTAATTGTTTAATGCCCTTTTGCTCATTGCCAAATACGAATACGTTTTTTTCGGAGGGTACTAATGTATTTATATCTTTTTTAGCATGCTCAGAAAAACCAGTTACCCAATAATTATTTTCTTTTAGTTTGCTTATGGTCTGACTTATGTTTGCAACTTTGTATAAATCTAAATCGTAGACACCTCCTGTTGAGGTCTCTATTACAGCTGGGTTATTAAAATCTGCGGAATTATTTTTAGGAATAATGACTGAATTAATGCCGAAAAATGATGCAGTCCTTAAACAAGATCCTAAATTTCTTGTATCCTGAACCTCATCAAAAATAAGAACTGATTTCCCTATTTCATAATTTGCCGATTTTATGTCCCTAACTGCAGGCTCTTTGCATGCTGCGTAAAAGTCCTTTGATTTATTTAGAATTTTTATACCAGATTGTTTCGCATTAACAGTTAATTCAGAAATTTTTTTATCTTTAGGATTAGGAATATTAATGAATTCAATAATCTCGGGATTAGATTCAATCAGAGCCTCAATACAGTAAAAGTTTTTTATATTTATTTTCATGCGTAAAACAGCGATATTTTACCTTCAAGCTCCATGACATTATCTATACCAACTGAAATCTTATCACCTAAACAAAAAGTATTAGCCCTTCGTTTACCTGACAATATTTTATCTCTTGCATTGTATTTATAGTTATCTCTTGGCAACTCAGTTATATGTAGAAGGCCTGAGGTATATAATTTTGGTATATCTACAAAAACTCCAAAGTCTTTTACACCTGTAATAAAACCATCAAAAATTTGACCCCTAAAATTTGCAGCATAAGAACACAACATGTTTTGTTGTACTTGTTTAGATGCAAACTCTGATGATCTTTCACGTTCAGAGCAATGCGTTAATAAATCATCCAAATCCTCTATTTCATAATTAAGCTTATTTAATTTTGCAATTATCATGCGATGAACAATAAGGTCTGGATATCTTCTTATTGGAGAAGTAAAGTGCGTATATTTTTTATATTTCAATCCAAAGTGACCAATTTGTTTTGTTGAATATTCAGCTCTTTGCATGGACTGTAATACAACTGCGTTTAGAATGCTTTTATCACTTCTTTTTGAAAGATTTTTTATAAAAATATTGAGATTTTCAACATCCTCAATGCTGCCTTCCCAATTAATATTTCTTCTTTTTAGGATCTGACTAAGTCTATCAATTTTATAATTCTCAGGATAATCATGAACTCTGTAAATTCCTTGGCTATAATTTTTATTTAAAAAATCAGCTGCACAAATATTTGCAGAGAGCATAAATTCTTCAATTAATTTATGCGACTTCAATCTTGTCCTATTTTGTAATTCTTGAATTTTACCTTCTCTATCAAATCTCATATAGGGTTCATCAAGTTCAAAGTCTAATGCGCCTCTTTCCGCTCTTCGCTCTAAAAGCTTTGACATTAAAATTTTTGCTGAATCCAGTGACTCTTTGTATTTTTCTCCATCAAGATTGATTTTATTTTCTAAAAAATCTTCAACCCTATTGTAAGTTAGGCGTGCACAAGATTTAATTTCACTTCTGTGGAATGTATATTTTTCAATATTGCCTGCTTTATCAAAATTAATCTTCACTATCAAAGTTTTTCTTAAGACTCCCTCTTTAAGCGAGCAAAGATCATTCGATAGTTTTTCTGGAAGCATAGGTAGAACTTTTCGAAACATATAAGTTGAAGTGGCCCTTGCCCTTGCCTCCATGTCTATAGCTGAATTTTCTTTTACATAAAAAGATACATCAGCAATAGCAACATAGAGCTCAAATCCATTAGGACTTAACTTACAAAATATTGCATCATCAAAATCCTTAGCATCCTCACCATCAATTGTTACCAAGGGTAATTCAGTAAAGTCTTCCGAATTGATTTTTTCATCATGGAGAAGTTTTGATTCAGTCAATACATCCTGAGGCCAAATTTCTCTGAGAGAGTAGTCGTAAATGGCTTTATTGTGAAATTTTTGTAAATTATTTTCGTTTTTCATTTTTTTTCAAAAATTAACTCTTAAATTAGCCATTATGAATAAATTGATTTTTAGTTTTTTTGTGGCCATCTTATTAACCAGCATCCTTTTTGATATGAATTTTAAAAAACCAATTTCAAATCTTTCACAAGATGATATCCCAAAAACTGTTGTTAAGCCCTATATGCCAGATTTAAATTATCCAGATTTAGTCATCGAGGGCATTGAAAAAGCATTGAAGGAAAATAAGCAACCACTCATAATTTTTGGAGCAAATTGGTGCCCAGATTGCATTATTCTTCATCAAATTACGCTTATTCCTCAAATAGCAAAATTTATAAATGAAAACTTTGAGCTTATTTATGTCGATGTTGGTGATTATCGTGATGGCTCAGAACCAAAGAATAAGCAGATATTGCTTAATTATGGAATTACTGAATTGGAAGGAGTGCCAACAATAGTTGTTTTATCAAAAGATTTGAAAGTGCTTAATAAAGATAGTTCGACACAATGGCGCAACGCAAGAGAACGACAGCCTTCTGAGTTTTACTTCTATCTAAATAGCTTTCTAAGTTGATTTAAAAATCTCATCATCACTTTTGAAAGATTTAAACTCTAAGGAGTTTCCGAAAGGATCTTGAAAAAACATTGTTTTTTGTTCGCCTGGTTTTCCTTCAAATCTCAAATAAGGCTCAACAACAAACTCAAGCTTACTTTCTTTAATTTTTTCAGAGAGCAAGTCAAAATCTTGCCAGTCAAGAATTACACCAAAATGTGGTACTGGAACCATCTTTCCATCAACTTCTTTACTTACTTTTTTTGGCACATCGCCAATATGGCAAACTAATTGGTGCCCAAAAAAATTATAATCTACCCAATTTTCAGAAGAGCGACCCTCACTGAAACCAAGAAGATTTCCATAAAAGTTTTTTGCCTTTTCAATGCAGTCTACAGGAACGGCTAGGTGAAATGGTCTAAGTTTTTGCATTATCTTTTATTCTTTGTTTTTTCTTCTCGTATGTATCTTCCCATGACTTTCTAAAAGAGTCTGACATTCTGCTTTTTATATCTTCAAGGTTAGAATTTTTCCATGCATCTGTAGTTTTATCTTTTTTCCATTTAATTCTTTCATCTTTTGTACGCATACAACCTAGACATTTATTCTCAGAATCATACTGACAAATAGAAATACATGGAGAAACTATTTTGTTGAACTTTTTTTTCATTTTAGAAGTATTATATTTTATTAATGAAATATAGACTTTCAATTATTCTTTTTTTTCTAACATGCTCTTTGTGGGCAGACGATTTGAGGGATGAAATGTCTTCATCATTAAAATCTTTAATGCCTAAAGTGATTGAGTGGAGGCATGATATTCATGAGTTTCCAGAACTATCGAACAGAGAATTTAGGACTTCAAAGAAAGTTGCAGATCATTTAGAGAGTTTGGGAATAGAGATAGAGACAGGAATAGCATATACAGGTGTTGTTGGAATAATTAAAGGAGGAAAACCTGGACCAACAGTTGCACTTAGAGCAGACATGGATGCTTTACCTGTAGAGGAAAAGACTGGACTTCCTTATGCATCAAAAGTAAGAACAACTTACCTTGGAAATGATGTAGGTGTCATGCATGCATGCGGACATGATGCACATGTTGCTATTTTGATGGGGGCTGCAGAGTTTTTAGCAAAACATAAAGAGCAACTCGAAGGCAATATCATGCTTATCTTTCAACCTGCTGAAGAGGGCCCACCTGAAGACGAAGGAGGTGGAGCTAAGATGATGCTCGAAGAGGGAATATTTGAAAGATATAATCCCGAAGCAATTTTTGGCTTACATGTCACTAACATGCCTAATGGATTAATTGCTGTTAAACCTGGACCAGCAATGGCAGCTGCATCTGCTTATAGAATTTCAATAAAAGGCAAACAAGCACATGGTTCCGCTCCATGGGCGGGAATTGACCCAATAATGGCAACTGCAGAATTAATTCAATCTTTAAATACAGTTGTAAGTCGAAGAATAAATATTATTAATAATCCTGCAGTTATTTCTGTTGGCATAGTCGAGGCAGGAACAAGAAATAATATTATTCCAGAAGATGCCATGATAATGGGAACCATTAGAACTTTTGATCCAGAATTAAGAAGTGAAATCTACAGTGAAATTGAACAACTTGCAGAAGGTGTTGCAGTTGGAACTGGCACAACAATAAATGTTGAATTTGATGTAGGTGGCTTCTTCCCAGTCACTTATAATCAAGAAGATCTTGTCAAGAAATATTCATCAACTTTAAGAGAAGCTTCTAACGGAAAATTCATGATTTCTGATGTCCCGACTACAGGCGCAGAAGATTTTTCATATTTTTCCCAAGAAATACCTGGCATGTACTTTTATTTAGGTGTAAACAGACCAGGCAAGGGAGAGGCATCTGGCGAATTCAATAGAAGATCTGATGTTGCAGGAAATCATTCACCTTATTTCATTGTTGATGACGAAGCGTTAGACGAGGGCGTTAGAGCAATGAGTTTTCTTGCAATTGATTACCTTAAGAATAATTAAGCAAAACATTATCTACAAAATTGAGCATTAATTTATGTGAATCTGGTGTCTCTACAAGAGAGTCTAGGACTTTATTAAATTCTTCGTCACCAGAAGTATATTTTGTCTTATAGATTGCGAGCCTTTCAAAAACTGTAGCTCGATCTACTTCAGGATGAAATTGAAATGCCCACAGCGGTTTATCTCTTAATTTAAAACTATGTAAACATTGTTGTGTGTATGCTAAAAGATCAAGATTTTCTGGTAAGTCATCTGCATATTGCTGATGAACCGAAAGAGCATAGAATCCTGATTTAACCCCTTTAAAAACAGGATCAATATTAGCTAAATTTGTTGTTTTAATAGGTATGCTTCCCATCTCATAATCAGCATCTTTGCTTTTTATTACTCCATCAAAAGCTAGTACAGCTAATTGAAAACCAAAACATGAAGCAAAAGTCGGAATTGCATTTTCTCCAGCAAATTTAATTAGTCCTACAGAGTCTTTAATGAATGGATATATTTCAGGTTCTAGTACATTAGCCTCACTAGCTCCACCAACATACAAAGCATCATAACCATTCAATACATCTGTAGAAAAATTTGGCTTATCAAAAACATTTAGTATATCTATTTGGTTAAGTTTTAATTCACTGTATTTTGCGAAGCTTTCATGCTCCTCTTTGCGCACTTTCTGATCATCCCTTATCTGTAAAAGGAGAATTTTTAATTGATCTCTTGTTTTATTAACCATTTCGCAAATTTATTTTTTACCATAAATGATATAGAATACAAACATGATTCAATACTTAATCGTGGGGGCGCTTGGGTTAATATCTCTCACAACAATGTGTTTGTTCCTTTTAGTTAAAGAAGGAACTAAAGGTATTAAATCAAAACCATACAAAACTAAAAGTGGAATTGTTCATACCGCTGAAAAATTTCGAGAAAATCATTTAGTTTAAATTTACATAATGAGAGCCATTCTTTTTTTACTTTTAACTTCTTATGTATTTGCAGAGAGTAATTTTGATTTTTCAAAAGAATTTTCGGGCACTTTCAATGGGAAAAAGCTGGAGTACACTGCAAAAGTTTACGAAAAAGTTATTTTTGAACGAGATGACTCAACAAAACCCTTAGCTTCTTTTGTCGTCACTGAATACAGTGTTGATAATCAAAAAAATAGACCGGTCATGTTTAGTTTTAATGGAGGTCCCGGATCTGCATCATTGTGGTTACATATGGGAGTTTTAGGTCCAAAAGTGGTGAAAGTTCCAAGCGACGCCAGTGATGACGGTTCTCCTCCATATAATTTAATAAACAACAAATTATCGCCCTTAGATAAAGCTGATTTAGTTTTCATTGATCCAATTGGGACTGGCTATAGCAGACCATTGGGTGAACATGAAGGAAAAGAATTTTGGGGAGTAAAACAAGATGCTGTAGTAATAGCAGAGTTTATTCGAAGATGGATTAACGACAATAAAAGATGGAATTCTCCAAGATATATTTTAGGTGAGAGTTATGGTGGAATTAGAGGACCATTATTGGTATCAGAGTTGAGAAGTGGCGTTTTAACAAACATAGAAGTGAACGGCCTTCTTCTAGTATCACCTGCTGCTGATATGCAATATATAAGATTTGCTCCAGGAAATAATTCTGCACATTATGGCTATCTTCCAACTTATGCTGTAACTGCCTATTATCATGGAAAGGTAGATACAGATTTGACTTTACTCGAATTTTACGAAAACTCAAAAAAATTTAGTCTAGAAAAATATGGTCCAGCTTTATTAAAAGGGACAAGAATTTCTCAAAAAGAATACGACGAAATAGTGAAAGAATATTCTTTTTATACTGGTTTAAGCGAAGAGTTTGTTAGGAATTCAGATTTAAGAGTCGAAGCGTCTGATTTTAGAAAAGAGTTATTGCGTGATGAGGGTTTTTCTGTTGGAAGAGCAGACTCAAGATATAAAATGAAAGATTATGTAGCTGCTGGTCAGTATCCTGATACTGATGCTTCAATGGAAGGTTTCTCTTCAGCATATGTATCTGCATTACATACATGGTTTTCTGAGATTGGTGTTGAAACTGTGATGCTGTACCAGAGTAGTGATAGAGATTTATATAATAACTGGGATTGGAACTCCACCCAAGATCAAAAATGGCCAAGATATGTAAACCCAACACCACATATTGGTTATGCTCAACGTGGAAATGAAGAATTTAAAGTTTACGTTTCTTGTGGAATTTATGATTTAGCTACACCTTGCTTTACTGCTGAAAATTTTCTTTATGACAATGGTGTCAATATGGAAAGGGTTATTTTTTCTGAATTTGAAGCAGGACATATGATGTATAATCATCAACCTTCATTTGATCGTTTTTTAAAGGAAGTAAATAATTTCTTAAAAGAATAAGTCACAATTCTGCAAATTAATTCTATTTACCTTCAAAGTTCTTATTAATTGTTTTAAATTGTAATAATGAATATTCAAAAGTTTTTTATTGGACTACTTGTAGTCACATTCTCGTTATCAATATTTGCAGATCATCACAAAGGTGATGGTATGAAAAACAAAGGAGCTAAAAAAGGGATGATTGCCCAGAAAATCGTTGAATCAGGTTATAAAGGTAAAGATCCATTTCTAAAGATGGTGAAAAAACATATGGCAGATGACGGATATCAATATCCAAGTCGTTTTGTTGGTTTTGGATTCTATTATGACCCAAATGGAGATCAGCCTGATGTTGTAATTTCAACAGTTGAGGGAAGCTCAGCGTCAGAGGCAATGAAAGTTGGAGATGAAGTATTGTCAATTAATGGAGTTAAGGACTGGAGAAATACTGATCCAGAGGCAACAAAAGTTGGTGATATATGGAATGTGAAAGTTAAAAGGGACGGTAAAGAAGTAGATCTTGAAATGGCAAGAACAGTTGTGCAGCCAAGAACAGATAAGACCACTTTTGTGGAAAATATTGAGGGAGCTGATGCAGAACAATGGGGATCAAGCTTGATCGAATACAGAATGATTGATGTTGCTGTAGGCAAAGAAGTAGCTTATGTACTTCATTGGAGAAAAGATTTAGATGAGCAGTCTGGAGTAGAAGCAGAAACCTATATTGTTACAAGAGTTGGATTTGATGAAAGTGGCAAAGTTAATTTTATTGGTGCCCTTTCAGAGGATGAACTTTTGTTAAGGCAGACTGGTTGGTCTATAACTAGATAATAAAATTCATTTCTTAAGGCGCTATTTTTATGGCGCCTTTTTTTTGCTTTTAAAAAAAATCATTTTGTTTTAAGGTTTTAGGATGGATATTAAAAAAATTATTGTTGGACTTTCAGTAGTCCTAATTTCGTTATCAATTTTTGCAGACCACCACAGAGGTGGAATGAAGTCTATGGCAGCAGTAGCTGAAAGTTGGGTTAAAGCACAATATACCAGTAAAGAAAAAACTTTAGCTATGGTTAAAAATCATATGGCTGAAGATGGAGTAAGTTTTTCTGGCAGATTTGTAGGTTTCGGTTTTAACTGGGATCCTGAAAATGAAGAAGGGATGATTGTTACAAGAGTAATTCCTGGTTCGCCTTCAGAGGGAGTTTTAGAGGTAGGAGATAAATTTGTTTCTGTTAAAGGTGTTAAGGTTACTGAAGATAATATTAATACAGGTAAGCTTAGCTTTTCTGGATTACCTGGCGAGCCTGTTGATGCTGTTGTTATGAGAAATAATAAAAGGGTAAAAGTATCTGTAACTAGAGGAATTGTAAATCCAACTTGGTCCAAAGATCAGGTATTGGAAAATATCGAATCTGCAGACGCAGAGGAATGGGCAAGTAATTTAGTTGATTACCAAATTGGAGATGTAGTAGTAGATAGAGGAAAAAATATTGTATATGTCTGGCATTGGTCAAAATCTAAAGATGAAGTTTCTGGAAAGGAAGCAGAATCACATAACTTCACTAGAATGCGATTTAATGAAAACGGTATGGTGCAAGGATATTGGAGCTTATCTGAAGAAGAGCTAGTTTTAAGGCAAACTGGCTGGACAATTACTAGATAATTATGTAGTATAGATAATGTAGAAATAAGGATTGGAAACAAAACTTAGATCTGCAAAAAAGACACCAAGAAATTGGTGTCTTTTTTTTTGTGTTGGAGCCACCTGTCAGAGTCGAACTGACGACCTACTGATTACAAATCAGTTGCTCTACCAGCTGAGCTAAGGTGGCTAGGAGACTGAATTCTACAACATAATATTTTCATAGTGAAGTTGACTTTAACTTTCTCGAATTTTATAGAAAGCAACCTGTGCCTTTTAGGTTGCAATACCCATTTGGATTTTTTGCTAAATATTGTTGGTGATAATCTTCTGCTGGAAATGTTTTAGTTTCAATCTTAATTTCGGTAGTTATTGGACCAAATCCTTTTTCATCTAATTTAGTTTGAAACATTTTTTTTGAAATATTTGCTGCATCTAATTGGTGGCTGTCTTTGCAAAAAATTACTGATCTATATTGCTCCCCAATATCATTACCTTGTCTCATCCCTTGTGTTGGATCATGACATTCCCAAAAGGTTTTAAGAATTGTTTCAAATTTGATCTGCTTTTGGTCATAAAAAACATTTACTGTTTCAACATGCCCAGTTACTCCCATACATACTTCCTCATAAGTTGGATTATCTCTTCTTCCTCCTGAGTAGGATACATAAGTTGTCCATACTCCCGGAAGTTCCCAAAAAAGTCTTTCAACACCCCAAAAACATCCAGCTCCTAAAATTATTTCTTTTACTGATTCTGGATAGGATTTAAATAACTCTCTATCAGTGACATAGTGTTTCATTTAGATAATTATATATGTATTGACTAACAAAAATGGAAGTTGATAATAACTACTTCAACTCGGAGGGGTTGGGGAGCGGTCAAACCCAGCAGACTGTAAATCTGCCGCCTCGTGCTTCGAAGGTTCGAATCCTTCCCCCTCCACCATTTTTTAGTTTTTTTTAAAACTAATATAATGGTTGAAGCTTTGCTTTTTAGGGTTTATTATATGCGCTCATATAGCTCAGCAGGTAGAGCACTTCCTTGGTAAGGAAGAGGTCACCGGTTCAAATCCGGTTATGAGCTCCAAACATAGAGGTAATTATGGCTAGAGAAAAATTTGATAGAAGCTTGCCACACATAAACGTGGGTACAATTGGACACGTTGATCATGGTAAGACAACGTTAACAGCAGCACTTACAAAAGTGTGTGCTGATACATTTGGTGGTGAAGCAGTCGCTTTCGAGGGTATTGATAATGCACCTGAAGAGAAAGAAAGAGGCATAACTATTGCAACATCACACGTAGAATATAGTAGTGATCAAAGACATTATGCTCACGTTGATTGTCCAGGTCACGCTGACTATGTCAAAAATATGATTACTGGTGCCGCTCAGATGGACGGCGCTATATTAGTAGTTAGTGCGGCTGATGGCCCAATGCCACAAACAAGAGAACATATACTTCTGGCTAAACAGGTTGGAGTTCCAAATATTGTTGTCTATCTAAATAAAGCAGACATGGTTGATGACGAAGAACTCATTGAACTCGTGGAAATGGAAGTTCGTGAATTGCTTAATAAATACGATTTTCCTGGCGATGATACTCCAATCATTAAAGGAAGTGCGCTAAAAGCTCTAGAAGGTGACGCTAAGTACGTAGAAAGTGTTGTTGAACTCGTAAAATCTCTTGATTCTTATTTCCCAGAACCTGAAAGACCTATTGATAAGCCTTTCTTAATGCCTATTGAGGATGTCTTTACTATCTCTGGTAGAGGTACTGTTGTGACAGGTAGAGTTGAAAGAGGAATTGTGAAGACAGGCGACGAGTTGGAGATTGTTGGGATCAAAGATACCTCAAAAACAACTTGTACTGGTGTTGAAATGTTCAGAAAAACACTTGACGAAGGTCGAGCAGGAGAGAATTGTGGTGTATTGCTAAGAGGAACTGAAAGAGATGACGTTGAAAGAGGTCAAGTTCTTGCTATTCCTGGTTCAGTGAAGCCACATACAAAGTTTACTGCAAAGATTACTGTTTTAAGTAAAGAAGAAGGTGGAAGACATACACCTTTCTTTAAAGGTTATAGACCACAATTTTATTTCAGAACTACTGATGTTACTGGTGAAGTTAATTTACCTGATGGTGTTGAAATGGTTATGCCAGGAGATACCGTTGACGAACTTAACTGCGAACTTATCGCTCCAATTGCAATGGAAGAAGGATTAAGCTTTGCTGTTAGAGAAGGTGGTAGAACTGTAGGCGCAGGAATTGTGCTTAAGATTGTTGCCTAAATTTTTAAAGGTTTCTTTAGAAGGTTATAATAGGAGATCGCAAAGGCCTGTAGCTCAATTGGCAGAGCGGCGGTCTCCAAAACCGCAGGTTGTGGGTTCGATTCCCTCCAGGCCTGCCATTTAACAATGAATAGCACTCTTAATAATATTCTCTGGATTTCCTCCCTCATACTGGGATTTGCAGCTGTTATATTATTCACTTACCTAGAGGGCCTCGGTTTGTTATATCGAGTACTTATATTAAGTGGTTTATTATTTGTTTCCTTGGGGCTACTGTCTAGAACTGAATTTGGGAAAAATGCCATGAAACTTATAGTTGACGCAAGAACAGAAGTTTCTAAGGTTGTCTGGCCTGGAAGAGGTGAAACAACTCAAATGACTGTTGTAGTTTTAATAATGATTTTGATTCTAGCTTTGGTTTTCTGGGGTCTAGATTCGTTGCTATCATTTCTTTCAAAATTTATTCTGAGTTAAATTATGGACTGGTATATCATTCAAGCTTATTCCAACTGTGAAAAGAAAGTTAAAGCAGCACTAGAAGAGCGTATAGATATATCAGGATTATCCTCAAAGTTTGGTGATATCATGATTCCTACTGAACAGGTAACAGAGTTAAAAAAAGGTCAAAAAAAACAAATCGAAAGGAAGTTTTTTCCCGGATATATGCTAGTACAGATGGAACTAGATGATGATACTTGGCACTTAGTAAGAAAGACACCAAATGTAATGGGCTTTCTAGGGGGAACTAAAACTAGACCAAGTCCACTTACTGAAAATGAATTAAATAAAATAGTTAATAGAGTTGATGAAGCTGTGGAGCAGCCAAAATTTAAGACAGTTTTTGAATCTGGTGAAACTGTGAGAATAAACGATGGGCCATTTAATGATTTCAATGGTGTTGTTGAGGAAGTTGACTATGAAAAAAATCTTATTAAAGTTTCTGTAAGTATTTTTGGTAAATCTACTCCTGTAGAATTAAATTTCTCGCAAGTAGAGAAGGTATAAGAATGGCAAAAGAAGTAATGACAATAATAAAACTGCAAGTTCCTGCAGGGGGTGCAAATCCAAGCCCTCCAGTTGGACCAGCTTTGGGGCAGCATGGATTGAATATAATGGATTTTTGCAATGCCTTTAACGAAAAAACCAAGGAAGTTGAAAAAGGTCTGAAAGTCCCTGTAGAGATTACGGTCTTTGAAGATAGAACATTTACATTCATAACAAAGTCACCTCCAGCATCAATATTATTGAAAAAAGCTGCTTCAATTCCTAAGGGTAGTGGAGAGCCAAATAGAACAAAAGTGGCAAGAATTTCTTTAGAAAAAGTTAAAGAAATAGCCGAGATGAAAATGGAGGATCTAAATTCAAACGATATTGAATCTGCTATAAAAGTAATAAGTGGTACAGCTAGAAGTATGGGCATCGAAATTAAGGGAGTATCAGATTCTGGGCAGGAAATAGCAGCGCCAGAAGAAGCAGCACCAGCAGACACACCAGCAGAAGCAGCACCAGCAGACACACCAGCGGAAGTAGCAGTATCTGAAGATGCTCCAGCTGATTCAAAAGAAGAAGAGTCAAAATAATTATGAAAGAAACAAAATTTAAAAAAGCCTTAGGTACACTAGACGAAGATAAAAGTTACAGCACTGAAGAAGCACTGGAATTAATTCTGAAACAACCAAAAAGAAAATTTCAAGAAACTGTTGATATTTCAGTATGGCTAGGAATAGATCCAAAGAAATCTGAGCAAAACATAAGAGGCTCTCTAACTCTTCCAAATTCATTGGGCAAAGAAGTAAAAGTTGCGGCTTTTGTAGATTCAGATAAAGCTGATGAGGCAAAAAAAGGCGGAGCAGATTTCATTGGTTTAGATGATTTGTTAGAAAAATATAAAGATGGAAATATAGACTTTGATGTTGCGGTTACTACTCCAGCTCAAATGAAAGTTGTATCTAAAATTGCAAAAGTTTTGGGTCCTAAGGGTTTAATGCCTAGCCCTAAGTCTGGGACTGTTACAGAAAATATAGATAAAGCTGTCAAGGAAATAAAACATGGACAAGTTAGGTTTAAAGCAGAACAAGAGGGTATAGTGCAGGGAACTATTGCAAATGTGAATATGAAAAAAGCTCAACTTAAAGAAAATTTTGATTCTTTTATGAATGAACTTAAAAGATTGAAACCTGCTTCCTCAAAAGGAATATATTTTAAAAGTGTTTTTCTCTCGACAACTATGGGTCCAGGGTATAGAATTGACATCTCTCAATTTTGAGATATCGAAGACTGTAGGTGCTTTGCTTAATTTCCTACATAGATAAATCAAATGATTATCTATTTATGTCTTCAGTAACAATAAAAAAATGGCTTTAAGTGTAGATGATAAAAAAAGAATAGTAGCGGACATTAGCAGTTTTGCAAATGATTCAAGCTCATTAGTTCTTGCAGATGCAAGGGGTTTAAATGTTTCTGAAGCTAATCAACTCAGATCGGAAGGCCATAAATCAAACGTGAAATTTGTTGTAGTTAAAAATACATTGGTTAAATTAGCATTCAAAGGAACAACATACGAAGGTTTAGATGGCTATCTAACAGGACCTACAATGTTAGGTTTTTCTTATGATGAGCCAGGTGCAGCAGCAAAAATTCTTAGAAAATATTCAAAATCGAACGAAAACCTAACAATTAAAGGTTTATCAGTCGATGGAGTACATCTCGAAGGCTCAGAAATAGACAAATTAGCCTCATTACCAACATTTAATGAAGCTATTTCAAAAATTGCTGGACTTTTGAAGGCACCTTTGGGTAAAATTGCATCTCTCATGAATGAGATTCCTTCAAAATTTGCAAGAACCCTTCATGGTGTTAAAGAGCAAAAAGGTTAAGGAGATATAATGGCAACGAAAGAAGAAATTTTAGAATCTATATCCAAAATGTCTGTAATGGACCTTGTGGATCTTATTAAAGAAATCGAAGAAAAATTTGATGTATCAGCTGCAGCAGTAGCAGCTCCAGTTGCAGTCGCTGCAGGCGGTGCAAGTGCGGAAGCTGGTGGTGAAGCCGCTGAAGAAAAAAGTTCATTTGATGTTTTATTAACTGCTTCAGGAGATAAGAAGGTAGCAGTTATTAAAGCTGTTAGAGCAGCTACAGATCTTGGACTGAAAGAAGCTAAAGACTTAGTCGATGGTGCTCCTAAAACTGTGAAAGAAGGAGCAAAAAAAGATGAAGCTGAAGCTTTAGTTGCTGCTTTGCAAGAAGCAGGAGCTCAAGCAGAAATGAAATAATCTTATATAATAAAATTGTAAGGCCCTATAAATAATTAATGACATACTCTTTTACTGAGAAAAAACGAATTAGAAGACAATTCGGGACACTCCCTGATGTCATGGAGTTGCCATATCTTGTTAAGACACAAACTGATTCTTATCGTGATTTTTTACAAGCCTCAAGCGATCCTGATAAAAGAGATAATAAAGGTTTAGAAGAAGTCTTTAGATCAATATTTCCCATCAATAGTGCTTCCCAAAATGCTGCGCTCGATTATGTCAGTTATGAGCTCGAAGATTGTTTATATACTCCTGAAGAATGCAGGTTAAAAAGTATATCTTACGCAGCAAAATTACATGTAAACCTTCAACTAAGGTTAATGGATAAAAATACACAATATAAAACTGTTAAAGAAAAAGGAATAAGTCCTGACCGTGTTTTTCTAGGTGAAATTCCTCTCATGACAAGAGATGGAAGTTTTGTTGTGAATGGAACTGAAAGAGTTGTGGTATCTCAATTACATAGATCTCCAGGTGTGTTCTTTGATCATGATAAAGGTAAAACACATGCTTCTGGAAAAGTACTATACGCAGCAAGAATAATACCTTACAGAGGTTCCTGGTTGGATTATGAATTTGATGCTAAAGATCTAATTTACGCTCGAATTGATAGAAAAAGAAAATTTCCTGCTACAGCAATATTAAAAGCTTTAGACCTCTCAGATATTGAGATCTTAAATGCTTTTTATGAGTCCCTTGATGTGGAAATAAAAAATAAGAAAATTTATTTAAATGTTGATCCTGAAAATTTCAAAGGAAAGGCTTTTGACTTTGATCTCAAAGTTGGAAGTTTAGAAGTTGTGTCAGGAAAAAGAATAAACGCAAGAGTTGCAAATGAGCTTGAAAAACAAAAAAATAAAAGTCTTGAAATCGACTTTGATAATTTTTTAGATCAAACAGTTGCAGAAGACATCATTGACAAAGAATCAGGAGAGGTCCTCGTTACAGCAAATACAAAACTTGATAAAACAATATTAAAGAAATTAATTGAAAGTGATTTTAGTTTCAAAATTCTATATATAAATAGTATCGACAGTGGGTCATATATTGCTGATACATTAAGAAATGATCCAAGCACTAATAGACTTGAAGCACTAGTTGATATTTATAGAATGTTACGACCTGGAGAGCCTCCGACGAAAGAATCAACCGAAGTTTTATTTAATAACCTTTTCTTTTCTGAGGATAGATATGACTTATCAGATGTTGGAAGGATGAAATTAAATTGGAGATTAAAAATTGAGGATAGGTCGGATGTTCATGTTCTAACAAAAGAGGATATTATTGCTGTTCTTAAGAAACTAGTTGATATAAGAAATGGTAAAGATACTGTGGATGATATTGATCATTTAGGTAACAGAAGAATTAGATCTGTTGGAGAGATGACAGCTAATCAATTAAGAATTGCCCTTGTAAGAGTTGAGAGGGCTGTAAAAGATAGATTAGGAATGGCTGAAACTGAGGGCTATAAACCTTCAGATCTTATAAATGCTAAGCCTATAACTGCAGCATTTAAGGAATTTTTTGGTTCAAGTCAGTTATCTCAATTTATGGATCAAAATAATCCTTTATCGGAAATTACACATAAAAGAAGAGTTTCAGCTTTAGGTCCTGGTGGATTATCAAGAGAAAGAGCGGGTTTTGAGGTGCGAGATGTTCATCCAACACATTATGGTAGAGTTTGTCCAATAGAAACTCCTGAAGGTCCTAATATTGGACTTATTAATTCTTTATCGTCTTACGCAAGGACTGATAAATATGGTTTTATTGAAACTCCATATAGAGTTGTAAAAGAAGGAAAGGTCACTGATGAGATAATTTATCTATCACCAATAATGGAGAGTAATCACTATATTGCGCAGGCAAATGTTGAGCTCGACAAAAAAGGAAAATTTACATCAGATTTTGTAACAGCAAGACATCAAGGTGAAACAAGCTTAACAAGCGTTGGAATGATTACATTAATGGATGTATCACCAAAACAAGTCCTATCTGTTGCTGCATCACTTATACCATTTTTAGAAAATAACGATGCCAACAGAGCACTAATGGGATCAAACATGATGAGACAGGCAGTACCTACACTTATTCCTCAAAAACCTTTGGTGGGAACTGGTTTAGAAAGACAAGTTGCAAGAGATTCAGGTGTATGTGTTGTTGCAAATAACTCTGGAGTTGTTGACTCAGTTGATGGTGGAAGAATAGTTATAAAAGTTTCTAGTGGAGATAGTGTAAGTGTTGATATATATAATCTCGTTAAATATACAAGATCTAACCAAAACACATGTATAAATCAAAGACCGCTTGTTAAAAAAGGAGATGTTGTAAAAGCAGGTGACATTATAGCTGACGGGCCATCAATAGATCTTGGAGAGTTAGCAATTGGACAGAATATGAGAATAGCTTTCATGCCATGGAATGGATTTAATTATGAGGATTCTATTCTAGTTTCAGAAAGGGTCGTTCAAGAAGATAGACTTACAAGCATTCATATCCAAGAACTCACTTGTACAACAAGAGATACAAAACTTGGTATGGAAGAAATTACTTCAGATATCCCAGGAGTAAGCGAATCAGCTTTATCAAAATTAGATGAAAATGGAATTGTTTATGTTGGAGCAAAAGTAGAAGCTGGAGATATTTTAGTTGGGAAAGTCACTCCAAAAGGTGAAACACAACTCTCACCTGAAGAAAAATTACTTAAAGCTATATTTGGAGAGAAGGCATCAGATATTAAAGACACTTCATTGAGAGTGCCTTCTAGTGTAAGTGGAACAGTCATTGATGTTCAAATCTTCACACGAGATGGAGTTGATAAAAATCCGCGTGCTAAAAGTAATGAAGATTTAATGATGTCTGAATTTAGCAAAGATTTAGATGATGAAATGCGAATTGTTACTAATTCACTTAAAAATACAATCATTCAAGCTTTAAAGAGAGAGAATTTAATTAAAGCAAAAGGGAAATTAACTCAAGAGTCTTTGGAAGAAATGGATTTAGCAGCCATTCTAAAAATAAAAATAACCAATAAAAAAATTACAGAACTTCAAAAAAATGTTTCGGATCAATTCAAAAAATACCAAGCTGAAAATAAAGAAAAAATGAATATCTTTAAGCAAAAAGTTGCTGGTGGAAATGATTTGGCTCCAGGTGTACTTTCTGTTATTAAGGTTTATTTAGCTGTAAAAAGAAAAATACAAGCAGGCGATAAGCTTGCTGGAAGACATGGTAATAAAGGTGTTATTTCAAGCATTGTTCCAGTTGAGGATATGCCTTACGATGAAAATGGTGAACCAGTAGATGTAATTCTGAATCCGCTTGGAGTGCCGTCAAGAATGAATGTGGGCCAGATTTTAGAGACGCACTTAGGGCTTGCTTCAAAAGGTCTTGGTAACCTCATTGATAAAATGCTAAAAAACAAAGAAAAATTAGATAAAGTTAAAAAAGTTTTGAATGATATATATTCTTTTGGACCTAGAACTAAAGATGATGTTGGTTCAATGAAAGATATTGAGCTTAAGGAACTTTCAGAAAACTTGAAAGATGGAGTTCCATTTGCAACACCAGTTTTTGATGGAGCAAATGAACACCAAATAAAAGAACTTCTTAAATATGCTGGACTACCTGAAAGTGGCCAATTTGATTTATATGACGGACGAACAGGTGAAAAATTTGATAGGCCAGTCACCGTTGGTTATATGTATATGTTGAAACTTAATCATCTAATCGATGACAAGATGCATGCCAGATCTACAGGTTCATATAGTCTAGTTACACAACAACCTTTGGGAGGAAAAGCTCAATTTGGTGGACAAAGGTTTGGGGAAATGGAAGTTTGGGCTCTTGAGGCTTATGGTGCTGCCTATACTCTGCAAGAAATGTTAACAGTTAAATCTGATGACATAATTGGAAGATCAAAAGTTTATAAAAATATTGTAGACGGTAACTATGAGGTTGATTCAGGTGTACCAGAATCGTTTAACGTTTTAAGTAAAGAAATCAAGGCTCTTGGCCTTAATCTTGAGTTGGAGGACTCATCAGAGGAATAACATGCAAGACATAATTAAAAATATTAATAAAAGTTCAAAAAGAAATTTTGATCTAATATCTTGTGGTTTAGCTTCACCGCAAATGATCAGATCTTGGTCTTGGGGTGAAGTAAAAAAACCAGAGACCATAAATTATAGAACCTTCAAACCTGAAAGAGATGGTCTTTTTTGTGCAAGGATATTTGGGCCTGTCAAAGATTTTGAATGTCTATGTGGAAAATATAAAAGAAGAAAACATAGAGGTGTAATTTGTGAAAAATGTGGTGTAGAAGTAACAGCAACAAAAGTAAGACGTGAGAGAATGGGACATATTGAGCTAGCCTCTCCTGTTGCTCATATTTGGTTCTTAAAATCTCTACCATCTCGAATAGGTCTCTTTCTTGATATGACTCTAAGAGAAATAGAAAGAGTTCTTTATTATGAAAGTTATGTTGTTGTTGAGGCAGGGATAACTGATCTCACAAAAGGACAACTTCTCACTGAAGAGGAATACTCCGAAGCTTTAGATGAATATGATGACGACTTTACAGCACTTATGGGTGCAGAAGCTATTCAAATTCTACTCACTGACGTAGATATGGAAAAAGAAACACAAATTATCAAAGAAGAATTAAACACAAGTGGTTCAGAGACAAAGATTAAGAAACTTCAAAAAAGATTGAAATTGATGGAGGCTTTTAAAGAAAGTGGCCAAAAACCTGAATGGATGATAATGAATGTTTTACCAATTTTACCTCCAGACCTAAGACCATTAGTTCCATTAGATGGTGGAAGATTTGCAACATCTGACTTAAATGATTTATACAGAAGAGTAATTAATAGAAATAATAGATTAAAGAGACTTCTTGAACTAGGAGCTCCAGAAATAATTGTTAGAAATGAAAAAAGAATGCTGCAAGAGTCAGTTGATGCTTTGCTTGATAATGGAAGAAGAGGTAGAGCTATTCTTGGAACAAACAAAAGACCATTAAAATCTCTTGCAGATATGATTAAAGGCAAACAAGGAAGATTTCGTCAGAATCTATTAGGTAAGAGAGTTGATTATTCTGGACGTTCAGTAATCGTTTCAGGGCCGACCTTAAAATTACATCAATGTGGGCTGCCAAAAAAAATGGCACTTGAGCTCTTCAAGCCTTTCATATTAAACAGATTAGAACAAAAGGGCATAACAGTGACAATAAAAGCTTCAAAACAATTAGTTGAAGAGGAAGCACCAGAGGTTTGGGATTGTTTAGATGAAGTGATAAGGGAACATCCTGTGCTATTAAACAGAGCTCCAACTTTACATAGGCTTGGTATTCAAGCATTTGAGCCAATTCTTATTGAGGGCAAGGCAATTCAATTGCATCCTCTTGTATGTGTTGCATTTAATGCAGACTTTGATGGAGATCAAATGGCTGTACATGTTCCTTTGTCCTTAGAAGCTCAACTAGAGGCAAGGGCATTAATGATGTCAACAAACAACATACTTTCACCTGCTAGTGGAGAACCAATAATACAACCAAACCAAGATGTAGTTTTAGGGGTTTATTACTTAACTAAAGAGGATAAAGATGTAGAAGAAAAGACAAGGACATTTGTTGATGTTCATGAGGTTAAAAGAGCATATTTAGAGAAACAAGTAGGTCTTCATTCAAGAGTAAATGTACGAATTAAAAAAGCTGATGGTTCAAAAATTGTCTCAACTACAGTTGGAAGATGCTTATTTTTTGAAATCATGCCGCAGGAATTAGATTTTGAAGAAGTAAATAAAACATTCAAGAAAAAAGATATTCTTAAGCTTATCTATAAGGTTTATAGAGATTTTGGTCTAAAAGAATCTGTTCTATTTGCTGATAACTTGATGTATCTAGGGTTTGAATATTCAACTACTTCTGGAGCTTCAATTGGTGTAAATGACTTTGAGATACCAGATGATAAAAATGAAATTATCTCTAAAGCAGAATCAGAAGTTAAAAACATTGAGCAACAGTTTGAATCAGGACTTCTAACAAAAGGAGAGAAATACAACAAAATTATTGATATCTGGTCAAGGACTAATGAAAAGGTTGCATCTTCAATGATGAAAGCTCTTGGCGATAAAGTAGAGGTTGATAAAAATGGTAATGAGGAAGTAATTCCGTCATTTAATAGTGTATTTATGTATGCAGATTCTGGAGCAAGAGGTTCCGCGGCACAAATACGACAGTTAGCTGGAATGAGAGGTCTTATGTCCAAACCTGACGGGAGTATTATTGAGAGTGCAATTACATCAAACTTTAGAGAAGGCCTATCGATGCTTGAATACTTTACTTCAACACATGGTGCACGAAAAGGTCTTGCAGACACTGCTCTTAAAACAGCTAACTCTGGATATCTTACAAGAAGACTAGTAGATGTATCGCAAGATGTCGTAATAACAACTGATGATTGTGAAACTACTGAAGGAATCACAGTTGAGGCTATTATTGATGGTGCTTCTGTGATTCAAACCATTTCAGAAAGAATTCTTGGCAGGGTTTTACAAGAGGATATTAAAAAAGATGGGAAAGTTTTATTTGAAAAAGGACATTTATTTGATGAAGAGTCAGCAGAGGTAGTGCAGAATTCAGGGATCAAGAAAGTAAAAATTCGCTCACCAATTACTTGTGAAGCATCTCTAGGTTTGTGCGCAAAATGCTATGGGAGAGATTTAGCTCGTGGACACTTAGTTCATGTAGGTGAGTCTGTAGGAGTTGTAGCAGCACAATCAATTGGAGAGCCTGGTACACAACTTACAATGAGGACATTCCACATAGGTGGTGCCGCTTCAGGTTCAGCTGAAGACGATTCAATAACAACACTTCGTGGTGGAAAAATAGTTTTTGATGCATCACTTAAGACTGTTGAAAAGAAAAATGGAGAAGCAATTGTTATCTCTAGAAACGCTCATTTAACTATACAAGATGACGATGAAAATCTTCTTGAAAAATATTCAATTCCTTACGGAGCAGAAATTCTTCACATAAACAATACAAAGGTCGAGCCTGGAACGCTTATTGCAAAGTGGGATCCTCTTACTCTACCTATTATTTCAGAGCAAGAGGGAACAATTGTTTTTGCTGATTTAACAGAAGATGTAACTATGAAAGTTGATATTGATGAATTGACAGGATCAACTAAGAGAGAAGTTATTGATATTAATGAAAGACCACTAAAAGGAAAAGGAATGACACCAACAATTAGCGTGCTCAATGATAAGAAAAAAGCTCTTGCAACTTACACACTTCCTTCAAAATCAATTTTGATGAAAAACAACAATAATAAAGTTTCTAAGGGAGAATTTATAGCTAGAGTACCTGTCGAAGGAACAAAAACTAAAGATATTACAGGTGGGCTGCCAAGAGTTGCAGATTTATTTGAGGCAAGAAAACCTAAAGATGGTGCAATTTATTCTGAACTTTCTGGAGTACTTTCATACGGCAAAGAAACTAAGGGACGAAAAAGACTTGTGATTACACCAGAAAAAGGTGAGCCGTGGGAAGTTATGGTTCATAAATATAGAGCTGTTTCTTTCTTAGAAGGAGACAATGTTCAAAGAGGTGATATTCTTTGTTACGGACCTACTGATACACACAGCTTATTGCATTTACATGGTGTTGAAGAATTAGCTAAACATTTAATATCTGAAGTTCAGGATGTGTACAGATTGCAAGGCGTTGTTATTAACGACAAACATATAGAAGTAATAACAAGACAAATGCTGAAGAAAGTTACAGTTATTGATTCAGGAGATAGCAATTTTATTGAAGGGGATGTCTTAGAAATTGCAAAGGTAAGAGCTGAAAATAAAACTTTAGAGGACTCAAGTAAGAAGCCTGTTAAATTTGAGAGAATGCTTCTTGGGATAACAAAAGCAGCGTTATCGACTGATTCGTTTATCTCAGCAGCCTCTTTCCAGGAAACTACAAGAGTTTTAACAGAAGCGGCTGTCACAAGCAGAAAAGATATCTTAAAAGGGTTAAAAGAAAATGTAGTTGTTGGCAGATTAATTCCTGCTGGAACAGGGTTTGCAGCTAATCAAAAAGCAAGTGTATCTTCAGAAGAAATACAAGATATTGAAGAAGCACTGAAAAAAGAACTTCTAGAGAGCTTTCAGTAAATATTGACCGATGATATTCACTGCTATATTATTCTCCTTTTGATATGGCTACGATAAATCAATTAGTAAGGAAACCACGAAAAACTAAGCGTGCTAAGAGTGATGTTCCTGCACTTAAAAATTGTCCACAAAGAAGAGGGGTTTGTACACGTGTTTATACAACAACCCCAAAGAAACCTAATTCTGCTTTAAGAAAAGTTTGCAGAGTTAAACTTACCTCGAAATTTGAAGTTACATCTTACATTGGAGGTGAAGGTCATAATCTTCAAGAACACTCAGTAGTTCTTATAAGGGGTGGAAGAGTAAAAGATTTACCAGGTGTAAGATATCACACTGTGCGAGGCGCTCTAGATACTTCAGGAGTTGCAGATAGAAAGCAGGGTAGATCCAAATATGGAGCTAAGAAATCTAAAAAATGAGAAGAAGAGCAGCTCCAAAAAGAAAAATAATTCCAGATTCAAAATACGAGAGTGAGCTTGTAGCTAAATTTATGAATCAACTTATGGTTGATGGGAAGAAGTCAATTGCTGAAAAAATTGTTTACGGTGCATTTGATGAGTTAGAAAAGTCAGTACAAAAAGAAAGTCCAGTTGATGTATTTAAAAAAGTTTTAGACCAAGTAGCACCGGTTGTTGAAGTTAGATCTAGAAGAATTGGAGGAGCTACATATCAAGTTCCTGTTGAAGTTAGAGCAAAAAGAAGAACTGCATTAGCGATGAGATGGTTAGTTGAAGCAGCTAGAAAAAGAAAAGAAAAATCAATGCCTGCAAGATTAGCTGCTGAGTTAAAAGAAGCAATGGATGGAAAAGGAGCAGCAGTAAAAAAGAAAGAGGATATGCATAAAATGGCTGAAGCAAATAAAGCTTTTTCACATTTCAGATTTTAAAAATGGCAAGAAAAACACCTTTAAACCGTTACAGAAATATAGGAATTTGTGCCCATGTTGATGCTGGTAAGACAACTACAACTGAAAGAGTTCTTTTCTATACTGGGATTTCACACAAAATTGGGGAAGTGCATGACGGAGCTGCTGTTATGGACTGGATGGAACAAGAACAAGAACGAGGAATAACCATTACATCTGCTGCAACAACATGCTTTTGGAAAGGTATGGATCAACAGTTTGAAGAACACAGAGTAAATATTATTGATACTCCTGGGCACGTAGATTTTACTATTGAGGTAGAAAGATCATTAAGAGTTCTTGATGGAGCAGTTGTTGTTTTTTGTGGATCTTCGGGCGTTCAGCCACAATCTGAAACAGTCTGGAGACAGGCAAACAGATATGAGGTTCCACGAATTGTTTTTGTAAACAAAATGGATAGAGCTGGAGCTGACTTTGAAAGAGTTGTGGGACAAATTAGAGAAAGATTAGGTGCGACTGTTGTTCCTATACAATACAACATTGGAGCTGAAGACGATTTTAAAGGTGTTATAGATCTTATAAAAATGAAAACAATTACTTGGAATGAAGCCGATAAGGGATCTTCTTTCGAATATACAGATATACCTGAAGAACTTAATTCAAAATGCCAGTCTCTAAGGGAGGAATTAGTTGAAGCAGCTGCAGAAGCAAATGAAGATTTAATGGAAAAATATTTAGAAACATCAGACCTATCAGAGGAAGAAATAAAAAAAGGCCTAAGAGAAAGAGTTTTATCAAACGAGATAACTTTAGCATTATGCGGCTCAGCATTCAAAAACAAAGGAGTTCAAGCAGTTTTAGATGCAGTTATTGAATTTTTACCAGCTCCTGATGAAGTTAAGGCTATTGAAGGAGTAAACCCTAAAACAGAGGAAAGCACCTTAAGAAGTTCAAGTGATGAAGAGCCTTTTTCAGCACTTGCATTTAAAATAGCTACAGATCCTTTTGTAGGCAATCTTACTTTTGTAAGAGTCTATTCTGGTGTTCTATCTCAAGGTGATGGTGTTATCAATACAGTTAAAGACGATAAAGAAAGAATTGGAAGAATGGTACAAATGCACTCTAACAACAGAGAAGAAATAAAAGAGGTAAGAGCAGGCGATATTGCTGCATGTATAGGTCTTAAGAACGTAACTACTGGGGATACACTTTCAGATGAGAAAAATTTGGTTGTTCTAGAAAGGATGGAATTTCCTGATCCAGTAATATCTCTAGCAGTCGAGCCAAAATCAAAACCTGACCAAGAAAAGATGTCAATAGCGCTTGGTAAACTTGCACAAGAAGATCCCTCTTTTAGAGTAAGTTCAGATGAGGAATCAGGACAAACAATAATATCTGGAATGGGAGAATTGCATTTAGAAGTTCTGGTCGAAAGGATGAAAAGGGAATTCAGTGTGGAGGCAAATGTAGGGAAGCCTCAAGTTGCATATAGAGAAGCAATTACACAAAATGTCGAAGTTGAAGCCAAATATGCAAAACAGTCAGGTGGTAGAGGCCAATATGGGCACGTTCTAATGAGAATGGAGCCTAGCGAAGATGAATTTGAATTTATTGATGAAATTAAAGGGGGAGTAATACCAAAAGAGTATATTCCTGCAGTTTCTAAAGGTGTTAAAGAACAACTTCAAAATGGTGTTATAGCAGGATATCCACTTCAAGGAGTAAAGGTAACACTATATGATGGCTCATATCATGATGTCGATTCAAGTGAAATGGCTTTTAAATTAGCTGGATCAATGGCAGCTAAAGATGGTGCTATGAAGGCAAAACCTATACTACTAGAACCAATGATGGATGTAGAAGTTGTAACTCCTGAAGATTATATGGGTGATGTAGTAGGAGATTTAAATAGACGAAGAGGACAGGTTCAAAATATGGAAGATATCCCTTCAGGAAAGGCTATTAAAGCACTTGTTCCCCTTTCAGAAATGTTTGGTTATGCAACAGATTTGAGATCTGCAACACAAGGAAGAGCAACATACACTATGGAGTTTCAAAAATATCTAGAAGTTCCTTCAAATTTAACCGAAGAAATAATCAATAAGAATTAGTCAAATCCTTTGACAGCACATATCTTAAGCCCTAAAATTGTGGTCTTTCGGTATGAATTGATAGTATGGAACAGCAAAAAATTAGAATTAAATTAAAGGCTTTTGACCACAAATTAGTTGATAAATCTACTAAGGAAATAGTCGAGACCGTAACAAAGACTGGGGCCAAAGTTATTGGACCTATTCCACTGCCTGTTAAAAAAGAAAGACTGACAATTCTAATTTCTCCACATAAAGATAAAGATGCAAGAGATCAATATGAGACAAGAACTCATAAACGTCTTTTCGATATCATTAACCCAACAGAACAAACTGTTGACGCACTTATGCGATTAGATATTGCAGCAGGTGTTGATGTAAAAATTACCCTTAATTAAAATGCTTGGGTTAGTTGGTTTAAAAAAGGGTATGTCGCGCGTCTTTAAAGATGATGGCAACTCTGTTCCTGTAACAGTGATCAAAATCGAAGATAGCAAAATAGTACAAAGAAAATCCCAAGAAAAAGACGGTTACTTTGCTGTACAGGTAAACTATGGGTCTAAGAAAAAAGTATCAAAAAGTTTAGAAAAAAAATTCACAACAAAGAATAAGGGATACTTAACCGAATTCAGTGTTTCAGAGACTGAATTTAATGAATTAAAAGAAGCCAAAAAACTGTCTTTAAAAGGGTTTACAGAGAATTCTAAGGTTGACGTATCAGGAATATCAAAAGGAAAAGGTTTTTCTGGAGTAGTTAAAAGGCATAATTTTAAGACACAAGACGCTACACACGGAAATTCATTATCACATAGAGCACCAGGTTCGATTGGTCAATGTCAA
Source organism: uncultured SAR86 cluster bacterium (assembly GCA_902563885.1). Classification (GTDB taxonomy): domain Bacteria; phylum Pseudomonadota; class Gammaproteobacteria; order Magnimaribacterales; family TMED112; genus TMED112. The sequence goes on along the minus strand of CACEYZ010000004.1, from coordinate 28,016 downwards.
TTTCCTGGAAGAGTTTTTAAAGGAAAGAAAATGGCAGGACAATACGGTAATACTAAAGTTACAATTCAAAATTTAGAAATCGAAAAAATAGATTATGACGAAAATCTTATTTTGGTCAAAGGGTCAGTGCCTGGACCAATAGGATCTTTTTTAAAGATTACACCATCTATAAAAGATAGTGATTCTGAATTTTCTGTTTTGAATATGCTCTCTACAGAGGCTAAACCAGAAGAAAAACCAGAAGCAGAAGCTAAACCAGAAGAAAAACCAGAAGCAGAAGCTAAACCAGAAGAAGTAGAGGATAAAAAAGATGCCTAAGTCTGAAATTAGCAAAAGCACTAAAACTGCATCACCAAAATTACCTTCTGAAATTTTCTCAGTAGATTTTAATGAATCTTTAGTACATCAGGTTCTCACAAGCTATATGAGTTCTGAAAGACAAGGATCAGTGTTATTAAAAAATCGATCAGATGTGAGAGGTGGTGGAAAAAAACCTTTTAGACAAAAAGGGACTGGTCGAGCAAGAGCTGGAACTATAAGAAGTCCTATTTGGGTAGGAGGTGGAGTTACTTTTGCAAATGTAAAGAACTATAAAAAGAAAACAAATAAAAAAATGGCAAAAAAAGCTCTTGCATCAATTCTTTCAAAATTCAAGACTGAAAAAAGGTTAGATCTTGTAAAGGATATTAAATTTAAGGAAGGCAAAACTAAAGAAGCTAAATTATTCTTTGAAAAAATGAAACTAGATTCAGCACTTTTAATTTCTGATGAATTTGATCAGAAATCCATTTTAGCTATAAGAAATTTGAAGAATTTCTCTTTTTTAGAGGTATCAGATTTAAATCCCTATGATCTTATTAAAGCAAAACATATTTTATTAACACATTCATCTGTACCAAAAATAAAGGAGCTTTTAAATGTTAAGTGAAAAAACATACAAACAAATTCTTTCTCCTTTAATAAGTGAGAAATCTGCTATTCAAAAAAGTGTTTCAAATACTTATGTTTTTAAAGTTAATAAAGATGCTACAAAGACGGAGATTAAAAAAGCAACTGAAGAAATTTTTGGTGTCGTTGTGAAATCAATAAGAGTTTTAAATACTAAATTTAAAAATAAAAGAACAAGATTTGGCAAATACAAAACTAAAACCTTTAAAAAAGCTTATATAAAACTGGAGGAAGGGAAAGAAATTAATCTAGAAAACCCGTTTAAATAATGGCAATTATTAAGGCAAAACCAACATCACCAGGCAGAAGGTTCAGAGTAAATATTAAACAAGATCTTTATAAAGGAAGACCAGAAAAGACTCTCGTAGAGTCAAAAAAAAGAACTTCTGGAAGAAATAATAATGGAAATATTACAGTGCGCCATAGGGGTGGAGGCCATAAAAGACTGTATAGAATAATTGATTTTAAAAGAAACAAATTTGATATTGAAGGTATTGTAAAAACAATTGAATATGATCCTAATAGGTCAGCAAATATTGCATTGATTGAGTATAAAGATGGAGATAAGTCTTACATAATTGCTCCAAAAAAACTAAAAGTAAAAGCAAAGATTTTATCTGGAGAAAATGCTCCGATAAAAGATGGGAATTCGCTGCCATTAGCAAAGATTCCACAAGGAACTGAAGTTCATTGTATTGAAATGCGTCCAGGAAAAGGCGCTCAAATAGCTAGAGCTGCTGGTACAACTGCGAGATTGGTTGCAAAGGAAGGTAAGTATGCAACATTGAGACTAAGTTCTGGTGAAATGAGGAAAATACTCCTGAGTTGTCGAGCTACTGTAGGCGTAATATCAAATGAACAACATAATTTACAATCCATTGGTAAAGCAGGTGCGATGAGATGGAGAGGAATTAGACCAACAGTCAGAGGTGTTGCAATGAACCCAGTTGATCATCCACATGGTGGGGGTGAAGGAAAGACTTCTGGTGGAAGAAATCCAGTATCTCCTTGGGGCACGCCTACCAAAGGATATAGAACGAGAAAGCCAAAAGCGAGCGATAAACTCATAGTGAAAAGGAGATATAAATAATGGCTAGGTCAAGTAAAAAGGGACCATTTGTTGATCATTCTCTTGAGAAAAAAGTTCTTAAAGCGATTGAGACAAAAGATAAAAAACCAATAAAAACTTGGTCTAGATCATCCATGATAACACCTGACATGGTTGGATTGACTATTGCTGTTCACAATGGAAGGCAGCATATTCCTGTATTTGTTAGAGAGGATATGGTTGGCCAAAAGTTAGGAGAGTTTTCCATGACAAGAACATTTAAATTACATTCAGGAGATAGAAAAGTAAAAATATAATGGAAGTAAGAGCATATCTAAGAGGAGCAAGACTCTCACCACAAAAAGCTGGCTTGGTTGCAGACCAAATCAGAGGATTGGGCGTAGAAAAAGCCCTAGATATACTAAATTTTTCAAAGAAAAAAGGAGCAGATTTAATTAAAAAGCTACTTAACTCAGCAATTTCAAATGCAGAGAATAATGAAGAAGCAAACATAGATGAATTAGCAATTAAATCAATAATAGTAAACAAAGGATTCGTTATGAAAAGAATAAAAATTAGAGCAAGAGGTAGAGCAGATAGAATCAGAAAACCTTTTTGCAACATTGAAATAATGCTTACAGACAACAAGGAGGCTAAAGATGGGTCAGAAAGTTAATCCAGTAGGCTTCAGATTAGGAACATCTAGAGATCACGATTCTATTTGGTTTGCAAAATCAAAAGATTATTCAAAACTTGTTTTACAAGATTTAAAAATTAGGAAAAGAGTAAAAGAAATTCTTCCTCAGGCACCGATTAGCGCTGTAGTAATTAAAAGGACAATGGAAGAGGTAATTGTAGATATCAAGACATCGAGACCAGGAATAGTGATAGGAAAGAAGGGTGAAGAGATTGAGAAAATCAAATCTGAGTTAAAAAAAGTAGTTAAACAAGATGTGAAATTAAATGTTGTTGAAGTTAAGCAGCCTGATTTAGATGCTCAATTAGTGGCAGATTCAGTAACACAACAACTAGAAAAGAGAATTATGTTTAGAAAAGCAATGAAAAGAGCTGTGCAAAATACTATGCGCCAGGGCGCTAAGGGCATAAGGATAGAGGTTTCTGGAAGGCTGAATGGAGCTGAAATAGCAAGATCTGAGTGGTATAGAGAAGGTAGAGTCCCTCTACATACACTAAAGGCAGATATTGATTATGCCACAAGTGAAGCGCTAACAACTTATGGGATTTTAGGCGTTAAGGTTTGGATTTATAGGGGAGATGCAAATGCTTCAGCCTAAAAAAACAAAATATAGAAAACAAATGAAGGGCAGAAATACCGGTTTTGCTTCAGCTGGGAATCAAGTTTCTTTTGGCGATTTTGGACTGAAGGCCGTGGGCCATGCAATGGTTACTTCACGTCAGATAGAGGCTGCTAGGAGAGCGCTTGTTAGGTATATAAAAAGAGGTGGAAAAGTATGGATAAGAGTATTCCCTGATAAGCCAATTACCAAAAAACCATTAGAAACTAGACAAGGCAAAGGAAAAGGGAATGTTGAGTATTGGGCAAGTCCTGTAAGGCCTGGAAAAATTTTATACGAAGTAGCTGGTGTATCTGAGAAAGATGCAAAAAAAGCTTTTGAGCTTGCAAGCGCAAAACTTCCTATGGCAACAACTTTTACAAAGAGAGGAGCAAATGGCTAAGAAGAAAATTAAAGACTATAAGTCAATGAAATTAGAGGCTCTGCAGAAAGAATTAATTTCAGAGAGGAAAGAGTTGTTTGAGAGTAATTTCAAGCATAAAATGGGCCAGCTTAAAGAAAGTCATCTTCTTAAAGAAAAGAAAAAAAATATAGCAAGAATTAAAACAGAAATGAGGAATAAAAATGCCAGTTAGAACTCTGCAAGGAAAAGTGATTAGCCATAAAATGTCAAAAAGTAGGACAATTTTAGTCAATAGAAGGCGAAAACATCCAAAGTATGGCAAATACATAAATCTTTCAACTAAATATCATGCACATGATGAAAAAGACGTTTCAAAAGAAGGTGATGAGGTTCTAATTCAGGAGTGTCGTCCAATTTCTAAGACAAAAAGTTGGAAAATTTTAGAAGTTTTAGGTGGGAAAAAACCAGTGAAAAAGAAAGCTGAAAAAAAGGTTAAAGAAGAAATAAAAGCTGAGGAACAAAAAGAATGATTCAAACACAAAGTATGTTAAATGTTGCAGACAATAGTGGTGCACGTGAAGTAATGTGCATTAAAGTCTTGGGTGGATCAAAAAGAAGAACCGCAAATATAGGTGATGTAATCAAGGTAGCAGTGAAAGATGCGCTGCCACAAAGCAAGATTAAGAAAGGTTCTGTCATGAACGCATTAATTGTGAGGTCAAGGTCAGGTGTAAGGAGAAACGACGGATCCAAAATTGGTTTTGATGAAAATGCAGTAGTTCTTTTAAACAATAACAAAGAACCGATTGCTACAAGAATCTTTGGCCCTGTTACACGTGAGTTGAGATCAGCTAAATTCATGAAAATTGTATCACTCGCTCCGGAGGTCCTTTAATGAAACAAAAAACTACAAAACTAAGAGAGGGCGATGAAGTGATTGTTATCTCAGGTAAAGATAAAGGAAAGAGAGGGAATATATCAAGAATTATTGGCCAAAGATGTATCGTGAACGATATGAATCTTGTTAAAAGGCACACTAAGCCTAACCCACAATTAGGTATTACTGGAGGAATAGTTGAAAAAGAAATGTCGATCCATCTATCAAATTTAATGATATGGAATAGCTCTTCTAATAAAAGAGACAAGATTTCGTTTGGAGAATTAAAGGATAAAAAAGTAAGGCTTTTTAGATCAAATAAAAAAGAGGTGAAAAAGTGAATTTAAAAAATCATTATCAAAAAGAAATAGTCCCAAACCTCAAAGAGAAACTTGGTTATAAGTCTGTTATGGAGGTCCCTAAGCTTGAAAAAATTACAATAAATATGGGTGTAGGTGAAGCTTCAAAAGACAAAAAAATTCTTGAAAACGCTTTAAATGACTTAGAGGCTATATCAGGACAAAAACCTGTTGTGACTAAGGCTAAGCAAGCTGTTTCAACTTTTAAAATAAGAGAACAATATCCTATTGGCTGCAAAGTAACTTTAAGAGGTAATAAAATGTATGACTTTTTTGAAAGGCTTATTAATCTTGCAATACCAAGAGAAAAGGATTTTAGAGGTCTAAATCAAAAATCTTTTGATGGGATGGGAAATTACAACCTTGGCATTAAGGAACAGATAATTTTTCCAGAAATTGATTATGACAAAATAGATAAGTTGAGAGGAATGGATATAGCAATTACGACTTCTGCTAAAACAGATAATGAGGCAAAAGAACTTCTAGAGAGTTTTAACTTTCCATTCAGGGGGAAAAATGGCTAGAAAATCAATCATAGAGAGAGAAAAAAAGAAACTCAAGTTAACTTCTCAATATTTGGAGAAAAGAAAAAGTATTAAAGAAGTAATGAGAAAAGCTGAGACATTTGAGGAAAAAATGGAGGCACAAAAAAAACTTCAAAAACTTCCTAGAAATTCAAATCCTAATAGAGTTGTCCGTAGATGTGAATTGACTGGTCGACCAAAAGGAGTTTATAGAAAATTTGGGCTTAGTAGAGCAAAGCTTAGAGAGCTTGCAATGGCAGGGAAGCTTCCTGGAGTAAAAAAATCAAGTTGGTAATATTATGACAGATCCTATAGCAGACCTTTTAACTAGAATAAGAAATGCTTTAATGCGTGGGAAGAAAAACGTAAATGCACCCTATTCAAAGTTAAAACATGAATTGGTGAAGGCTCTGGTAAAAGAGGGTTTTTTAGAAGGTGTTAAAAAAGTAAAAAAAGACTTTGATGAGCTTGAAATTACACTGAAATATCATGAAGAAAAACCTGTGATAAAAGAAATATCAAGAGAATCAAAACCAGGATTGAGGAAATATGTTAACTATAGAGACATTAAACCTTACAAAGGAGGTTTAGGTATAAAGCTGTTAACAACAAGTAAAGGAATTTTAACTGACAGCCAAGCAATAAAAAATCAAGTGGGCGGAGAAATAATCTGCAGAGTGTTTTAATGTCAAGAATAGCGAAAGATCCAGTAATAATACCCGAGGGAGTAACAATAAATGTTATTGATAACTTACTCGAATTTAAAGGTTCTAAAGGAGAGCTTTCTCTAAATATTCATAATTCTATAAGTTTTGAGATGAAAGATAATCAAATTACTGTTAAGTGGTCTGAAGATGAATATAGAGCAATGGCTGGAACAATGAGATCATTAATTAATAATTGCGTCATTGGAGTGAGTGAGGGCTACACCAAAAATATAAAACTCAATGGCGTTGGTTATCGTGCAAATGTGCAAGGAAAAAAAATTACCTTAACTCTAGGATTTTCTCACCCAGTAGAATACCAATTACCTGAAAATGTTGAAGCTAAGTCTGAGGGCCAGACTGAATTTAATTTAACATCTCCTGATAAACAACTACTAGGTCAGGTATGTGCAGAGATAAGAGCATTTAGACCTCCAGAACCTTACAAAGGCAAAGGAGTATTCATTGACAATGAAACTATTATAAGAAAAGAGAGAAAGAAGGCAGCAACAACATAAAAAATGAATAAGAAAGAAACAAGAATAAGAAGAACTAAGAAACTGAGGGCCTCTCTAAAGAAGAAAGAGTCTTTGAGATTATGTGTAAGCAGATCACTTAAAAATATCTCAGTGCAGTTAATTGACTCTAATAATGGAGTAGTGCTTGCTGCAGCCTCGACTAATCAGAAAGAATTTAAAGGAAAAAACGGAGGAAATATTGAAGCTGCTAAAAAAATAGGTGAAACAATTGCGGCTAAAACAATTAAATTAGGACATAAAAAAGTTTCGTTCGATAGATCTGGATTCAAATATCATGGAAGAGTAAAAGCATTAGCTGAAGGAGCCAGAGAAGGAGGGCTAGAATTTTAATGGAAAATTTAGATCCACAAAATAATCAACAAGATGCTCTTGTAGAGAAGCTTGTTCAAGTTAATAGAGTTGCAAAAACAGTTAAAGGAGGAAGAGTAATGTCCTTTACTGCTCTTACTGTCGTGGGAGATGGAAATGGAAGAGTTGGTTACGGTAGAGGGAAAGCTAAAGAAGTTCCAGTTGCAATCCAAAAAGCTCTAGATGAGGCAAAAAAGAGTCTTGTAAATGTAGAATTAAACGGAAATACACTTTGGTACCCTGTTACAGAAAAAAGCTCAGCAACCAAAGTCTATATGCAGCCAGCATCTGAAGGTACTGGGATTATTGCTGGTGGTGCAATGAGAGCTGTGCTTGAGTTGGTTGGAATAAAAAACGTACTTGCAAAGTGCTACGGATCTACAAACCCAATAAATGTTGTAAGAGCAACAATTAATGGGTTAGCAAAAATGGAGTCTCCAGATAGCGTAAAAGAGAGGCGTGGAAAATGAGCAAAGTCAGAGTTAAGCAATTAAAAAGTCTTATAGGTAGAAAAAAGGATCATAAGCTTTGTATATCAGGTTTAGGCCTGAAAAAAATTGGTGATGAAAAAATTCTTGAAGATACCCCCTCTATTAGAGGAATGATCAATAAAGTTGAATATATGCTGGAAGTTGAAGAGGTCAAAAAATAATGGAAAAAATATCTTTAAATAATTTAAGTGATAGTAAGTCCAGATCAAACAGAAAGAGAGTTGGTAGAGGTGCCGGCTCAGGTATTGGAAAAACTGCAGGTAGAGGACATAAGGGTCAAAAATCAAGATCAGGTGGAAACATTAGGCTTGGATTTGAAGGCGGACAAATGCCATTGCAGATGCGTGTACCAAAATTTGGTTTTAGCTCAAGAGTCTCTCGAGTAACACAGGAATTAAACGTAAAAGTTCTTGAGAAAGTAAAAGATGTAAGCATTCAAAACCTAAAAAAATTAGGACTTATTAAAAAAAATATAAAAAAAGTAAAAATCTTCGGGGAAGGTAAGCTTTTGAAAAAACCTACTGATGAAAATATTAAATGTTCAAAAGGAGTAAAGTTTGAATAATTCAATGTCTGAATTGTGGAGTAGACTGGGATTCCTTGCCATTGCTCTAGTCGTGTATAGAATTGGTACTCATATACCAATACCTGGAATAAATCCTGAACAGGTTGCTGCTTTGTTTCAACAGAGTCAAGGAACAATCCTTCAATATTTCAATTTATTTTCAGGTGGTGCTTTAGAAAGGATGAGTATATTTGCTTTAAGTGTTGTGCCCTACATTTCTTCAGCTATTGTGATGCAACTTTTTTCAAACTCAGTACCTTACCTACAGGAATTAAAAAAAGATGGTCAAGCTGGCAGGAATAAAATTACTCAGTACACACGCTATGGCACTGTAATATTTGCATTAATTCAGTCTTCTGCTTTAACGGTCACATTACAAACAGCTGGGTTAATAGATGCTGGAAGTATTTTTAGTGCTTTTGTGGCAGTTATATCGATAGTTACTGGAACAATGTTTTTAATGTGGTTAGGTGAACAAATCTCTGAAAGAGGTATAGGTAACGGAATTTCTATTATTATCGCTACAAGTATAATCACCGGTGTACCAAGAGCATTTGGCCAAGCGTTAGAGCAAACACAGCAGGGAGACCTAAATTACATATTACTTATAGTTTTAGCAGTACTTACCCTTATTGTTGTTGCTTTTGTAGTTTTTGTTGAAAATGCACAAAGAAAAATTACTGTAAATTACGCTCAAAGAAATCAAGTTAGAGGCATGATTCAAGCTCCATCAAGCTTCCTTCCTCTAAAACTAAATATGTCAGGCGTAATACCAGCTATATTCGCAAGTACATTCTTACTTTTTCCTGCTTCACTATCATCATGGTTTGGAAACATCGATGGTCTTGGTGGTTTGCAAGAATTTTCACTTTATTTAAACCCAGGACAGCCTCTTTACATTCTTTTATTTGTTATTTTAATTGTTTCATTTTGCTACATTTGGCTGGCATTGACTTTTAGTTCTAATGATATTGCTGAAAATCTAAAAAAAGGTGGTGCTTTTATTCCTGGAATAAGGCCTGGAGAGCAGACTGCTTCATTTATTGATTTAATTCTTTCAAGACTAACAGTTTTTGGTTCATTCTACTTATCGCTTGTTTGTATTTTGCCACTTGTACTTATCAATAGTTTTGGGGTCTCTTTTTATCTAGGAGGAACATCTGTATTAATTGTTGTTGTAGTTATGCTTGATCTACAAAGACAAATCCAGTCATACATTATGAGCCAACAATATCAATCTATCCTGAAAAATGCTAATATTTCGGGCTCAAAAAAGAGTAAAAGAAGATGAAAGTAAGATCGTCAGTAAAAAGGATTTGTAAAAATTGCAAAATAGTAAAAAGATCAGGAACACTTTTTGTTATTTGCACAAATAAAAGACATAAGCAAAGACAAGGATAAATATGGCAAGAGTTGGTGGAATAAATATACCTGATAACAAACATGTTGATGTTTCCTTAACAAGTATATTTGGGATTGGTAGAAAAACAGCTCAAGATATTTGTGATAAGTTTAAAATACCGTATTCAAAGAAAGTTTCAGAACTTAGTGATGGAGAGCTCGATAAAATTAGGGATGAGCTAAAAAACTACCAAGTTGAAGGTGACTTAAGAAGAGACATTAACTACAACATAAAAAGATTAATGGATTTAGGTTGTTACAGAGGCATTAGACATAGAAAAGGTCTGCCTCTAAGAGGACAAAGAACCAAGACTAATGCAAGAACAAGAAAAGGTCCAAAAAAAGCAATTAAAGCATAATGGCAGTTAAAAAGAAAACAAAAAAAATGGTTACTGATGGCATAGCTCATATAAATGCTAGCTTTAACAACACGATCATTACCATTACTGATATGGGTGGTAATGCTGTTTGTTGGGCAACATCAGGCGGATCTGGATTTAAAGGTTCAAGAAAAAGCACTCCTTTTGCTGCTCAGATTGCTGCTGAAAGAGCTGGGACTATGGCAAAAGACCTGGGCATGGTAAATGTTGAAGTTAGGGTTAAAGGTCCTGGTGCCGGTAGAGAATCCTCAATAAGAGCATTAAACGGATGTGGTTTGCGGATCAATAAAATAACTGATGTTACGCCACTGCCACATAATGGGTGCAGACCACCGAAGAAAAGGAGAGTTTAATTGGCAAGATATAGAGGACCAAGACTAAGATTATCTAGAAGAGAGGGAACAGATTTAATGTTGACCTCTGGCACAAGAGCTATCGAGTCAAAGTGTAAATTTGAGAATAAACCGGGAAATGCTATGACTCGAGGAAGATTGTCAGATTATGGTACTCAACTAAGAGAAAAGCAAAAAGTTAAAAGAATGTATGGCATCTTGGAAAAACAATTTAGAAATTACTACTTAAAATCAGCGAGAATGAAAGGTAATACAGGTGAAAACTTATTAAATCTTCTGGAATCAAGGCTCGATAATGTGGTTTATAGAATGGGATTTGCAACTACTAGAGCAGAAGCAAGACAAGTAGTAAATCATAAATCTGTAGAGGTAAACGGAAAAGTTGTAAATATTCCATCTTATGACCTGAAACCTGGAGATGAAGTTACAGTTAGAGAAAAAAATAAAGAACAACTAAGAATTAAAGCTGCTATTGAACTGGCAAAATCCAAAGACGGACTCAGCTGGCTTGAGGTGAGCTTTGATGATATGAAAGGGAAGTTTGTTACTTACCCCGACAGATCTGAATTAAGTTCTGAAATTAATGAGAATTTAATTATTGAGTTGTATTCAAAGTAATAGAGGGAAAAATGGAAGAAAAATTGAATGTGCTTGCACCAGAAGTTGCAAAAGTCGAAGAAGTTGATAAGAACAATTTAAAAGTTGTTTTAGAGCCTTTTGAAAGAGGGTTTGGTTATACAATTGGACATAGTTTAAGAAGAATCTTATTGTCCTATATGCCAGGGGCAGCTGTCACTGAAGTGAAAATTGAAGGTGTTGCTCATGAATATGGAACTATAGAGGGAGTAAAAGAAGATATTTTAGATATTTTGTTAAATCTAAAAGATTTGGCAATTAAACTTGATGGTTCAAATGAGGCCGAACTAAAGTTAGACATTAAAACACCAAAAACAATTCTTGCATCAGATTTAGAAGTGCCTGCAGGAGTAGAAATAATTGATCCTAATCATGTTATTGCAACACTAGTCGAACCAAAAAAACTTGTTATGACTTTAAAAGTTTGTACGGGTGTGGGATATGAACCTGCGGAGAATAACCAGAGTAAAGGTGTTGACTCACTTCATCTTGATGCAATTTATTCTCCAGTCAAAAGAGTAAATTATAAAGTTGAGAACACCAGAGTAGAAAATAGAACAGATTTAGATAAATTAATTTTAGAGCTTGAAACTGACGGAACTATCGATGCGAAGCAAGCAATTAAATTCGCGGCAACAATTCTACAGCATCAGCTAGCAGTTTTTGTCGACGAGGAACTTGTTTCGAGAAAGGAAAAAAGAAAAGATAAATATGATTTTGATCCACTTTTATTGAGATCTATTGAAGAGCTTGAATTAACAGTGAGATCAACAAATTGTTTAAAAGCAGAAAGTATTTTTTTAATAGGAGATTTAATACAAAGGTCTGAAATGGACTTATTGAAAACACCAAACCTAGGAAAAAAATCATTAAATGAAATCAAAGACGAACTTGGATCAAGAGGTTTATCTCTCGGAACTGTGCTGAAAAACTGGCCACCAATGTAAAAATGAGACATAGAAAGCTTAGTAGAAGATTTAGCAGAACATCATCACACAGAACAGCAATGATGAGGAATCTAGCTATCTCTCTTATAGAGCATGAAATTGTAAAAACTACAGTCGAAAAAGGAAAATATCTTCGTACATTTTTAGAGCCTCTTATAACTAAATCAAAAAAAGATACTCTTCATAATAGAAGAAAAGTTATTTCATCACTTAATTCTCAAACTGCTGCATCTAAACTTTTTTCTGATATATCTCCAAAATTATCTGAAACAAATGGTGGTTATTTAAGAATTATTAAGGCTGGATTTAGACCAGGGGATAAAGCAGATATGTGTTTTGTTGAATTAACTTGTAGAGATCCTGAAAAAAGTCTCTCTGATACAGCTTTAGATGATGATGCTATTACTTCACCTGACATAGCCCCAGCTCCAGAACCAACTCAAGTTAAAAGTGCATCTGAGACTGATGCTGTAGAAAAAGAAGCTAAAAAGCCTACTTCAAAGAAAGAAGAGGAGAAAAAACTAGCTCCTAAGAAAGAAGCTGCTAAAAAAGAAGAGGAGAAAAAACTAGCTCCTAAGAAAGATGCTGCTAAAAAAGAAGAGGAGAAAAAACCAGTCCCTAAGAAAAAAGCTGCTCAAAAAGTAGATGCTAAAAAACCAGCTCCTAAGAAAGAAGAAAAGAAAGAAAGCTGGTGGAAAAGATTTGTTAAAAATCCGTTTAAGTAATCTTTAACATTTGACCAGTAAAGGACTTTTTATTTTTTAAAATAGCTTTTAAATCACCTTCAGCAACTACCGTCCCCCCGCCATCTCCACCTTCTGGGCCAAGATCGATTATCCAATCTGAAAGTCGAATTACATCTAAGTTATGCTCTATTACTAATACTGAATTACCTTTGCCTACTAACTGATTAAGGACATTCATTAGCATTTGAATATCATGAAAATGAAGTCCAGTAGTAGGTTCGTCCAAAATATAAAGAGTTTTTCCGGTATCTCTTTTAGAAAGTTCTTTCGATAATTTCACCCTTTGAGCTTCGCCACCAGATAAAGTATTTGCAGCTTGACCAAGTTTTACATATGACAGTCCTACGTCTTGTAGCGTAACTAATTTTTTAAGTATTTGAGGTACAGAACTAAAGAACTCGGCTGCTTCCTCCACTGTCATTTCAAGAATTTCATGTATATTTTTTTTCTTAAATTTAATTTGCAACGTATCATCTCTAAATCTTTTGCCTTTACAAACATCACATTCAACGTATAAATCTGGTAGAAAATGCATTTCTACTTTGACCCAACCTTCCCCTTTACAATTTTCACATCTTCCACCTTCAACATTAAAACTAAATCTACCCGGTTTATAGCCTCTAGTTCTCGCCTCTTTTGTGTTAGAAAAAATTTCTCTTATGTAAGTAAATAGACCTGTGTAAGTTGCAGGATTAGATCTTGGTGTTTTCCCTATTGGGCTTTGATCTATAGATATAAGCTTATCAATATGTTCCTCTCCCATAACTTTTTTAAATTCTGTTGAGTCTGGAACTTTATGGCCATGCAGTTTCTCATTAAGAGCAGGTATCAGTGTATGATTTATTAGTGACGATTTCCCAGAACCAGAAACTCCGGTAATAGAAACCAATTTATTTAATGGGATATCAACACTAACATTTTTTAAATTATTAGTTTGCGCTCCAGAAATCAAAATTGATTTATTAGATATCACTCTTTGATCTTTTGAGATGCTAATTTCTTTTTCTCCTCTCAGATATTGAGCAGTAAGTGACTTTTTATTTTTTTTGATTTCTTCTAAATCACCCTCAGCAATAATTTCTCCACCATGGATTCCAGCACCAATACCAAGATCTATTACATGGTCTGCAGACTTTATCATTTCTTCATCGTGCTCAACTACAATTACTGTATTGCCAAGGTCTCTTAATTTAAGGAGAGTATTTATAAGCTTTTGATTATCTCTTTGATGTAAGCCAATTGAGGGCTCATCAAGTACATAAATTACACCCACAAGACCTGAACCAATCTGACTAGCTAACCTTATTCTCTGGGCTTCACCTCCAGAGAGTGTCTGAGCACCTCTTGACAGATTTAAATAATTAAGCCCAACATCATTTAAAAAAGAGAGTCTTAAGCTAATTTCTTTACAAATTTTCTCAGCAATCTCTAATTTATTTCCAGTAAGGTTCAAGTTATTTACTATTTCAAGAGCATCGTCAATCTTTAAATCACTAATTTCAGGAAGATTAAAACCGTCAACAAATACATTTCTTGAAACGGCATTTAATCTTTTTCCACCACAACTTTCACATTTTTTTTCCGAGATGTAACTGCTAATTTTTTCTCTTATAAAAAAAGAGTCCGTACGGTTATATTGCCTCTGAAGTGAAGGAATAACACCTTCAAAATTTTCCTTTTTAGTTTCCTGATTTGTAAGGTCTTTGAAAGTTATTTTTTCATTAATTCCCCATAAGATTTTTTTTCTAGTTTTTTCAGATAAACTTTGCCAGTTTTTATTTATATCTTCTTTAAGATGATCAAAAATTCCAATTAATTTTGATTGATAATATGGAGTATTCCATGGCTCTATGCATCCCTGCATGACACTAAGGTTTTTATATTTAACTATCTTATCTTCATCAAAATAAGTATTTGTTCCAAGGCCATCGCATTCTTCACACGCTCCAGAGGGATTATTAAAAGAGAAAATTTTGGGTTCTAATTCTTGTAAAGAAAAATTACATACTGGGCATGAATGCTTATTTGATAACCGAAACTTTTCATCTCCCGACTGAATATCCACTGAACCATTTGAAAACCTTAGTGCAGTTTCAATTGATTCTGTTAGTCTTTGTCTACAATCATCCTGATCGTCAATCAAAAGCTGATCAACTAATACAGATATGTTACGTTTAATATTTTTTTCTAGGACTGGAACCTTATTAATCTGATATATCTCTTCATCTATACTTACCTTCGTAAAACCCTCTGCCATAAGTTGAGAAAGAAGTTCAACATGTTCTCCTTTTCCGTCCATCACAATAGGTGCAAACACTGAAATTTTATTTCCTAATTCTTTATTTATTAAGTCACTTACCATAACAGTAACTGGTTTTGCATCTAGCTCTAGCCCATGTTCTGGACACCTTGGTATACCCACTCTTGCAAAAAGTAATCGTAGATAGTCATGAATTTCAGTAATAGTTCCAACTGTTGACCTTGGATTATGAGAAGTTGATTTTTGTTGAATTGAAATTGATGGTGATAATCCTTCTATTGATTCTATATCTGCCTTATCCATTACAGATAAAAACTGCCTAGCATATGTTGAGAGTGATTCAACATATCTTCTCTGACCCTCGGCATATATGGTATCAAAAGCTAGAGAGGATTTACCAGATCCAGAAAGCCCTGTTATTACAGTAAGCTTATCTCTTGGAATTTTCAGAGATACATTTTTTAAGTTATGAGCCTTAGCTCCTTTTACTTCTATAAATTTCAATTTGATACAATCGAGTAGAAGTTTTATTATAGATTACTTATATGTCTAACGGTCTAAATAAAGTATTAATTATTGGAAATTTAGGAGCTGATCCAGATGTAAAATTTACTCAGGCTGGTAGTCCTGTTGCGAATTTGTCTGTAGCTACTACTGAAAGATGGAAAGATAAAAGTTCTGGAGAGCAAAAAGAAAAAGTTGAATGGCATAGAGTTGTTCTTTTTAATCGCTTAGCTGAAATTGCTCAAGAGTATTTGAAAAAAGGTTCGCAAATTTATGTTGAAGGTAAACTTCAAACAAGATCTTGGGAAGATGATAAAGGTGAAAAGAAGTACACAACTGAAGTCATAGCAAGAGAATTAACAATGCTTGGTTCTAAATCATCATCAAGCGAAGCGGGAGCGGCCCCTCAAATGGATGAACAAAAACCACCTCCAATTGATGACGAGATTCCTTTCTAGATTTTTTTAATAATTATCGAACCGTTTGTTCCACCAAAACCAAATGAATTCGACATGAAAGAATTAATTTCTTTTTCAATGTTTTCTTTAAGAATCGGAAAAGGTTTAGCCTTTGGGTCAAGTTCTTCTATATTGTGACTGCCGCACAAGAAATTATTTTTCATCATTAGAAGAGAATAAATAATTTCATGAACACCTGCTGCACCTAAAGAGTGTCCTGTTAATGACTTCGTAGAGGATATTAGTGGTATTTTGCTTCCAAAAGCTTTTGCAATTGCCTCTATCTCAGATATGTCTCCTGCAGGCGTGCTTGTTCCATGAGCATTAATATAATCTACAGTTTCTAGTCCTGATAATTTTTTCATACAATTAAAAGCCCCATCCCCTGAAGGACTAACAAGACTGTAACCATCACTTGATTCAGCACATGAAACTATTTCACCATAAATTTTTGCACCTCTTTTTTTGGCGTTATTTAATTCTTCAAGAATTAAAATTCCACCACCACCTGAGGGAATAAAGCCATCCCTATGTATGTCATATGGTCTAGAGGCCTTTGTTGGAGTTTCATTATATTTTGTACTTAACGCTCCCATTGCATCGAACATCATTGCTCCAGTCCAATGATCATCTTCTGACCCTCCAGCAATGACTATTTTTTGCCCCCCATTTTTAATTAAGTTAAATCCATGTGAAACACAATGAAGGCTTGTTGAACAAGCAGAGGATATTGAAAGTGAAACTCCTTTTGTTTGAAAAAAAGTTGAAATTACTGCAGAAGTCGTATTGCCCATTGTTCGGGTAACTGAGTAAGGTCCAATTTTTTTTACGCCTTTTTCTGAAGCTTCAAATACACGTTTAATTTCTCTGCTTGAACCAGTTCCAGACCCTACAATTACCCCAGTCTCATTATTTGAAATATCGGCATTACTTAAACCAGAATCTTTTAGTGCTTCTTCAGCAGCAACGAAACTATATGCTGATGTTTCACTCATAAATCTCCCCATCTTCCTATCAATTTCATCGATAGAAAATTTCATTTTTCCAGAAACATGGCATCTCATTCCATTATCTTTATACTCTTGGTTCAACTCGAGCCCTGATCTAGCATTTAAAAGGGCATCTAAGATCTCACTTTGTCCTCTTCCCAGACAAGATATTATTCCAATTCCTGTTATGACAACTCTATTCATGCTTTTAAACTATTTTTTAAAAAACTTTCCATTAATTCTACGTTATCTAGTTTAAATAATGTTTTTGTGTATTCAATGCAGTTATTAATTGCCTTATCTCTCTCAAGTCTAGTCAAGTTAAAGCCGTCATTCTTCTCAATTTCATCAAATACTGCTTCGAATTTTTTTTCTTTTATTAGTTTCGAAATGTTACTTTTTGAATCTTTATCTACACGACTCATAGTTATGATGATCGGATAAGTCATTTTTCCTTCATTTAAGTCTTTAAATTTTTCTTTTCCCGAATTTAACTGATCAAAAAAATCAGCAAGATCATCATTTAGTTGAAAAGCATTTCCAAAATTTAATCCCAATTTTTTTAAAGATGAAATTTTTTCTTTTACCAGCTTGCCGTGAATTCCTAAACACTCCAAAATACCAGAAAATAGAATAGCTGTCTTTTTCTCTATTACCTCAAAATAATCATCTTTACTTTTATCTGATATATTTTGTAATTGTATAAACTCTCCCTCTATTAATTGCTCCGCACAACTTATAAGCACTTCTGCAATTTGTGTATTTTCAAGTGAATTTAGAGCTTGGAAGGTTTTAGTATATAAAAAGTCACCATATAAAATCGCTTTTTTTAGCCCCCATTTCGCTATGACTGTAGGTTTATTCCTTCTAATTTTTGCCTCATCAATTATGTCATCATGTATAAGGGTAGATAAATGAATTAATTCAGACGCAGCCGCAAGTTCAATTAATTTCCTTTTTTCGATATCTATAACAGAGCCATAAATAAATACAAGCTGTGTCCTAATAAATTTTCCAGGATTGGCGAGAACATAATCAGAAATTTCTTTAATATTCTTGTTACTCGAACCTGTAATATTCAGCATTTTTAGCTTTACTTCATCTAAAAATTCAGTTAAATTTTCAACCTCATGAAATGACATAACTATATTTTAAGAAATGTACGCAATTATAGACACAGGTAATAATCAAGAAAAAGTAGAAATCGGGTCCAAAATCGAAGTCGACTTCATTTCTGATAAGAAAAAAGGGGATACAGTAAAGTTTGACAAGGTTCTGTTGCTTTCAGACGGAAAAACACCAAAAATTGGTAAGCCATATGTTGCAAAAGCATTCGTTTCAGGAAAAGTGTTAGATCATGCAAAAAAAGATAAAGTGTATGCTATACAATTTAGAAGAAGAAAAGACTCTAAAAGGATAGTGGGACATAGAAGAAAAGTTACAATGATTGATATTAAGGAAATAAACAATGGCTCATAAAAAAGCAGGTGGCTCAAGTAAAAATGGTAGAGATTCAAATCCAAATTTTCTCGGAGTTAAAAGATTTGGCGGTCAAAATGTCAACGCAGGTGAAATTCTTGTAAGACAAAGAGGAACAAAATTTCATCCTGGTCAAAATGTCGGTATTGGAAAAGATGACACTCTTTTTGCTTTGAAAAGCGGTTCGGTAGAATTTAAAGTAAAAGGTGAAAACAAAAGAAAATTCGTTAATATCGTCCCTCAAAAATAACTCAGATGGCTTATTTCGATGAAGCCAAAATCACTGTAATTTCTGGCAAAGGTGGAGATGGCTGTTTAAGTTTTCGCCGTGAGAAATATATTGAAAGAGGAGGTCCCGATGGTGGCGATGGTGGTGATGGCGGCGATATAATTTTAGAAATAGATCTTAACCTAAATTCATTATCAAGTTTTAAAGGAAAAAGAAACTTTCAAGCAGTCTCTGGAAAGAATGGCAGTGGTAGAAATAAAAAAGGAAAATCAGGTGAAGATTTAGTGATTAAAGTTCCCATAGGCACTCAAATCTATGCGACACAGACAAAGGAATTAATTGGCGAAATAAACGAATCTAACTCAAAAATTATAGTTGCAAAAGGTGGCAAAGGTGGTTTAGGGAATGCACGTTTTAAGTCCCCAACAAATCAAGCTCCAAAAAAAACTACCAAGGGTGAACAATCAGACAGTAGAGAGATTTTTTTAGAGATGCGTCTTATTGCTGATATTGGGTTATTAGGTCTACCAAATGCCGGGAAATCTACACTTATAAACGCCCTTACAAACAGTAAATCAAAAGTGGGAAATTTTCCTTTTACTACATTAATACCGACATTAGGAGTATTAGAAAACTCAGAAAAATCGTTAACTATTGCCGATATGCCAGGAATAATAGAGGGAGCTTCAGATGGCCATGGTTTAGGATTTAAATTTTTAAGACATTTACATAGAACAAAATTTTTACTTCATTTAGTTGATTGCAGTATTTCAGCTGATGAGGCATTAGACTCTTTTTCAATTATAGAAAAGGAATTGAAAGAGTTTCATTTAGATTTTTCCAAACAAAAAAGATGGGTATGCTTAACAAAAGTAGATTTAATTACAGACCAGAAAATTTCTAACATAGTTAATCAGTTTTCAAAAAGATTAAAGGATATTCCATTAATACTTATTTCATCAAAGAATGGTACTGGCTTAGAGGAACTTAAAAAAGAATTATTTAAGAGGCTTTGATTTTTTTATTAAGCCTGCTTTTCAGACGCGCAGCCTTATTTTTATGAATGACACCCTTATTAGCTAAGTTATCAAGCACTGCCTGAGTAGTTTTAAATGTCTCTTTCTTATTTTTATCTTTAGTCTCAACAGCTTTTTCAACTCTTTTTACAGCTGTTCTCATCATTGATCTTTGAGCGTGCTTTAGCTCATATCTTTTTTTATTTTGCCTAGCTCTTTTTTCAGCTGATTTTGAATTTGCCATATATTTCTTTCTAATTGGTGGAGGCGGCGGGATTCGAACCCACGTCCGTCATCACTTTCCCCTAGCATCTACATACATAGATTCATCAATTAATCTCGCATTAGTATAACCTGATGATCAAGACATACTAAGCAAAGCCAGTAAATTCTTCCCATTTCTTGGCAAAAATGAGGTATATCCTACATTAATGACTATTTAAACCCGTAGTAGGCTACAGTTTTAAACAGGTTGACTTTAAGCAGCCAATCTATAGTTGTAATTATCTGCAACTAATTTTTTGAACAATTTTAACGAGGTGTGTTCATTCTCGGTATGCACTTCGGGTTCCATGGTAGACGTCAAAGCCAAATACGCCCCCGAGCGAGAGATAATAATACCTATTTGAAGTTTTTTAAAGCCCTTTCTTTATCTCTGTTTATATCTGCAATTTTTTTAGAAGCCTTTTTATCATAATTTTTCTTACCTCTTGCTAATGCTAGTTCAAGCTTAGCCAGAGTTCCCTTCCAAAAAAGTTTAACTGGTACGCATGTTTGTCCTTTTGCAGAAATAGCAAAAAGTATTTTTTTTACTTCCTTTTTATTCAGGAGAAGTTTTCTAAACCTTAAAGGATCAACACCTTCTTTTTGATTAATAAATTTAACTGGATCTATTCTTGAACCAACTAGCCACAATTCATTTTTAATATCTTTTATGTATGACTCTTTAAGATTTAATTTCCCTTCTCGTAAGGATTTAACCTCCCACCCCTCTAAAAGCAACCCAGCTACAAAAGTTTCATCTAAAAAATAATCAAACCTTGCTTTCTTATTGGATGCTATAGTTTTACTATTCATAAATATGATTTTACAAGATAAGGCTAAACTTTTTTCTTATCTAGGACTTTTGCCATTTATTTTCATTCCAATAATAGTTTGGATAAATCCTTCAATGCCTGGATTTTTTATTACATCATTCATGCTTTGGTCACAATATATGGCAATTTTTTTAACTGGTACTCTATGGGCGTACGCTTTGATGCAAAAAAAAGGAATTATTCCATCAGTATTTCTATTTAGCCTCGCAACATTAGTAGTATTAACTTTAAAGGTATTCCCTATTAATAACCTTATTCAAATAAATGTTGTTTTAATCACTTTATTGTTAGTTTATGAGGGAATATATTTTTTTGAAAAAAAATTAATTAAATCAGACAAGTGGTATCAAGACTTAAGGTTTTTTTTAACTTTTGCAGTTAGGATTTGCCATTTAGTTATGATTGCGTTTATATTTACTTATCAATAATTATCTAAAACATGCAAAGTAATACTAGGTGGAACAATAATTTAGCATTCTTACTAGCAGCGACAGGTTCGGCTGTCGGACTTGGAAATATTTGGGGATTCCCTTATAAGGCTGGAGAAAACGGTGGAGGCCTCTTTGTCTTGCTTTACATTTTCTTTGTTATTTTGCTTGGATTACCTGTATTTATGGCAGAAGTCGCCATAGGTAAGATTGGAAAAAAAGACCCCGTATCCGCAATGATAAATACTGCAGAAAAAACAAACTCGACTAAGAATTGGAGAGTTGTAGGTTACTTGGGAATTTTATCGAACCTATTCATAGGTGGTTATTACGCTGTTATTGCTGGATTAGTAATAAATTATGGTTTTATATCAGCGTCAGGTTTCATTGGCAAAGATCCTACAGTTATTTATAACACTGAAATTTCAAGCTTTGTAGAAATGACATTTTGGTTTCTTCTATTTCTTGCTTTAACAGGATTTGTGCTAGCTAGAGGAATAGAAAAAGGTATAGAGTCATCAATGCGTATTCTGATGCCTACTTTATTTTTCTTAATAATTTTAATGGTTGGTTATGGAGCATACAGAGGTGATATGAGTGCTGCACTTTCTTATTTATTTTCTTGGAAAGCTGAACAATTTTCTGCCGCGACAATGCAAGCCGCGATAGGACAGGCATTCTTTTCATTAAGTATAGGTATGGGGACACTCATGGCATTTGGATATTACATGCCTAAAGAACAAAAAGTACCTGGCGCCTCATCTATTGTTGTAACAGCAGATACTTCAGTAGCTCTTCTTGCAGGACTTGCAATTTTCCCATTGGTATTTGCATTTCCTTTTTTGGATCCTAATGCAGGAACAGAGCTCGTTTTTAAAACAATGTCCACAGCTTTTGCTGAGTTAGGTGCAATTGGTCAGTTTGTGGGGCCGCTTTTTTATCTTTTGCTTGCAGTCGCAGCATTAAGTTCAATGATTTCAATTCTTGAGCCTAGTGTTCTATGGGTTCAAGAGCGAATGCCAACTACAAGAACTCGTGCAACATTTATAGTAATAGCAATTTGTATAATTCTATGTCTCATAAGTGTGTCTGGATTTAATGTTTTAAAGGATTTTAAAGTTGGAAGTCTTGAGAACCCTTTTGAGATGATGAAATATATAGCCGATGACTTCTTACTTCTATTAGGAGGAACAGGTATCTCTGCATTTGTTGGGTGGAGACTGAGCAAAATCATTGATATGGAAAAATTAGGGTTTAAAAGCAAGCTTTTATTTTCAGCCTGGATTTTCATATTGAGGTGGGTTAGCCCATTATTCCTGATGGTAATTTGGGTACTAGGAAATCTTGAGAGAATATTCTTTATAAAGTTTTTCTAGATCTTTATTACTTCAATCTCTTCTAGCTCGCCATTTTCATCAAAGAACAGCTTTAGCTTTTTTTCAGATTGAATTTTTGCGCCGTTTTTTACTTGAAAATAATAATCCCATATATTTTCATCAAAAATATTTTGAAAACTTGGTTGACCCATAATAAAAGAAACTTGATCTTTGCTCATACCTATTTCAAGTCTATCAATATCGTCTTGTTTAAAAACAGTACCTTGAGTAACTGTTCTATTATAAATACTTGTATTAGAACAAGAAGCCACTACTAAGAATATAATTACGTAGATGAAAAACCTCATTTGACATAGAATAAATTGTATGGACGATAAAACCAACAAAAATTTACAAGAAGCTGGCTTAAAAGCTACTCTACCAAGAATAAAAATTCTTGAAATAATGCAGAGAACTGCAGGTACAGAAGATCATTACACAGCTGAAGATATATATAAAGAATTAGTAATGAATAGCTATGATATTGGATTAGCAACTGTATACAGAGTTTTGACACAATTTGAAAATGCAGGAATGGTTGTAAAACATAAGTTTGAAGAAAACAAAGCTGTTTATGAACTTAATGACCCCCAACATCATGATCATATGGTGTGTGTAGAAACTGGTGCTATTACAGAGTTCCATGATGAAACAATTAAAAAGAAACAAAGAGAAATAGCTGAGAAGCATGGCTATGATCTTTTAGATCAAAGTGTCATCTTATATGTTAGAAAGAAAAAGAACTAATAATCATTAATGACAAAAAAAGACAATCAATCTCCTGAAGAAAGTAAATCTACCGAAAATATTACTGAAGAAAAAAAAGATTTAAATACTCTCAGTTACGAAGAGCTATTACAAAAAGTTACTGATTCACAAGATGAAGTCTTAAGGGGTAGAGCAGAATTAGAGAATTTCAAAAAACGTACATCTAATGAAATTACAAATGCATTAAAATATGCTAACTCCGAACTATTATCATCATTAATTCCAATCATCACTTCCCTTGAAAAAGCTATAGAAAATTCAAAAGAAGAAAAAAATATAGACAAAGAGGGAATTTTGTTAATTTTAAATTCCTTTGAAAAAACCCTTGAAGATTTCAACATAGTACCCATTAATCCTACTGGTGAAGAGTTTGACCCTGAGAAACATGAAGCTGTTTCAACGGTCAATAACCAGGGGGAAAAAGATAATATTGTTATAGAAACTCTAGAACGGGGTTGGGAACTTAACGAAAGAGTCGTCAAACCTGCTTTAGTTGTAGTTAACAAAAATTAGAATTTTAAAAAAATGGGAAAAGTAATAGGTATAGACTTAGGCACAACTAATTCATGCGTAGCTGTTATGGAGGGTTCAGAGCCTGAAGTTATTTCGAATTCAGAGGGCAATAGGACTACTCCATCAGCAGTTGCATATACGTCTGATAATCAAATTCTTGTGGGTCAAGCAGCAAAAAGACAGGCTGTAACGAATCCAAAAAATACTTTGTTTGCAGTAAAAAGACTAGTTGGAAGAAAATTTAAAGATAAAGAAGTTCAAAAAGATATTAAATCTTGTCCATTTGGGATAGTTGAAGCAGAAAATGGTGATGCGTGGGTAGAAATTGAAGGCAAAAAGATTGCACCACCACAAGTTTCAGCTGAGATTTTGAAAAAAATGAAAAAAACTGCCGAAGATTATCTTGGTTCAAAAGTTGATGGTGCAGTTGTAACTGTACCAGCTTATTTTAATGATTCACAAAGAAAGGCAACTGAAGCTGCTGGGAAAATTGCAGGATTAGAAGTTAAAAGGATTATTAATGAGCCAACTGCAGCTGCACTAGCCTTTGGATTAGACAAACTAAAAAAAGACGGAGTTATAGCTGTTTACGATTTAGGTGGAGGTACTTTTGATATTTCTATAATAGAAATGACTAATGTTGATGGAGAGTATCAATTTGAGGTTGTGTCAACATCAGGCGATACTCATTTAGGTGGAGAAGACTTTGACTCTATTTTAATTGAACATCTTGCTAGTGAATTCAAAAAAGAATCTGGCTTTGATCTCAACACAGACCCAATGGCCTTACAAAGGCTTAAAGAGGGTGCTGAAAAAGCAAAAATTGAACTTTCAACATCAGAGCAAACAGAAATAAATCTTCCGTACATAACAGCAGATGCCTCTGGGCCAAAACATTTAGTGCAGAAATTAACTAGGGCAAAACTCGAATCATTGGTTGGAGATTTAGTAAAGAAAAGTCTCGAACCTGTAAAAACTGCTCTGAAAGATGCCAAATTAAGCCCTAAAGACATAGATGAAGTGATCCTAGTGGGTGGCCAAACTAGAATGCCTATGGTGCAGAAAACTGTAACAGGTTTCTTTGGGAAAGAGCCAAGAAAAGATATAAACCCTGACGAAGCAGTTGCTTTAGGAGCTGCAACACAAGGAGCTGTCCTTAGTGGAGAGAGATCTGATGTTCTGTTATTGGATGTTACACCTTTAACACTGGGTATAGAGACACTGGGAGGAGTAATGACGCCATTAATTGAGAAGAATACAACTATTCCCACTAATAAATCACAGGTATTTTCCACTGCAGAAGACAATCAGACAGCAGTCACAGTTCACGTTCTACAGGGAGAAAGAAAGAAAGCAACTGACAACAAATCTTTAGGTCAATTTAATCTTACAGATATTCCTGCTGCACCTAGGGGAACACCACAAATTGAGGTGACTTTTGATATTGACGCAAACGGAAAGATTGATGTTTCTGCAAAAGATAAATCTTCAAACAAGGAACAATCTATCACAATACAAGGAGGCAGCGGTTTATCAGATGATGAAATTGAAAAAATGGTAAAAGATGCTGAGGCTAATGCAGAGGAAGACAAAAAATTTGAGGAGCTTGTTGCTTCAAGAAATATGGCTGATAGCTTGGCAAGTGCCACAAAGAAAGCCATGGATGAAAATGCTGACGAACTTTCAGATGATGAAAAAAAATCATTGAACGAAGCAATATCAGCCGTAGAAGAAGCATGTAAAAAAGATGATAAATCCAAAATTGATAAATCAGTCGAAGAATTATCTAAAGTAGCTCAACCTTTGTCCTCAAAGTTATATAAAAGTGATCAACCCGAATCTGAACCTGATAAAGGTGAAGGAAAATCTGATGAAGCAGTAGATGCAGAATTTAAAGAAGTTGATGAAGAAAAAGATAAAAGCTAAAAGTGAAAAGGGATTATTACGAAGTTCTTGGTGTATCGAAGAGCGCAACTCCCGAAGAATTAAAAAAAGCTTTTAAAAGACTTGCAATAAAATACCATCCAGACAAAAACCCAGGAAATAAAGAAGCTGAAGATAAGTTTAAAGAAGCAGCCGAAGCCTATGAAGTTTTAAATGATCCACAAAAAAGGACAACTTATGATCAGTTTGGTCATCAAGGTGTTAACT
Organism: uncultured SAR86 cluster bacterium; assembly: GCA_902563885.1. GTDB lineage: Bacteria > Pseudomonadota > Gammaproteobacteria > Magnimaribacterales > TMED112 > TMED112. The sequence goes on along the minus strand of CACEYZ010000004.1, from coordinate 2,223 downwards.
CAAACTTTGGCCATACTGGCTTTAATGACGTAAATATTAATGATATTTTTAATAATATTTTTGGTGGGGATGAAATATTTGGTGATATATTCGGTGATATTTTTGGTTCAAGTAGGAGAAGGCCACCAAGAGGTAGAAATATTCAGATAGCTTTGGAATTAACACTTGAAGAAGCAGTTTTTGGAAAATCAGTTGAAATAAAACTTCCTAATAACGGAAAAAAAGTTGAAGTTAACATACCTCCAGGGGTAGATATAGGAAACAAAATTAGACTTTCTGGAGAGGGTGAGCAAAGTCAATATGGAGGAGAAAGTGGAGATCTTTATATTGTAATAAACCTCAAAAAACATTCTTTTTTTGAGAGAGAGGGAAATAATTTATATTGTGAAGTTCCGTTGAGATTAGATCAGGCGTTAGTGGGTGATGATATTGAAATACCAACCCTTACTAAGAAAATTTTATTAAAGATTCCACCTGAAACACAAACTGGAAAAGTATTCAAGATCAAAGATAAAGGAGCGGGCTCATTGCACGGCAGAACACAAGGAGATTTATTTGTAAGAGTTGTAGTTGAAACTCCAACTAATCTTTCCAGCAAAGACAAGAAGGAAATGATAAACATTTTTTCAAATATTAAAGAGAACTATCCAGAGCATCAAAGCTATTTAGATCAGCTGAATAAAAAGTTTGATGATTAATATTTCTTTACTTGGCTCATCTGGAAAAATGGGCAAAGCAATTTTAAAGGAATCAAAAAAATTTAAGGATATCTCTGTAATAGATGCTTTGGTTCACAGCAAATCAAAAAACTTAGGAAAAGACTCAGGAAAATTTCATTTCAATAAAAAAAATGGGCTGACATTTAAAAAAGATCCCTCTGAAAATACTGACTTAATAATAGATTTTTCCAATTCAAAACAAATCAACAGTAAAATTAAATTTTTTCAAGAATTTAAAAAGCCTGTAATTTTTTGTTCAACAGGAATTGATAAAAGGGGTGAAAAAAAACTGCATGCTTTATCAAAATTAATGCCAATTTTTATTGCACCTAATACATCAAAAAATATTTTCATTCTTGCAGCTCTTCTAAGAGACATTAAAAAATCAAGTACAGGATATATTTCCATATCAGAAACTCATCACAAATCAAAAATTGATAGGCCCTCTGGGACAGCGATATTTTTGGCAAATCAAGTCGGAATACCAAAAAATAAAATTAAGGTTACAAGAAGCACATCAAATAAAAGTATTCATAAAATTAAATTTATCTTCAATGGTGAAACAATTGAAATTAAACATTCAATTAATGACAGAAAGGTTTTTGCAGAAGGTGCACTTAAAATTGCAAAATGGTTTTACCAAAAGCCTAAAAAACTTTATCATATGCAAACCTTCGTTGAGGAATTAAATGGAAAAAAATAGTTTAACAGTTGAAAAGCTTTTTGAACTTGGCGCACATTTTGGCCATAGAAAAAGATTTTGGAATCCAAATATGGAAGAGTTTATCTTTTGTGAAAAAAATAATATCCACATTATTAATCTTTTTAAAACACAGGAAAAGTTACTAGAGTTTTACGATGTATTCAAAAATTTGTCAGCAGTAGGAAATAAAATAATGATTGTCGGTACAAAAAGAGCTGCAAATACTTATGTAGAGTCTTTCGGCAAAGAAACAGAAATGCCTTATATATCACACAGATGGCTCGGCGGAATGCTTACAAACTGGAAAACCATTAGAGTTCCCATCAACAAACTTCTAGAGTATGAAGAAAATAAAGCTTCTGGACAGTTAGAAGGGATGATAAAAAAAGAGGCAGTCCAACTTGAAAAGGAAATGAAGAAGCTTCTCTTAAATTTCGGTGGAGTAAAAGATATGAAAGGTTTACCGGATGCTCTTTTTGTGATTGATGTTGAGAATGAAAAAATTGCCGTTCAAGAGGCGTTAAAAATGGGAATTCCTGTGTATGGGTTAGTTGACACTAACAGTAATCCAAATAATCTAACAAATTTTATTCCTATAAATGATGATTCTTCAAAAACTATCAAGTTTGTTCTAAATTACTTAGCTCAAGCAGTTAAAGAGGGGCAAGAATCAGCTAGAAAGCAAGGACTAGTCCAGAAACTGGAAGGTGAAGGAGGACCAAAAGTATTTTCTCTAAATTCTACAACTCAAAAAGTTCCAGCTAAAGTAGACAGCAAATCTCAGCAAGAAGAAGTTATATC
>CACEYZ010000003.1 GCA_902563885.1 uncultured SAR86 cluster bacterium | reverse complement strand
AATTGAAAGAATTTTAGGAATTTTAATCATACTAATTTGAAACTAATTACAGAATACTAAGATATTAAGATTAAATTGTTAAATAAAAGGTTTTAATGCAGAATACAAACATATTTTTACCATGAAAAAATTATTTTTAACTTTAATATTCATCTCCACAGTTTTTACAGCTGATGATTTGCTTTCAATTTATAATGAGGCTTTAGAAAAAGACCCAGAATTTAATTCAAAAAAAGCTGATTTAAAAATTTCCAAAGAATTTAGAAACCAATCAATTTCTGCATTGTTGCCTCGATTGAATCTATCTGCATCCACTAATTGGAATGAATATTATCAAGAGAGAATATTGCAAAATGATTATAATACTTTTTCTTATAACCTAAATTTTAATCAACCACTCTTCAGGCTTGATTCCTGGTTTACTTCACGGCAAGCGCAAAAGAACTATCGTGCAGCTGAAGCACAATTTGCCTATCAACAACAAAATTTAATGATAAGAGTGACAAGAGCTTATTTTAATGTTCTGTCAGCTAGGTCACTCTTTAAAACTAGAGGCGCTAATGAAAGAACTTTAGAAAATCAATTTGAAGAAATTAATGATAAATTTGAAGCAGGTGCTGCCTCAAGAATTGAGTTAGCAGAGGCAAAAGCAGCGTTAAATAGAGCTATTTCAGATAGAGTTCTGGCAGAAGGTAATGTGGATATTGCTTTTGAGGAATTAAATGCAATTGTTGGAAGGGAGGTTAAATTAATAAGTCCCTTAAAAGATGATTTTAAATCTGTTGTCAATCTAGAAGGTGTTACTGACGAAGTAGAAAAAGGAATTGAAAAGAATTTCTTGATTTCAGAAGCAGAAAGTAGACTTGAAGCAGCGGAGTCTAAAACAAGAGCTAGGACATCAAACTTTCTTCCGAAAATAGATTTAAATGCAAATGCCAACAGAAGAACCTCAAAACAATACACTTTTGATGGCGTGGACTCGGATTTAGATTTACCTTTTTTTATTCCCGAGGAAACTGAAAATAGAAGTTTTTCTGTTCAATTTTCCATGCCACTTTTTACTTCGGGGTTAAACAGTTCCCAAAGAAGGCAAGCCATGCTTGAAGAAGTAAGAACAGAGGAGCAGCTTTTATTAATTCAAAGAAATGTGACTCAACGCATTAGATCTCTTTATACATCTTTAAAAACCGGACAATTGAATATTGAATCGCTAGAGGCTTCTTATGAAAGCTCTGAAGATGCTCTAGAAGCAACAAGACTTGGATATGAACTTAAAGCAAGAAATCTAGTCGATCTATTACGAGCGGAGAGAAATTTTTTTGACGCTCAGAATAGGCTGTCTCAAGCAAAATATGATTTCATTATTAGAAGTCTTGAGTTTAAACAGGCTACAGGAAGCTTGAAACCTCAGGATATAATTGAAGTAAATAATTTTTTAGACTAAGTGCCAGAATTACCTGAAGTTGAAACTACCAAAAGAGGAGTTGAGCCTTTCTTAAAAAATAAAATAATTAAGAAAATAGAAGTAAGAAATTCAAGTTTAAGAGTCCCTGTAAATAAAACTAAACTAAAAAAAATCATCAATAAAAAAATCATCGAAGTAGGCAGAAAAGGAAAGTATATTTTTTTACAACTTAACGATGAGTCAAAAATAATTATCCATCTAGGCATGTCAGGAACATTGCGAGTACACAACAAGTTCCAAAAATTAAAACATGATCATGTCATTCTAGAGCTAGAAACTGGAAAATCATTAATTTTTAACGATACAAGAAGGTTTGGATTATTTCATCTTGTATTAAAAAATGAAGAATTTTCTATGTTTGAAAATAATGGCCCAGACCCACTTTCTCAAAAAGATGGTAAGTACTTTTATAACAAAATTAAGAATTCTAGATCAACCCTAAAGGCACTGTTATTAAATAACAAAATTATCTCTGGAATTGGCAATATTTATGCATCTGAAATTCTTTTCTTAAGCAGGCTGTCCCCAAAAAAAAGGGGCAATAAAGTTACTAAAATCCAGTGCGATAAAATCATTAAGTTTAGCAAGATTGTTTTAAATAGAGCTATAAAATTTGGTGGTACTACACTCAACGATTATCACAATGCAGAGAATAAACCCGGCTATTTTAAAATTAAGCTTTTTGTTTATGACAGAGAGGGAGAAGAATGCAAGGAATGCAAATCAAAAATCTTTCAAATAAGGCAAAACAATAGAAGTACTTATTTTTGCAAAAACTGCCAGAGTTAGTTATATTTTTTTTCCAATTCTTTTTTTACAACTGGGTCAACAAATTCGTCGACCTTTCCTTTATAAAGAGCAATTTCCTTTACCATTGAAGATGAAACATAAGTAAATTTATCAGTAGCAGTAAAGAAGATGCTTTCTATTCTTTCATTTTGAGATCTATTAATGTTCGCTATCTGAAATTCGTACTCAAAATCTGACATAGCTCGAAGACCCCTAATTATTCCTTGAGCTGATATTTCTTCAGCAAGGCTGATAGTTAATTTTGAGCCTAATGATATGCATCTTACCCTTTCATCTTTTATATAAATTTCTTCAATCATTTTTTTTCTTTCATCAGGTGTAAATAACATAGTTTTAGCACTATTTTCTAATACCGCAATAACAACTTCATCAAAAATAGTGAGAGCTTTTCTCACAATATCCATATGACCTTTTGTCATTGGATCAAATGAGCCTGGATACATGCCTATTTTTTTCACAATTTAATCCTAGCACTATATTTAAGACATTTTTGTAACATTTTGTTTTTTTCTTATAACGTTATTGAAAAAGCAGTAAGTGAATCTACAATTATATCTGGAGTGTAATAAACAAACGTAATCAATTATGAGTGAAGAAAATAAATGTCCTGTTATTCATGGGGCTAATACCAAAACAGCTGGCAGCCATTCAAATGTAAATTGGTGGCCTAATCAGCTTAATTTAAATATCTTGCATCAACATGATTCAAAATCAAATCCATTAGAAGAAGATTTTGATTACAAAGAAGAGTTTAAAAAAATAGATTATGAGGCTTTAAAACAAGACTTATATGACCTAATGACCGATTCAAAAGAATGGTGGCCCGCAGACTATGGTCATTATGGACCATTCTTTGTGAGATTGACCTGGCATGCTGCTGGAACCTACAGAATTGGCGATGGTAGAGGTGGAGCTGGTACTGGTGCACAAAGATTTTCACCTTTAAATTCTTGGCCTGATAATGGAAATCTTGATAAAGCGAGAAGACTTCTATGGCCCATCAAACAAAAATATGGCAAGCAGTTAAGCTGGGCCGACCTCTTAGTTCTTGCTGGTAATGCAGCAATAGAATCCATGGGAGGTAAAACTTTTGGTTTTGGTGGAGGCAGACCAGATATTTGGGAACCTGAAGAAGATATTTATTGGGGTCCTGAAGAGGAAATGTTAGGAAACAACAGATATGTAGGAGAAAGATTATTAAACAATCCACTTGCAGCAGTTCAAATGGGTCTAATTTATGTAAATCCACAAGGTCCTGATGGAAACCCAGATCCAAAACTTAGTGCACACGACATTAGAGAGACATTTGGAAGAATGGCTATGAATGATTATGAAACTGTAGCATTAATTGCTGGAGGACATACTTTTGGTAAGTGTCATGGAGCTGGTGATGATGGTCTAGTTGGTGTTGGTCCAGAAGATGCTCCAATGGAACAACAACAATTTGGTTGGAAGAATGGTTACGGCAAAGGAATGGGAAGAGATACAATTACAAGTGGTCTAGAAGGACCATGGACCAAGAATCCTGCACAGTGGGATAACGGTTATTTTGAAAACCTCTTCAAGTATGACTATGAACTAGTTAAAAGTCCTGCTGGTGCTTTTCAGTGGCATCCTAAAGATTTGGAAGAAGAAAATTATGCTCCTGATGTTGAGGACCCAAATCAAAAGGTAACTACAATTATGTTAACTTCAGATTTAGCTCTAAAGGAAGACCCTGAATACAGAAAGGTCTCACTTCACTTCAAAGATAACCCTGAAGAGTTTGCAGATGCCTTTGCAAGAGCATGGTTCAAACTTCTTCATAGAGATATGGGCCCAAAAGTTAGATACCTTGGACCTGAAGTTCCTGAGGAAGAGTTGATTTGGCAAGATCCAGTACCTGCAGGAAAAACTGACTATGATGTCGATGCAGTAATAACTAAAATTTCTGAAAGTGGTCTGAGCTTACAAGAGATGATAGAAACTGCTTGGGCTAGTGCTTCAACATTTAGAGGTTCCGACCTGAGAGGTGGTGCGAATGGTGCAAGAATTAGATTTGCTCCACTTAAAGATTGGGATGTAAATAAACCAGAACAGCTTACTAAAGTTCTTGATACACTTCAGCCTATTGCTGATGAGACTGGGGCATCACTGGCTGATGTTATTGTTCTTGCTGGAAATGTAGCAATTGAAAAAGCATCAGGAGTTAAAGTTCCCTTTTCACCTGGTAGAGGTGATGCACTTGAGGAACAAACAGATCCAGAGTCATTTAGAGTCTTAGAACCATTAGCCGATGGCTTTAGAAACTATCAAAAAACTGAATACTCAGTCAGTCCTGAGGAAATGTTAGTTGATAAAGCTCAACTTTTAGGCCTGACTGCTCCTGAGATGACAGTTTTAGTTGGGGGTATGAGATCACTAGGTATCAGCCATAGTGGACTGGGCTTATTCTCTGACAATGCCGATAAGCTTGATAATCATTTCTTTAAAACACTTCTTGATATGAGTGTTGAATGGAAACCATCAGGTACTAATGCTTACGATGCATTTGATCGTGTATCAGGAGAAAAAATTAGATCTGCTTCACGAGTGGATTTAGTATTTGGTTCAAATTCACAGCTAAGGTCAATTGCAGAAGTTTATGCAATGGATGATTCTAATGATAAATTTATCAAAGACTTTATCTCAGCTTGGAATAAAGTTATGAATGCTGATAGATTTGATCTTGATGTCTAATAATTAGTTTTTTAAATGAAGAGCTCTGGAAGGAGCTCTTTTTTTAATCTTATTGCTATTGACAGATATGTTAATTTAAAAATATATAAGTGATTCTATAATGCAAAATAAAACATCTAACAGGCTGCCAGTAACTGTGTTATCAGGCTTCTTAGGTGCTGGTAAAACAACAGTACTTAGCCACATACTTAATAATCGAGAAAATAAAAAGGTTGCTGTAATTGTTAATGATATGAGCGAGATAAATATAGACGCATCTTTAATAAAAAATGAAGTCTCTCTGAATAGAAGTGAAGAAAAACTTGTTGAAATGAGTAATGGTTGTATCTGTTGCACACTCAGAGAGGATTTACTTCTAGAAATTAATAAATTAGCTGAAGAGAAAAAATTTGATTATCTTGTAATAGAATCAACAGGAATATCTGAGCCACTGCCCGTAGCTGAAACTTTTACTTTTGAGGATGAAAAGGGTATTTCACTCTCAAATACAGCAAAACTAGATACTATGGTTACCGTAGTAGATGCAGTAAATTTTATTAAAGATTATGATGAAGCTAAATACCTTAAAGAAACTGGTGAATCACTTGGTGATGATGACGAACGGAGTGTAGCCGACTTACTAATTGATCAAATTGAATTTGCTGATGTAATCTTGCTAAGCAAAACAGATTTAGTAAAAAAAGACGACATTTCGAAACTCAAGGCAATCATAAAAACTCTAAATACTGAAGCTGAGATAATTCCAATTAAAAACGGTAATGTTGAAATTGAAAAAGTACTAAACACCAATCTTTTTGATTTTCAAAGAGCAAAACAAGCTCCTGGATGGTTGAAAGAAATGAGAGGTGAACATGTGCCCGAAACAGAGGAATACGGTATTAGTAGTTTTAGTTACACTGCTAGACGCCCTTTTTACCCCGATAAATTTTTTAACTTTGTACATAATCTTGGTAAATATGGAAAGCTAATTAGATCAAAAGGCTACTTTTGGCTTGGTTCCCGTCTTGAGTATGCAGGACAATGGAGTCAAGCAGGAGGCATTGCACATTATGGATACGGGGGGATGTTTTGGAGAGCTGTTCCTCAATCAAAGTGGCCGACTGATAAACAAACTCTTGATTATATTAGATCAATTTGGGAAGAGCCTTTCGGAGATATGAGACAAGAATTAATTTTTATTGGTCAAAAACTTGATAAAGATGCCATGATTAAAGCTCTTGATGAATGTTTGGTCACACATGAAGATTTGAATAAAGGAGAAGAATTTTGGACAAATTTAAACGACCCATTTCCTCTTTGGGAGGAGTCTAAACATTAAAATGGTGGGCCCGGGAGGACTCGAACCTCCGACCAATGGATTATGAGTCCACTGCTCTAACCAACTGAGCTACAGGCCCAAAGAGTAATGTAGTCTATAATTTTTTTGCAATTACGTCACTTAAAAAACACTAATTTTAATGTATAATGCGGTTTATGAAATATTTATCTCTACTATTGTTAGCAATTTCTATAAGTACATTCGCTGCAAGTGATAAAGGTTCTGTATCAGTTAATGGACAAACCTTAGAAGTAGAAGTTCAAAGAGTCTACGCACCTGGAGCAGCTTATCCAAGATCTGCTTTAAGACGTGGAATTGAAGGGTATGTTGTTGTGGAATTTGATGTTTCACCAGAGGGAGAAGTGCTTGATCCTTATGTTGTAGACACTGATAAGCCTGGATCATTTGAAAGAGCCTCTATGAGAGCAGTTAGAAGATGGGCATATGAACCATACGTACTAAACGGAATAGCAGTTAGAGTTGAGGGCGTTACAGCAAAATTTACTTTTCAACTAGCTGATTAATTCAAAAAAATGCTCGTTCGTACCCAGATTCTGATATTTGGTCTTATTGGCAATATCATTATTGCTGGCATTCTCTTATACATGAATGTTCAGAATCAGAATATTCAAACTAAATCAGCAAATAGTCAGTATACGAGCATCGTTGAATCAGCGTGGGTACAGTCCATTGATAATAGTTTCTCAAACCTAAATTCTTGGGGTACATCTGGAGAAAAGGGCCAACAATATTGGAACCCCTACTCTGAAATCCCATTATTTATAGATATTGGTTTTGAAGGTTTTGATTATGCAAACCCTCTTATCGAGGCTTTAGATCAAGAAATAGAAAGTGATTTATTCATAATGATCGATGAGATGTTTCTTGATGAGGTAGATTTAGGAAATATAAGTTTCATAAAAATTTATAACGAAAATAATACAGAACTTACCTGTCTTTACGCATTTGACTGGGCAGATGTCGGAAATTCAATTGATGTTTGTGATGCTAATAATAAAATTAATTTTCTTCGAGACGACTCTGTCTCTGCTTTCCTTGGCAAAATAAAAAACAGATTGAGCGTAACCAATGAAGTCATTTTTGCCCAAGAGCCTGATGGTAATACTAATCTACATCAGATTGTTGGCTTTCCAGTTTACATGAGCAACGAGTTTGGTGTCAGCACAGGTCAATTACTAGGTTCAGTCATTATTGGAAGAGATTTAAGACAATCGATGACAATTTTTGAGAGTGATTTAGGTGTTCGAACAGGCATTGTTTCCAACAATCAAATTATTGATGCTGTTTACTCTGATGAACTATCTGTGGATGAATCAATTGGTGTAACAAATTATAGTTTTAATCATATTAAAACTGATATTTTAGAGAATGGTTTAACTAATCTTGATAGTAAAAACTTTGAAGCTCTAGGTTTGTCTCTTACTTCTGTACCAGTTGCATCAACAGTAAATCCAAACACAGCTCTTTTCTTTGTAATCAAAAATGTTGCTGGTGATCTCAAAGAATTAAGAGACTCGACACTGAATTCAATCATTTTTACTTTTGCTGTAATTATATTAATTGTGTTGGCAATATGGTGGATTCAGGATGGAGCCTTTTCAAGAATTGCAAAAGCAATCGAAGTTCTTGAAGCGCTTACTAAGGGAGATACAACCAAACAGATACCGCAAAATAAAGGCTTTTTATCTTCAGAAACTAACGAAGTAGGGCAATTATCAAATGCTTTAGGTAGATATAGAAATCATCTTCTTGAAATGGATGAGGTTCGAAAAGATAGAGCGGAGAGAAGGAAACAAAGAGACGAAGTGATAATCAAAAAGATGAGTGGTCTTGCCGGAAAATTAGAGGGCGATGCGAAAAGTCTTATTACAAAAGATATAACCAATATGAAAAAGCTTGTGTCAGAGACTTCAGATGAGAACGCTGAAGAAGCCTCAGTCGAAATGATGGAAATTGCTTTTTCAAGAATGTCTGATGAGGTAAATGCACTTATAGATTTAAAAACAAAAGAAATGGCTACTGCTAGAGATGAAGCTAGGGAAGCAAGTAGTGCAAAATCTAGATTCTTTGCAAATATGAGTCATGAATTGAGAACTCCACTTAATGCGATTATTGGATATAGTGAAATGCTTCTTGAAGATTGTGAGGATCTTGGTAATGACGATATGATCCCAGATCTGAAGAGAATTACCAACTCAAGCAAACATTTATTATCACTTATAAACAACGTTCTGGATTTATCCAAAATTGAGGCAGGAAAAATGGATATGTACTTCACTCCATTCTCGATTGATACAATGATTGAAACTATCAAGGATGTTTCTGGTCCTCTTGCAACAAAAAATAATAATGAATTCATAATTAAAAATAATGTTAAAGGAGAAATGACAAGTGATGAGACCAAGTTAAGGCAATGTATTGTTAACTTTTTAAGTAATGCATTTAAATTTACAGAAAATGGTCAAGTTGCGTTAGTTATTGATCAAAAGGAAATAGAAGGAAAGGAATATATCAACTTTGATATTAAAGATACTGGTATAGGAATGACTGAGGAACAATTAGGGAAACTTTTTGACACTTATACTCAAGCTGAAAGATCGACCAGTGCGAAATATGGTGGAACAGGTCTCGGTCTGTCAATTTCAAAACATTTTGCAGAAATGATGGGAGGAGGTGTCGAAGTTACAAGTGAAGTTGGCAAAGGAAGTACATTCTCAATTTTTGTTCCGAAGCAATCAGAAGAAGAAAATGTTAACGAGGAAACAGATATTGAGAATCCAGAATTAAAACAAGGTGATGAGTACATCCTGTTAGTTGACGATGATAAGGCTACACATGATGTTGTAAAAAGAGCAATAAGGAAGGAAGGCCATACAGTTTACAGTGCTTTTGATGGAGATGAAGGTGTTGATCAAGCAAGAAAATTTAAACCGAAACTTATTCTTCTTGATGTTTTAATGCCTGGTAGAGATGGTTGGTCAGTTCTAAAAGAAATCAAAAATGATAAAAACCTTAAAGATGTTCCTGTAGTTATTACTTCGGTGCTCAATGAAGAAAGTCTTGCCTCTTCACTTGGTGCTGATGATTATATGAAAAAACCTATAGATAGAACTTTCTTCCTTAACATTGTGAAAAGATATATTACTGAAAAAGATCAGAAAGTTCTTGTAGTTGACGATGATGAGAATACTAGGGATCTACTCACAAAAATTCTTAATAATGAAGGCTATATGTCAATAGATGCAAAAAATGGTGAAGACGCTTTAGAAAGAGTAAAAGAAAAACCTGATTTAATTGTTTTAGATTTAGACATGCCTCGCATGGATGGATTTGAATTTATTGAAAGGTCTAGAACAGAGGGAATGAAAATACCAATTGTTGTCTTCTCCGGAAAAGATATAACCTCAGTGGAAGAAAAAATGCTCAGTAAATATACCGAGGGAATAGTTAAAAAAGAATCAAAAGTTGAATCACTCGTTAAAGAAGTAAACCAGATACTTAAAACTAAATAAATTTTCCTATTTTTTCTAACAGTCTTTTTATATCTACAGGCTTTGTATCGAAGTCATCTGCTCCAGCTGCAAGAGCTTTTTGTCTGTCTGTTTCAAGAGCATGAGCTGTCAAAGCAATTATTGGTATATCTTTTAGTTCTGGATCTTCTTTTGCTTGAGTAGTCGCTTGCCAACCATCTAAAACAGGTAGACCCATATCCATTAGAACCAAATCAGGTTTTGTTGATTTCATCATATCTAGTCCTTCTTGGCCATCAAGAGCAAACTTAATTTCATAACCTCTACGTTCAAGTCGTCTTCCAAGCATATCTCGGTTCATTTCATTGTCTTCTACAATAAGTATGTAAGCCATCGTTAATCCTCTTTTAAATAAAATTTATTTCGCCCATTCTTCTTTGAAAGATAGAGCCTTTCATCAGCTTTATTTACCAAATCTGAAATATTTAGGCTTTCACTTGTAAAGGCTCCACCACCACTGATAGTTACCTTTATTTTTTGATTATCGAATAAAGTTGTTTCTTTCTCAACCACCTGACGAATTTTTTCACATAAATCATGCAAATAATTCATTGAACTGTTGTAAATTATTGCCAAGAACTCTTCACCACCAATTCTGCCAAAAATACTTGGACTTTCAATACTATCTCTTGCTAAATCACACACCTTTTTGATAATCTCGTCCCCGGCCGCGTGACCATAAGTATCATTTACATTTTTGAAATGATCGATATCAAATATAACAACCGCAAAGTTTTCCTTATTTTTATCTTTTATTTCATTAAAATTTTTCTCAAGCTCTTCAAATACAAACCTTCTGTTTGGAATTCCTGTCATCTCATCTGTTATTGCTTGGTGATGTAGCTCTGATAGTAGTTCTTTTTCTCTTTCTCTAAGCATTTTTCTTTCAAGGGTAGCTGCAACCTTAGCAAGTAGTATTGTTGAATTAAGTGGTTTTGGAAGATACTCATTAGCACCTAACTGCAAACACTTCGAAATGCTTTCGACATCATCAAATGATGAAACCATTATTATTGGAAGTTTATCTAGATCAAATTTTTCTCTTGCCTTAATAAGAACCTCTAATCCGTTGATTTCTGGCATCAAGACATCAAGAAGTACAAGGTCATAATTTTTTTTATCAACTGCCGCTAAAGCTTCCTTACCAGACATCGCTACTTCAGTTTTGAATCCTGAAGATTCTAACCTTCTTTGAAGTACATCACAGTTTGTTTTGATATCGTCAACAATTAAAATTTTTGATTTTTTAATTTCATCATTAATTTTTATTTCTGCTTCAATTTTTCCCAAAGAACTAAATAGACTCTCCGCACTTCCTTCATTATCTTGTTTAGATAAATCAACCTTTGATCCTCCTTTTAAGAAATCTACAAAGTTAGAAATAGCATTCTCTACCTCTTTTGCAAGATTTATAATATTACCAAGATCTTCTTTATGATTATCGTTAATATCGTCTTCGTAATCTTCAATAAGAATTTCACTGTAGCCAATTATTCCATTTAAAGGCGTTCGTAAATCATGTCTAAGAACAGAGGCCTCTTCATCATTTTTTATGGATTTATTTTTTTGTTCTGCATATTCTTTAAATGCTTCTATAAAATTAAGTCTAAGTGTTTTTGCTGATTTTTTGATGTTTTCAAATTCATCAGTAATTTCTTCATCATATACATCGCTAGAATCAATAATTAGATTTATATAGTCTGAAATAGCATCTACAGGTGTAGTGAAGTCTTGTTTTATTTGAGTAAGTAATATTCTCTCTTTTTTGTCACTCATTATTCAGGTCTTCTAGTGAACATGGCTTATGAAGATAGAAACCTTGTCCCATCTCACATCCCAAACTTATAGCCCTTTTTACTTGCCACTCCTCTTCTAGTCCTTCACAAATGAATTCCATAGATAGTGAATCTGCCATCAGTTTTGCAATTTGAACTAGACTTTGATTATGGGTTTCATCTAATTCAAATGTGAAACTTTTATCCAATTTTAGAACATCAACTGGCAGATCCTTAAGATATCTTAAGGCTGAGTATCCAGCACCAAAATCGTCAAGTGCTATTGATACTCCTAAATTTTTTATACTGGAAAGCCTTAGTGATGCTGTTGATAAGTTGTTTAGTTCAGCTGTTTCAGTAACCTCTATACCAAAATCACCAGGTTTAATGTCTAGTCTTTGTATAAAGTCTTTAAATATCGCAAGAAAATCTTTATGTAAAATTGTATGTGCTGAAACATTGAAGAATAGTGTGACATCCTCTAATCCTTTTTCTTTTTTGGCATCAAAATACTCTTTTACGATATCCATTGAAGCTATAACTACTAATGAAAAAACATTTTCACCCTCAATAAATGGTATGACCTTATCGTTTGGAATAACTTTATTATTCTCATCATAGAATCTTATTAAGGCCTCTATCCCTGTGAGCTCTTTATTGCCAGTAAGTCTGTATTGTTTTTGATAATTCATGCCAATTCTATCGTGCTCTAGACAAGACAAGATAGTTTTTAACGCAAATAGGTTTTCCTTTGAGTTTGAAACAATTTCAATAAGGAAATATTTCTGATCATCCACAGGAATTACATGTAATAAAACTCTCATAACAAAATCTTTCTTTCTAAGATTTATTTTCATAAACACATCGAATGAATCGGCTATCTCTGAGTCAAATTGTGCCTTCTCTAGATCTTTCTCATCAATGAATAAAAGATTTGGTTTGTCATTATCTTTCAATGAAAATATATATTTGCTCGCATTATTTAGCCAAAGCACTTCACCAGAAGTAGAGGTAATGATGAAAGGTCTTTGATGCATTTTCAAAGACTGTGATAGAAACTTTAAATTATCTTCTTTGTTTGTCATTTTTTAAATGTATCTTTTCTCATTTGTATTTCTTCATCAACTATTTTCACAAAATCAGGATTAAAGGTAGATTTACTTTTATTCCAAATATCTAAATTTAACTGATTATCAATAAATAGTGTTCCTAATGCTTTTCTCATAGTTTTCCACTCTTCGATATCAAGCATTCCCATTTGGTGTTGATAAAAATGATTTTCTCTTGCCCTCAATATTGCTGTCATATGAATTCTTAGAGCAACTTCTTCTTCAATATCTAACTCTTTTTTCTGGATTAATTTTTTTTTGGCTTTCATTAAAAGAGGATCGAGACCAGCGAGAGTAACTTCTTGATGAGCTTCTGCAATAGATTGTCTAGAAGCAGCTTTTCCAACTTTAATCTGTGTTCTTATTTGAGCTACAAGAAACCAAACACTAAAAATAACTGCTGGTCCTGTAATAATATTTACAACTTTATTGACTAACTCTATCCAGTATTCAAAATCCACTACATAACTCCAAAGAGATTTTTGAGTATAACAAAGAACATTATCGCTAAAACAGCACCTCCAGGAATTGTTATAAACCATGAACCTAAGATTTGTAAAACAGATCTATAATTGACTTCATTTTTACTGAATATACCTATGCCTATAACAGCACCTACTAGTGTGTGAGTTGTAGACAGAGGAATCCCAGAGATACTTCCTAAAAGAACTACGATAGCTGTAGACATTTCTGCTGCAAAACCTTTACTCGGCTTCAATTTTGTTATTTTCTCGCCGACTGTTTTAATGACTCTAAACCCCAACGTAAGCATTCCTAAAACAATACCAATTGCTCCAGTTAAAAGTACCCATTCTGGTACAGTGGCGCTTGCTTCAATAGAACCTAAGTTTTCAATTGTAGAAATAACTGCAGCCATTGGGCCAACAGCGTTAGCCACATCATTTGAACCGTGAGCAAATGCAATTGAACAAGCTGTAAAAATCATTAGAACTGCAAACTTTCCTTCAACATCTGGATTTGGTGTTGTGGAAATATAATGCGATAAAATTAATCTTGAAATCGCATAACAAATAAGAGCGACAGATAACGAAATTAATATATTTACAATTAATAAATCAGATCCACCGAAAGTTTCAGTTATTAATTCAGGAACATCAGTATTCTTTAAACTCTTATTAAGTGTAATAGCAGATATAATGAACCCAACAAGTCCAGCATACATTGGTATATATCTTCTTCCTGATTCGATTGGGGTATCTGATTTAATAATTAATTTCTTTGCACTGAAATAGAGAAGTCCAGATAATAAGGCTGCAAGTAAAGGAGTGATAAGCCATGATATTGTAATGCTCCCGATGTATCCCCAACTGACTGATGACCAGCCTAAATAGAATACTGAAAAACCTGCAATTGCCCCAATTATTGCATGTGTTGTTGAGACAGGTAATCCAAAAACTGTTGCTATTAATAACCATGCTCCTGCTGCTAGCAGACTAGAGAGCATACCTAAAACAAATATCGAGGGATTTGCATCAAAGTTACTAGGAGATACGATATTTTCTTTAATTGTTGTTGTAACTTCAGCTCCAGCTAAATATGCACCTAGGAATTCAAAAATAGCTGCTATTACCAAAGCTTGAGTGAGAGTTAGAGCTCTACTTCCAACAGAAGTACCCATAGCATTCGCCACATCGTTAGCTCCAATACCATAAGCCATAAAGAAACCAAAAATTAATGCTGACGCAATAATTAGGTAAAAATTCTCAATTATGAATTCCACAATGCTCTATTAGAGTTAAACGTTAGGTTTTATAGTATCTGAAAGTTTTATTCATGCAAGAAACTTTTTAACACATCAGAACGAGATGGATGACGTAGTTTTCTGAGTGCTTTAGCTTCAATTTGTCTTATTCTTTCTCTAGTCACATCAAATTGTTTTCCAACCTCTTCAAGAGTGTGGTCATTATTCATGCCAATACCAAATCTCATCCTTAGGACTTTTGCTTCTCTCGCAGTTAATGATCCCAATATTTCATCAGTAGCATCTTTAAGACCTCTTATTGATGCGTCATCTATAGGCGAATTGATTGAACTATCTTCAAGAAAATCACCAAGATTTGAATCTTCATCATCACCGATTGGTGTTTCCATTGATATCGGCTCTTTTGCAATTTTCATTACCTTTCTCATTTTATCTTCTGGAATATCTAACCTCTTTGACATCTCTTCAGGAGTAGGCTCTCTTCCAATTTCTTGCATCATTTGTCTGGAGAGTCTATTTAGCTTATTAATCGTTTCAATCATGTGGACTGGAATTCTAATTGTTCTGGCTTGATCAGCAATTGACCTAGTTATCGCTTGTCTTATCCACCAAGTAGCATAAGTTGAAAATTTATAACCTCTTCTGTATTCAAATTTATCAACTGCTTTCATGAGACCAATATTGCCTTCTTGAATAAGGTCTAAAAACTGTAGCCCTCTATTTGTATATTTTTTTGCTATCGAAATTACTAATCTTAAATTCGCCTCTATCATTTCTTTTTTTGCTCTTAATAAACCTCTATAGGCTTTATTAATTCGTTTATTGAGTGACAAAATTTGAGTTACAGGCATTAAATTGTTTTCGTCGATTTTGATGAGATCTCTCTGAATCCTTATAAACGTAGGCTTTATGGCTTCAATCTTTTTCTTAAGTTTTTTGTCTTTGGAAAGTTTGGTTAGAAGCCTGATATTTATGAGATTTTCTTCAATTAAAGTTCTTGCTTCTTTATTTGGAAGGCCCACATTTTTAACAAGCAATTTTTTAAGTTCTTTCTCAAAAGCTCCCACTTGTGCTTTTCTCTCAGCAGGAATTAAAACCAGCGTGTCGAATACTTTAGAATTAAACTTAATTTTTTGGAATTCTTCTTTGAGTTTATCTAGGGCTTTTTGAGCTTTTGGATCAAGTTTGCCATTGTTCAAAGATTTAACATAAATGTTGTAGTTTCTTTTAATTTTTTTAATTACTTCTGTGCACTCCTCAAATGATATTGCTGAAGATTCTTCATTCTCATCATCTTCAATCTCTTCAGTTTGCTCGTTTTGTTCATTAAACTCTTCTTCAACTATTTCACTTTCGGGTTCATCTAGCATAAAACCAGAAATTAAATCTTGAGTTTTCTTTTCTTCATTTTTTATCCTTCCGTAAAAATCTAGGATATATTCAATACATAAAGGATACTCAGCACATAATGAAAGAACTTCCTTCATAGCTTTTTCTATTCTCTTTGCGATATCGATTTCACCTGTTTTAGTCAAGAGATCTACACTTCCCATCTCTCTCATGTACATTCGTACAGGATCAGTTGTTCTTCCTGATTCAATTTCGGTTTGAGAAAGAGCTGCGACTGCATCTTCTGCAGCTAGGTCGTCGGTGTCTTCATCTTCTCCAAGCATTAACTCATCTTGATCAGGAGTTTCTTCAAAAACTTTAATCCCCATATCTTTAAGTGCTTGAAGAATTTCTGGAAAATTGTCTTCGTCTGTTGAACCCTCAGGCAAAGTATCATTTATATCTGCATGAGTTAAAAAACCTTGATCACGGCCTAACTGAATTAATTGAGCTATATCATTTGCTGCATTTTTCTCTTCTGGATTAATTTTTTCAGACATTGTTCTTTATATACCTCTAATTTAACTATTTTCAAGCATAGTCATTTAAGAGTTTAATCAGCTCCTCTTCCTGAGTTGAGATATTATCACTCAAATTTAAAGTTTTTTGCAGATTTTCTTTCCTTTCAAAGCTTAATTTTCTATCTTTTGCCAGTTTTTTCATTTCATTAAGAAAATTTTTATCATATTTAAGTTGAATTTCATCAGAGACTCTTTGAAATTCTTGTAAAGCATCATCTTCACTTAATTTAAGATTTAACATCTCTGCTTCAGTGTAAAGTCGTAATTCAGTATGCTCAGTGCTACCATCTGAAATTGAACTAATAACTTTTTTTACAGCAGCCAAAACTTCTTCTTCAGAATTAATTACAAAATTTAGTGCCCCTTTCTCTATAATTGAATCTTTAAAATTTGAGTAGATGTAAATGAACAATAGAAATGATTTATCAGTTTTAGCCCTTGAAGGTTGCTCTACAAGTTGAGCATTTACTTTAGGGGCACTTTTCTTAGTTGCAACTAAAGCTTCTTTACTTACTCCCAGTTCTTTAGAAATTTTATTTACCAGAGTCTCTTTCAATATATCTGCTTCTATATTCTTTGTTAAATTTTGCAATTCATATGAAATTAGCCTTATATCTTCTGGTGATTCTAAATTTTTTCCTCTTTTTAAATATTGAAATACAAAGTTCTCCAATACCAATGCATTTTCAGCTTTTTTTAAAAATTCTTCTTTACCATTTTTCAATATAAAAGAATCTGGATCTTCGCCGGCTGGTAAAAAAAGAAATCTAACCGTTCTGTCGGCATAAATTTTATTAATGCATTGATTAAGTGATCTCCATGCCGCTTTAAGACCAGCCTCATCCGAATCGAAACAAAAAATTATCTTGTTCTTAAACTTAAAAAGATTTTCAAGATGATTTAAAGAAAAAGCAGTACCTAAAGAAGCAACAGCATTGTTTACTCCATTTTGATTAAGCATAATTACATCCATGTACCCTTCTGTCACGAGGAAAAAATCTAATTCTTTATCTTGTCTAGCTTTGTTGAAACCATAGAGTTCTCTTTTCTTTTGAAAAAAATTACTTTCTTTAGAATTAAGGTACTTTGGCATCTGTTCATCTATTGACCTTCCACCAAATCCAATGACATTCTCCTTAGTATTAAAAATTGGAAAGGTTATTCTATTTCTAAAAAATGGATATAACCCATTTTCTCCTTTACCAAAAGAACCACTTTTTATCAGCAATTCATCATCAAACTTTTCTCTAAGCTTTTCTATTAGTTGCGATTGCACTTTAGGAGCAAAACCAATTAAAAAATCTTTTGCAGTCTCACCAGTAAGACCTCTTTTTTTTAGGTATTCTACTGATGCAGGTTCATTCTTCAGATTAGCGAAATATTCATTTGCAACTAACTTATTTATTTCAAAAAATTTACTATTATCAGGACCTTGGTTAATTGCTGTTCTTGGAATTTCAACGTGATTTATTTCTGCTAGTTTTTCAACTGCTTCAATAAAATCCAGTGACAGGTATTTCATTAGGAAACTTATTACATTTCCTCCTTCATTGCACTTAAAGCAATGATATATCCCTTTTTGAGGGCTGACAGAAAATGTAGTTATATTATCACCATCATGAAAAGGACATTTGCTTCTGTATTGTCCAGATGATTGGCGTAAATCAACATACGTTCCGATTATTCCAACTATATCGGACATCTCAATTAATTTATCTATAAACTCTCTTGGGATAGATTTACTCATTTTTAGTATTTACCCAACTTTCAAATATTTTTTGTGCTGATAATGAATCATATTCCCCTTTTTTAAATTCTGATGAAATTATTTGGCTTGTAAAGTCTTCATTGCTTTCGATTACTTCTAATTTAAATTCATTTATTAGATTTTCCTTGAAAATATTAAGTTCTCTGAAAAAGTCTTCAGATGGTTTTGAAGGACACCCAATTAAAAAAGCGTCTGGATCCCATTCATCAACATATAATTTGATTTTTTTCATCAACTCCTCATTATTCTTAATTACTGGCAGAGGTGTAGAGCTTCCTGTTATAGTTTCTCCAAAACAAATTCCTATTTTCTTTACACCAAAATCAAAACAAAGAAGCATATTGTGATTTTTATTCATTTCCGATGTTGTCCCAGAAAATCTTGCTAGGATTTAAATCACTATTTTTATGAATTTCTTGTAAACATGTTGGAGAAGTAATATTAATTTCAGAGAGCTTTTTACCAAGAAAATCTGCACCAGCAAAATAAATATTTCTCTCTTTTAAAAAAGGAATAATTTGTTTCGCAATTTTTTTATCGAACTCTGTAGTATCTTCAACTTTATATTTGGCTCCAACAGCTAAATTACCCCTAAAGTCATCTGCTGATGGGACTCTCACAACTTTCTTGTTAAGCATTTTATAGTTAATAAAAACAATTCTTGTATCTCCTTCTTTAGCTTCATCAACATACTCTTGTAGCATTACATGTTTCCTTCCGTTTTGAGTAATTGTCTCCCAAATTACATTTATATTTTTATCAGACTCACTCAAACTGAATATAGATTTACCCCCCATTCCGTCAAGTGGTTTGATAACAATTTTTTTACATCCCTCTTCAAACATATTTCTTATTTCATCAAGAGAATTCGTAACTTTTGTTACTGGTATAAGTTCTGGAAAATTCAAAATCACTAGCTTTTCATTTTCTTCTCTTAAAGCTTGTGTTGGGTTAATACATTTAATCTTTGCAAGATCTAAAAGCTGAGTTAGATAAAGATATTCCTTGTTAAAAGGAGGCGTTACTCTGTTTACCACATAATCAAAGTCCCTAAGATTTTGTAAATAAGCATTTTCTTTTGTGAATGAAAGTAAACTTGGATCAGGAAAATTTACTTTTTCACATTCAGCAAAGAGATTATTAGATTTATATGTAATCTCATTAACGCCAAAGGAAAAAACTTCATATCCCCGGTTATAAGCCTCATTCATAAGAAAAATTGATGTATCTTTCTCAAGATTCATTGAGTCAAAATCGTTAATTATAAAGGCTACTTTCATTTAATAATTTAATTTAGCAAGAGCAACAACAGGCGCAGTCTCAACTCTTAGTATATTAGAACTTATCTTAAAACTTCTTATATTTTTTCGTTTTTCTAAAAATTCAATTTCCTTTTCGTGGTAGCCAAATTCACCCCCTACAACAATTGCATCAACATACTCATCTTTATTTAAATTTAAACTTGCATTCTGATCTAAAAAGATAGGGTTCTTAAAATTTTCAAAATTAATATCAAAAAGAAATTCTGCTATTTCAATATCAGGTAAATAATAGTTTTCAGACTGAAGAAATGCTGATTTTATAATTTCCTTATATCTATCTAGCCTAGTAAGCTCTTTTGAAAAATCATATTTATCTCGCGCTTTATAAGAAATATATGTAATCACATTTTTAATGCCTAACTCAACACATTTTTGGAGGGCATATTCAAATCTTGCTTTCTTTAATAAAGGAATAATCATACTGCAATGGTATTTTCTTTTTTCTTGATTTGTTTTTAAAACTTTTAACTTTGAATCAGAAGTCAGTATACATAAAGCTCTCAATCCATTTCCATCAAAAGTGTAAAACTTTTCGTCATGTTTAATTTTCATTACTTTTTTTAAATAATGTATTTGACTATTGTCTAAAAAATGAGCAATATCATTACTCATCTTTTTTTTGAGGAATATTGACGCAGTTCTCATAGAGAACGGAGATTATATCATTTTGATGTCTAGCAAGTTCAACACAGATAAAAGAAGTTTAAGAGGTGAAGTTAAAAGGGCCATTAAAAGATACTACCGAAATCTTGATGGTGAACACCCAATAGAACTTTACGACTTAACTTTAAGCCAGATTGAGCCACCACTTCTAGAAGTGGTTATGAAGAAGTGTAGAGGCAATCAATCAGAAGCTAGTAAAATTTTAGGTCTTAATAGAGGTACTCTAAGAAAAAAACTTTCCAAATACGGTTTGTTGTAGTGATAAAAATAAAGACAGCTCTAATTAGTGTTTATGATAAAAGTGGAATTCTTGAGCTTGCTCAAAAACTCTTTGATAACAATGTCGAAATAATCTCATCTGGAGGTACATCAAAATATCTTAAAGAAAATAATATTAAAGTAACTGAGGTTGAAGATTACACAGGTTTTTCTGAAATATTTGAGGGGAGAGTTAAAACTCTACATCCTAAAATTCATGCTGGCATTTTAGCAAGAGGTGAGAAAGACTCTGCAGAATTAAAAAAAATGGGTGCTAAGAAAATAGATCTTGTTGTTGTAAATCTTTATCCCTTTAAAGAAGAGGTACAAAAGGGATCATCCAATGATGAAATAATAGAAAAAATTGATATAGGTGGCCCAGCAATGTTGAGAGCTGCCGCAAAGAACTATAAATATACTGTTGCAGTAGGAGACCCAACTGATTACAGTGAAATTAGCCTAAATGAAATAAGTGAGTCGCAATCAAGGAAGCTAGCATCAAATATTTTTAACAAAACGAATCTTTATGACTCAGATGTCGCAAGTTGGTTAAAAGATACCAAAGAAATAAATTTAAGATATGGTGAAAATCCACATCAATCTGCAAAACTAAAAGTCGAAACTACTTCACCAATCGACTTTTTAAACCCACTTCAAGGAAAACAAATTTCATACAATAATGTGGCAGATGCAATGGCAGCGTGGAATTGTGTAAATGAATTTGAAAAACCTTCAGTCTGTATAGTGAAACATACAAATCCATGTGGTGTAGCATCAGATATGAACTTAGAGAATGCCTATACAAAAGCTTTTTCGACAGATCCTACCTCTGCATTTGGGGGAGTAATTGCGTTAAATCAAAAGGCAGACAGTAAAGTAATATCATCTATCATGGCTAATCAATTTGTAGAAGTACTAATTGCCCCAGATTTTGATCAAGAAGCAATTAATCTTCTTAAAAAGAAGGAGAATATAAGAGTGTTAAAGGGAGATAAATTTGAACATTTTACCGAGAGCTATAAGTTTAATTCAGGAGTTTATTTAGAGCAAACCGATGACAATCTTAATTTTGAGAAAATTAAATTAGAGTCAAATACAAAAGCAAAACCTGATAGAAATAATATCAATGATTTATTATTCGCAATGAAAGTTGCTAAACATGTAAAATCCAACGCTATTGTAATTGCTAGAGACGAAATGACTTTAGGTATTGGCGCAGGTCAAATGAGTAGAGTAATCAGTACCAAAATTGCATTTATGAAGGCTAAGGAAGAGAAGCTCGATGTGAAGGATTGTGTTTTAGCCTCTGATGCATTTTTTCCTTTTAGGGATAATATTGATATAGCTGCAAATGAAGGAGTAAAACATATCATACAGCCTGGTGGTTCGGTAAAAGATGATGAAGTAATTGCAGCAGCTGATGAACATGGTATTTCAATGACTATGACAGGCTATAGACACTTTAAGCATTAGATGAATGTTTTAGTTGTAGGTCAAGGTGGTAGAGAACATGCATTGGCATGGAAATTATCTAAATCCAAACAAGTTAGCAAAATTTTTGTTGCTCCTGGAAATGGAGGAACAGCTAATGAAGCAAAATGTTTTAACAAAAGCATAAACGTAAATAATTTTTCTGCATTAGAAGAACTTGTTAATAGTGAAAATATTGAATTAATAGTAGTAGGACCTGAAGATCCACTTGTAAACGGCATCAATGATTATTTCCAAGATTCAAAAGTAAAAGTATTTGGTCCGACAAAAGAGGGCGCTCAGCTTGAGGGTTCTAAAATATTTTCGAAAAAATTTATGTTTGAGAATAATATTCCTACAGGTGCTGCTAGTTTCTTTTCTGAATCAAAATTAGCCAAAAATTATCTTAAGACAGTCGAATTTCCAATTGTTCTTAAAGCTGATGGCCTTGCGGCAGGTAAAGGAGTTTTAGTTGCAAAAGAATTAGGTGAGGCGATGCAATGGATTGAAGATGTTATGGAAAAAAATAAGTTTGGTGATGCTGGTAATGAAGTGTTAATTGAAGAGTGTTTATTTGGCACTGAGCTAAGCTATATGGGAATAATGACACCTAAAGGATTTTACCCATTTGAAACAAGTGTAGATTACAAACCACTTTTAGATGGTAATAGTGGACCAAATACGGGTGGAATGGGCTGTATGAGCCCATCGCCATTTATGAATAATGAGCTTTTAAAAAATATAAATAAACAAGTTGTTGAACCAACTGCACATGGATTAAGAAAGGCGAAAATAGATTTTTATGGTTTTATGTATTTTGGCCTCATGGTTAAGGATAATCAGCCTAAAGTTCTTGAATATAATTGTAGATTGGGTGACCCAGAAACACAGTGTTTAATGCTTCAATTAGAATCTGACATACTTGAAGTACTGTTGGATGCACTTTCAGATAATCTGGAAAATATTTCATGGAGCAAAGAAAGCTCAATGGGTGTGGTAATTGCATCAGGTGGATATCCTGAGAGCTATAAAAAAGATCAGCATATAGAAATTTTAGATTTGAATGAAGTAAAACTTTTTCATGCAGGTACGAAAAAAGAGAATGGAGAACTGCTTACTAGTGGTGGAAGAGTTTTTAGCCTCAATACAAAAGCTCCAGACTTAGAAGCTTGTAAAAAAATTATTTATACAAACATAAAGAATGTAAAATTTAATAATATGGTTTATAGAAAAGATATAGGTGATATTTATGAGTCTTGAGGAAAAAATTGCAGGAGAATTCAATCATTTTTTAAAAATTATGAATCATAAAGAAGAGGGAAAACCAGATGAATCCCTTTCGGATGATGAAAAGAGACACTCCATTTCACTTATGAGGGTCAATGCTTCAGGTGAGGTTGCTGCTCAAGCACTTTATAGGGGACAAGCATTTTTTGCTAAATCAAAGAAAGTAAAAAAACATCTCCTTAAAGCAGGTGAAGAAGAATTTAGACATTTAAAGTGGTGTGATAAAAGATTAAAAGAACTTGGAGGCAGAAAGTCACTATTAGACCCATTTTATTATGCAGGTTCTTTTACACTAGGATCGATAGCAGCCTTTTTTGGGGATGAAAAGAGTCTGGGCTTTATAGAAGAAACAGAAAAACAAGTTGTTAAACACTTAGAAGGACATCTTGATGAAATGTCTCCAAGTGACAAAAAAAGTCGTGAAATTCTCAAAAAAATGATTGATGAAGAGGAGGAACATGGCAAAGAGGCTAAAGATCATGGGGGAGAAGAGCTTCCTACAGTAGTTAAAGGCTTAATGAAAATCACTGCTAAATCAATGACAACATTAAGTAGATATATTTAACTATTCAACAATTATTTTGTTGAAAATCTTAATGTTTTTTTCAGCAAACCATCCTTGATTTACTTCCAAAGCAAATTTTATTGACTCTGAACTTGAGCAAACAGAATCCAGATTCAATGGCTTTAATTCTTTAATCTCTCTAATAAGATAATTTTCATCAATAAAAGCAACTGATAAAGGAATTTTTGTATTTCTCATCCACATACATTTTTTTGAAGGCTCGGGCCATACAAAAAACATACCCATATTTTTATCTAAAGAGTCAATAAACATTAAACCTTGATTTCTAGATTGCTTGGTATCAGCTATTACGACCTCTAATACAGAATTATTTATTTTGATTTTTTCTGCAAGTAGGAAGAAACTAAGAAATAAGGTTACGAACAGTAGAAATTGTTTTTTTATAATCATCAGAATTAAAAATTGCAGATCCCATGACAAATGTGTCTGCGCCGGCGTCAGAAATTTCTTTTATATTTTGCTCATTTATACCTCCATCAACCTCAAGCCTTATATCTTTGCCAGATTGATCTATCAAGGATCTGAGCTTTTTAATTTTTGGAAGAGTTCTAGATATGAATTTTTGCCCACCAAAACCTGGATTTACAGACATTAATAGAATTAAGTCAACTTCTTCTAGAAGATCTTCTATTAATGACAAGGGGCTAGCTGGATTTAAAACCAAACCAGACTGACAGCCTGCATCTTTAATCTTTCCAAGAGTTCTGTCGACATGGTTGCTTGCTTCAGGGTGGAATGAAATTAGATCAGCACCTGCTTTAGCGAATTTTTTTACTAAATCGTCAACTGGCTCCACCATAAGATGCACATCAATAAAATCTTTTATTCCAAAATCTCTTAAAGACTTACAAACCATTGGGCCGATTGTAAGGTTAGGCACATAATGATTATCCATCACATCAAAATGTATCCAATCTGCACCAGAATCTAAAACTGCATTCACCTCTTCTCCAAGCCGAGCAAAGTCTGCTGATAAAATAGAGGGAGCAATTACCTTATTCACTGTTTAAAAAATCAAGGGTATCCTTAATACCAACATCATACCAATTTATATTTGGAATATCTGCAACGACTTTCCCCTCGGCGGCTAGATGAATCATTAAGTCTTCCCAATAGTGTGAGTATTTTGTTTCCATTCCTTGAAAAAAAGAGGAATTAATTATGCTAAATCCTGTCCAAGTGAAATTTTTTTCACCATGAACAATAACTTTTTCATTCTCAATCGAAAAATCTCCATTGTTATCATTCTTAACTGCAAAAATTGTTGGCGCTTTAAATTTTTTAAAATACACATAATCAATGTCACTAAAAATATCAGCATTTAATACTAGGAAGTCATCATTTCCGAAATGATTGATTGCATTTGAAATGCCACCACAAGTGCCTAAAATTTCTTTCTCATGACTTAATATAATTTTTATTTTTCCAGCGAAATTAGAAGTTATATGTTCTTCTATTTGTTCGCCAAGATAGTGAAGGTTTATTACCACCGTCTCAAAACCTGACTTGATAAGTTTTTCTAAATGATAGTCAATCAAAGCTTTTCCTTTCACTTGAATGAGAGGTTTAGGTGTATTTTGTGTTAAACGTCCAAGCCTTTTACCAAAGCCTGCAGCGAGAATCATTGCTTTCATATTAATTTCTCAACAACCTTTAACGTATCTTTTTCATTTAAGTATCTTAAAGCTAATAAAAGCCTGTCGACAAAAAGGCTTATATCTTTTTGACGATTCAAAAGCTTACCCTCTTTGAAGTATCTGTTAAATGTTCCAATGATCCTCATTGAACGATGAGCAAGTGCGACATAAATTTCTGTTTGTAAATCGTCACCAATTAGTCTTTTAGAAAATCTGTTGACTAAATCTTCAGAATAATTAAATTTATGTTCAAAAATTAAAGACGCTGCATCCATGCTTATCGGACCAGATTTAAGATCTTGGAAATCAATGATATGAATTTTGTCATTATAAAAAATCATGTTTCTTCTTTCATAATCAAAATGAGTTGGAACAATGGCTTGTTCTGCAAGCTTTTCTGAAATTGAATTTCTTAATTCTTCAATTAATAATTTTTCTTCAGAAGATATGTCAATTTTTTTATCGTAAAAAAAATTTAAGAATTCCTCAGTTTGAGAATAATGTGTTTCAGCAGATATATTTTCCTCAATAGAGAAATTTGGAATTGATCGTATTTTTTCTAATTCAACTGAAGCAATATTCAAAAAATCTTCCTCAGATAATTCATCATATTCATCAAGCGTAATATCACCTAAATCTTCAAGAAGTAAGTAATCCAATTCATCTGAAAAACCAAAAATATCTGGAACATTTACTTTTTCATCTTTTAATATTTTTTGTATTTTAATAAAATTCGCTGCGTTTTCTTTGGAGCCGAAATTATTCATTAAAACATAGCTATCGTTTTTTAAAGTTATTCTGAAATAACTTCTCTCACTTGCTTCTTGTCTAAGTGGGCTAATCTGAAATGAATGGTTGCCTAGAATTTTTTCTAACCAACTGATTGCTTCTTTTAGGTCTTTTTTCAACTATCTTTTACTACCTGAGGAACTGGATAAGCATCTTCGGGTACGAAAAAATCTGGTATAAGCTCTGCAAATGGATAATCAGCATATTTACTAAAGTCTGTTTCACCATGTTCTGCTAGTAAAGAATCATCTAAAACAAAATTGCCAGAAAATTTATCTTTGTCTTTATTTAGAATTATATGAGCAGCATCAGCCATTATCTGTGGGTCCCTAGACTTTTTCATCATTTCATCTCCACCTAAAACATTTTTTACTGCTGCTGTCTTAATAGCTGTTCTTGGCCATAGAGCATTTACTCCAATTTGTCCTTTATATTCAGCTGCCATTCCTAAAACACATAGACTCATATTATATTTAGCCATTGTG
This sequence comes from uncultured SAR86 cluster bacterium, assembly GCA_902563885.1. Classification (GTDB taxonomy): domain Bacteria; phylum Pseudomonadota; class Gammaproteobacteria; order Magnimaribacterales; family TMED112; genus TMED112. Next base: position 66,860 of record CACEYZ010000003.1, on the reverse strand, counting down.
TAGGCAACATGACCCTGGAACCACACTGGATTCATATCTAAAGGCGGTGAAATATTCAAAATGTGTGGATTATCTGATTTTAAAAGGTGTGGTATGCATGCCTTACTTGTGAGGAACGTACCTCTACCATTAATGTTATGCATTAAGTCGTATCTTTTCATATCAGTATCTAACGTAGGTGTAAGGCTTATTGCAGATGCATTATTAATGCAGATATCTATTCCACCAAAATGACCTACAGCTTTCTTTACTGATTCATGTACATTATGCTCATCTCTGATATCACATTGAATCGGTAGTCCATGCCCTCCTGCTGCTTCAATTTCTTCGACTGCAGTAAATATTGTTCCAGGTAGTTTAGGATGTGGATCAGCAGTTTTTGCCGCAATCGCGATTTTCGCTCCATCGGCTGCTGCTTTTAATGCGATAGACAGACCTATGCCTCGACTTCCGCCTGTCATAAAAATCACTTTATCTTTCAAACTCATAAAACTTTTTTACATTTTAAAAGTCCTATAATAACAGGCATATGAACAAATTTAAAAAACTATTATTGTTATTTACATTAACCTATCAAAGTTTTTTATGGGCTGAGTGTTCTGATGAAGACAAAAACTCACAAATAAAGTTAGCTGATGGTGAAATCAAACTGGACGAAAAAACCTCATTGGGTTTTAAGAGTGCAGAACTTAAAAATAATGAAACAGTTTTAACTGATGTTGAAATATATACATGTGATAAAGACGCTGTATGGAAATTTTCAGCAGATGAAGCTACTCTTAAAAAAGATAAAAGCATTCAACTAAAAAAAGCGAAAGTTACTTTATTTGATATTCCAATTTTTTGGGTAAATGAGGTAAATTACGATGATAAAGAATCTATTTCAATACCCACTCTCGGATTAACAGATAATGAAATAGATATTAGTTATAAATTTCAAAGAAAATATGTAAATAGTTCATTTGTCTTAGAGCCTGTTTATACAAAATCTAAGTTTGGTGCTTCATTTAAATACCAACATAAGGATGATGACAATAATTATAAATTTACAAGCTTAGCTCTGAATGATGATGATGGCTCTTGGGTGTACAAACTAATTGGAAGCTCTTTAATTGGCGAAAATATTACATTTGGAGTGAATTATTCTGATTTTTCAGGTCAATCATTAATACAAAACTACGGATATAGATATCTAGACGCAAGTAGAAGAAGTTTAGATCTGCGGCAATCTATAAATTTGTCTTATGAGCTTGATAATTTATTTATGAGTTTTGGAAGTGATGACTTCAAACAACTAGGTATTGCTAGACCTGTTTCACATAGAAAAGATTACGTAACAAGTGATTTATTTTTTGATATAGGTCAATTTCGTATAGATTTAGTAACAGAATTTGCAAAATTTAAAGATAAATCTAACAAAATCTTTCAGTTACCTTATTCTGTTTACGACAATGTAGAGCGTTTTTTTACGGAACTTAGAGCTTCTAATAAATATCAAAACAATAAGATAAAAATTGATACTGATTTTCTTGTACAGATAAGGGACTACTCTTTTAAGGACAAAACAATTGAAGGCATCCAAAAAAATGACTTTGCTTTCAGGCAAAATTTTTCTTTTCCTGAAATTAAAGGACTCAAACTAGGTGTAATTGTTTCCTCATACGAAGATCAATCAGAAGTTCCCATACTTGATTCCTATCCAAGAATGCCTACTCCAGAATCTAATATATCTTTACAGCCTTGGTCAGGGAAAGATAGAGGGCCTAATCAAAATAAGTTATTTATTTTTCACTCAGGGTCATTGAGCAGTTTTGATTACTCTGTATCAACAAACTTATATGAGGACTATAACTTTTCAGATGAAAGTATGATTTTCAAAAAGTTTTATGAAAAGAAACCAATTTTTTTTAAGATTCAAAAAAACGCTGGAAACTTTTCTTATTTTACAAATGGGAACTATAGTGTTGAAAAGGAAAAATTTATGGGGCTACGGTTCGGCATAAAATATTCGGACCAAGAGGGTTTATTTTCATTAGAAAAAAATGAATTTGCAATGGCAAGTTTTCCCTTATCTGGAATAAATAATTATGTTTTAAAAGCAAAACAAAAATTTGGCGACATAACTTTATTTACTAGAGCTCAATATTCACAAGAAAATGAAATTATTAATGAAAGTGTTATTGGTGGAGAATGGTTTGTAGATTGTTTGAAACTAAGATTAAGTCTTGAACGAGCTAGATTTTTTCCATATATAGATACTGACAACATAAATTTGTCTTATATGCAGATAATAAATTTGACTAATCCTCAGGTAAAAAATAACCTTAGCTTTGAATTTGAACTGATAGGGCTTTCAAATATTTTGAACCCAGTAGAAAATATAATTGAAAATGGATTATTTAATTAAATTAATTTTTGTACTTTCACTATCTGCTGGTGCTTATAGTCAGACGGTTGATAGGATTGCAGTGATTGTTAATGATGGCGTTGTTCTTGAGTCAGATATACAACTTAAAATTAAAAATTTTAAGAAAGAAGCTGCTATTTCAGGAGCGAGGGTTCCTTCTGAAAAAGATTTAAGAGATGAAATAATCGAAGCTCTGATAATTGAGGAACTTCAGCTGCAGATAGCTGATAAAGCAGGTATAAAAATTAGTGATGAAGAACTTAATGTTACTGTTAAAAGAGTTGCTCAGCAAAATGAGTTAACTATTGAAGAGTTTATCCAATCAATTGAAGACGAAGGCGATTCCTATGAACTTGTTAGAGATGAAATCAAAAGATCATTAAAAATTAATAGAGTACAACAAGGAAGAGTTCAAAATAGAATATCTATAACTCAAGAAGAATTAGTAAATTTTCTTAATACAGAAGAAGCTAAAACACAGTTAGGGCCAGAACTAAATGTTAGGCAAATTCTAATAAGAACAAATTCTCAGAAAAATATTGATGATGTTTATGATGAAGTTGTTGAATCTGTTGATAGTGGGAAAAATTTCATAGAGCTATCAGAAAATTTTTCTGAAGATCAAAATAAAGGAGATTTAGGTTGGAGAAAGATAACTGGTTTCCCAGAGTTATTTCAGAGTACTCTTGAAAAACTTAAGATTGGAGAAGTTTCAGAAGTTATAAAAAGTGGTGCAGGCTCACATATTCTTTACCTTAATGATAAAAGAGGTCCAGCAGTTTCTTTTGAAAAAGAATGGGAAGTTAGGCATATACTTCTCATTCCTAACAGAGTAAGACCAGATGATGAATCTGAAGAATTAATGATTTCTATAAGAGAAAGATTACTTGCTGGGGAAGATTTTGATCAATTGGCAGCAGAGTTTAGTGATGATCCTGGCTCAAAACAGGAAGGTGGAAAGCTGGGTTGGGCAGGTGAAGGTAAGTACACAGAGGCCTTTGAAGAAGTAATGATGAGATCTAATCTTAATGAGGTTTCTCTTCCTTTTCGTTCAGACTTTGGATGGCATATTTTAGAAGTTACTGGTACAAGAATTGAAGACAAGACAAATGAAAGAATTGCAGATCAAGCATTTAATTATCTATACAGCAGAAAATTTGAGGAAGAACTTGAATCAGATTTACAAGAACTTCGAGCTGAAGCGTTCATTGAAATAAAGGACTATTGATAAATAAAAAAATTATCGTTTCTTTGGGTGATCCTGCGGGCATTGGACCTGAAATTTTTTTAAAGGCCATATCTAAAATAAATTCGAAAGAAATTTTTGAAAAAATTGTTGTTGTAAGTTCATTGAGTGTTTTAGATTTTATAAATAGCCAGCTCAAGTTTGGTTTTAAATTCAATGAGCTATTAAATATCAAAGATGTTAAACCGAATAAGATTAATTTTATTAATGTTCAGAATTGCCCAAACTACAAAGTAGGAAAATCAGATGAAAATAATGCAGATTATGTTATCGACTGCATTAATATTGCATCAGATTTGGCATTTGAGAATAGATTCAATCTTGTTACAGGTCCTATTAATAAAAGTGTTATTTCTTCAAAAATTAAAAATTTTCAGGGGCATACTGAATACTTAAAGAATAAATTTTCTTGTAATGATGTTTTGATGTTGCTAGCGAATGATCAGCTAAAAATTGGTGTTGCAACTACCCACATACCTCTTAATGAAGTTTCAAATACTGTTACTGAAAAACTATTAATTAATAAAATAACCCTTTTAGAAAAAGGATTAAGAGAACTTTTTAATATACAAAATCCTTTGATGGGTATTTTAGGATTAAATCCACATGCAGGTGAAAGGGGTGAATATGGTCAAGAAGATAAAAATATTATTCACCCTACCGTACGCAAGCTAAGTAATAAATTTAATCTGATCGGACCATTGCCTGCGGATACCGCATTTGTTTCATCAAAATGTGATGGATATCTTTCTATGTATCACGATCAAGCTTTGCCAGTAATTAAAACACTAGATTTTCATGGCACTGTAAATATTACTATTGGACTACCTTTTATGCGTGTCTCTGTTGATCACGGGACAGCTGAAGATATAGCATCAGATTTTAAAGCAGACCCTAGCAGCATGATAAAATCCATAAAAATTGCTTTGAATGAAAATAAAGCCTAAAAAATCTCTTGGCCAAAACTTTTTAAGAGATAACACTTTCATTGAAAAAATCCTTACATGCACCAATCTGCCAAACGCCACTGAAATCATTGAAATAGGACCTGGTGATGGCGCTCTTACAAATTATTTAGCCAATACAAATAAAAAATTTAGGGGCATTGAAATAGATAGTAAATTACATAGCATCTTAAATAATAAGTTTTCTGATAATAATAATATGGAGTTTATAAATGCAGATATTCTGGCAGTTGATTTACATAAATTTTCCTCAGAAAAACTTATAGTCTTTGGTAATCTGCCTTATAACATTTCATCTCAAATTATTTTAAAAATTTTAGAAGAGGACTTTGTTTTTCTTGAATGTATTTTTCTCGTTCAAAAGGAAATGGCAGAGAGATTCATTTCAAAAAAAGAGAAACAAAATAAACTTTCTTTAATAACTGAATATTTTGGAACAATTCATGGAATGTTTGATATACCACCTGAGGCATTTCATCCAAAACCAAAGGTGACTTCAACACTAATCAGATTGGTTAAAAATAATAAAGATAGAGGGCTAAATTATCAAAATTTTAAAATGATTTTAACAAAGTGTTTCGCAAACCCGAGAAAAAAAATTAAGGCTGGATTAAAAGCATTAAATCTTGAAATGGAATTTTTTTCGTTTGATATTAATAAACGTCCTGAGGAGCTTGTCTTGGATGATTTTTTTGAAATACTAAGGGCTTATGAACAACAAATCTAAATTTGTAATAGGTGACATTCAAGGTTGTTACAAAGAATTTAAAAATTTACTAAAACTTATAGACCCAAATAAGGAAAATAAATTCTTCTGTGTAGGTGATCTTGTGAATAGAGGTCCAGAATCTGAAAAGGTTGTTGATTATGTTTTAGAGAATAAAGTAAAAAGTGTACTTGGCAACCATGATCTACATCTAATGGCGATTCTAGCAGGAGTGCGTAAACATAATGATAAAAAAGATACTATGACAAAAATTATAAGCAAGAATAAATCTGTTGAAATTTTAGATTATTTTTTAAATTTCCCTTTTGCCAAAGTGCTCTCAAATGAGACAAAAAAAACACTTGTTGTACATGCAGGCATTCTTCCCACTTGGTCTATTGAGGATGTAAAAGCTGCAAATGAAGAATTAACCTCTTCCTTAAAATCTAATCCTGAAAAATTTCTTGATCAAATGTATGGTGACAGAAGGAAGGCAATCTCTAAATCAACTAATAAGAAAAATAGAAGAAGATACCTTGTTAATGTTTTCACCAGAATGAGATTCATAACTAAAGAAAATAAACTAGACTTAAATACTAAAATTAAGAAGTCACCAAAACAAAAATATCAGCCATGGTTCAATTACAAACACAAGGCTCTAAAAGAAGTTGATAGTATTGTGTTTGGCCATTGGGCCGCACTAAAAGGTGTTACAAATAATAATAAAATAAAAGGTGTTGACCTTGGGTGTGTCTGGGGTGGTTCTTTAGCCGCAATCAATATTAACGACAGATCAATAATTACAGTAGATTCGCAAAAATGAAAATTTATAGAGTTGGTGGTGCAATAAGAGACAGAATTCTCAAGCTTAAAGCTAAAGATTCAGATTATGTTGTTGTAGGAAGCACAGAAAGTGAAATGATTGAAAAAGGTTTTAAAAAGGTTGGTAAGGATTTTCCAGTTTTCTTACATCCTGAAACAAACGAAGAATATGCGCTGGCAAGAAAGGAAAGAAATATAGGGTCTGGACATAAAGCTTTTAATTTTGATTTTTCACCTGATGTGTCTTTAGAAGAAGATCTAAAACGAAGAGATATAACTATTAATGCAATAGCAGAAGATGAATATGGGAATTTAATTGATCCATATGGAGGTATTGATGATTTAAAAAATGGTGTAATAAGACACGTTTCTTCAGCTTTTATTGAAGATCCACTCAGAGTATTAAGACTTGCAAGATTCTATGCAAAATTCGATGGCTTCGAGATTCATGCTGATACAAAAACAATTTTAAAAAAAATATCACAATCTGATGAGCTTCATTACCTTAGTGGTGAAAGAGTTTGGGAAGAAACTTTGAAGGCATTGAATTTTGATTTTTCAAGATTTTTAAAAGTGATTAAAAATTTTAATCTTCAAGAACCTTGGTTTTCAAAATTAATTGAAATACCAGAAATAATTGATCAAAGGCCTGAAATTGCTCTTTCTCAAGTTGATCAAGCAAATAAATATAATTTCTGCTTAAAACTCAAAAAATATATGCCAAAGAAATTTCTAAAATACCTAGAAATATGGAAACAAATTCAACAATTTAACAAAAGTAGTAGTCCTAATGATAAATTTCTTTTCTTCATATCATTTTTAAATGATAAAAATAGAATAATTTTTCTGGATATCATCAAATATTTTGACGATAAGAGTGAATATTTTTTCAATATTATAGATGAAATTACAAAAATAGATTTTACTGACTTAACATCACATAAATATGATGAAATCGAAAAAATTAAAAAGAAAAAAATAATTAATATAATTGATAGATATGAGTGATTGGATTTTTATTACAGGTGGTGCCCAAAGAATAGGTAAAGCTATTGCTGAGCATTTTCATCATAATAATTGGAATGTAATTATTCACTACAGGAATTCTGAAAAAGAAGCTATTGAGCTTAAGCAGAAACTTAATTCGGTGAGAGAAAATTCATTCGAAATTATAAAGGCAGACCTTGATGATAGTGCTTCAGTAGAAGTTTTATGCAAAAGGGTATTAGAAATCTCACCAAATTTAAAAGCAGTAATAAACAATGCTTCAACATTCTACCCGAAAGAAATATCTGAAATTGAAGAAGAGGACTGGAGTGCACTTTTGTCTTCAAACCTAAAGGCTCCAATGTTCATATGTAAGTTTTTGGGAGAAAGGTTAAAGAAAAATACAGGCTCGATAGTTAATATTACAGATATTTATGCTGAATCAGGCTTAGCAAGGTATGCCACCTATGCTGCAGCAAAAGCGGGGTTATTGAATATGACGAAATCACTTGCCTCTGAATTAGCACCTGAGGTATTGGTAAATTCAGTAGCACCAGGTGTTATTTTGTGGGATGTTGGAAATGAGCCAGATGAAGAAAAGAAGGAAGGAATATTAAAAAAAGTACCACTTAGGCGAATGGGGTCGGTAGAAGATATTGTAATGATGGTTGATTATTTAGTAACAAAAAATACCTATATGACAGGAAGAAATATAAATGTTGATGGTGGAAAATCTTTAGGATGAATGACGAACAAAGAGTAGACATTAAATTAGGCGAACGAACTTTTTCATTTAGTATACCGGCTGATGAATTCATAGCCTTTGGAAAGGCGAAAAAAAAGATTGAAAAACTTCTTGAGGAAATTAATGCACCAGAAGAAAAACTTGATCATGCATTAGTACAAATTGCTCTTAAATTTGCCATCGAATATGAAATAAAAAATGAAGATCTTTCATCTGGTAGTGAAATAAATGAAAGAGCTTTAGATGATTTAACAAACAAAATTAAATTATTTATAAACCAATAGAAACATTTGCAAAAAATGTTTAATATTTAATTGTCTGAATCATCGGTTTTCAGAATTTACTCTAGAACCGATAATGTAAATTAAGGGAAGCAGATTTTTTATAGCTGTGCGTTACTTTAGAGGAAGCCTTACTATAGAGAAGAGCTACCCACCTGACCTAAGGGTTCAGGGTGACTGGAAACAATGATTCAGATGTCTGTTAAAAATGGGATAAGATTAGAAATTAAAAATAAATTCCTTTCATTTTCACAACGAGAAATAATCGAAAAAACACATCTAATTCAAAAACTTCTTAATAGACAAGAGCTTTTTCAAAAAGCAAAGAAAGTTGGCTTATTTATGCCTATTGAATTTGAACCGAAACTTCTAATTTCAAAAGAAAAAAAAGTTTATATCCCCTTTATAAAAGATGAAGTTCTTGGCTATGGAAATATATCAAAAGGAATTTCAGTAGGTGCTTATGGAATATTAGAACCAAAATCTAAAAAGGAAGTAAATATATTTGAATTAGATATCATTTTAGTTCCACTTGTTGGTTTCAATGAGAAGCTTTATAGGTTAGGAAGAGGTAAAGGGTTCTATGACAAAACTTTTGTTAATATTAAGAGTGAAGCAAAAAGACCTGTTTTATGGGGAGTTGGTTTTGAAATGCAAAAGACAAATCTAAACTTTCAAGAAAAGCATGATGCTAAATTAGATAAAATTTTTACTGAAAAAGAAATCTATGAATAAGAAATTTTTTGCAGCTGAAGGTGCATTTGATGAGATAAATGATTCAAATGAAAACATAAATATAGGTATAGGGACAGGATCCACAACAACTATTTTTATAAATGAATTTCTTCCAAATTTAAAAAACAGAATAAACACTATTTTTTCAAGCTCAAATGAATCAACAGAGTTATTAGAAAATTTACAATTTGAAGTTTCACAAGGAGCACCAGAGAACTTTTTATTAGATTACTACATTGATGGAGCGGATGAGATAGATAAAAATTATTATCTTATTAAAGGCGGTGGAGGTGCACATACCAAAGAAAAAATACTCGCTGCAGCTTCAAAAAAATTTATATGTATTGTTGATGATTCAAAACAAGTTGAAATTCTTGGCACTTTTCCATTACCAATAGAAGTAATTCCATTTGCAGAACATTCGGTAAGAAGAAATTTAGGAAATATGAGTGAAAAGATAACAAAGAGAAGTGTTTCATCTGATAGTGGAAATATTATTCTAGACATGCATGGGATGTTAATTTCTGATCCAGAAAAAATGGAGGCGGAACTAATATCTGTTCCTGGAATTGTAGAAGTAGGTATATTTGCAAAAAATAAGCCTACCTCAATAAAGATAGGAAGAGATTCATATTACGTGTCTATAGATTGTTGAATTGCTTCAACTATTTGTGGATCTGAAGGATTCATTCTATGAGAAAAACTTTTCACCTCTCCTTCGGTAGTAATTAAATACTTGTGAAAATTCCAACTAGGTCTTTTCTGTGTAATTTTAAAAAGCTTTTCAAAGAAAGGATGTGTATTTACTGCATTAACATTAGTGATTGAGAAAAGAGGAAATGTTACATCAAAGGTCGATTTACAGAACTCTGCAACTTCTTCTTCATCGGTAAATTCTTGATAAAGAAAATTCCTTGATGGAAATCCTAAAACAGTGAATCCATCTTTTGAAAATCGTCTTTGTAACTGCTCAAGTTCTTCGTATTGGTAAGTAAATCCACATTTACTTGCGGTGTTAACTACAAGAATAGTTTTGCCTGAATACTCACAAAGATTTTGATATTTTTTTTCATTTAGGATTTTTACTTTCTCATCTAACAGACCTTCGCACGCAGAAAGGACACTGTTTGAAAAAAGATATAAAAAAATTGTTCCTATGATTTTAAATTTCATATTTGATACCGAAAAAAGTATACAGAAGTATTTAAGAAATGCCTACAATTAAAACTACAAAAATTAGACATAGAGTAGCTAACTCTATGGAGTCTGAAAACTTATTCATTATATTATTAAAATACTTTTCCATCTTAGACTACGTAGATCTCTCCAATTAAATAACCAAATGAAAAAAATACTGCAGCCCAAACAGGGTATTCTTTGCAAAAGGAGAATAAGTTATTCATGTATTCTTTCATTTCAAAAAAGTTTGGGGCCGAAGCCCCGAGTTTGTCAGCCTTTGGGGGAGAGGAGAGACTGACTTAAGTAATATAATACATATTTATTATGTATTATCAATATTTTTTATAAATAAATGATGCTTATTTTATAAAATAATAGCTATTTATTGATTGTTACTGGTATTCCCTCTTCCACGAGGTTAAATAACTCAATGACATCTTTATTTGACATTCTTATGCAGCCTTTTGAAGCTTTTTCCCCTAACAGCCATTCTTCTGGTGTTCCATGTATGTAAATATATCTGCTATAAGAATCTACCCCCTCACCTTTATTGATCCCATCTTCTAATCCATCAAGCCATAGGATCCTTGACTGAACCACATCATCTTCAACAAGCACCTGATCAGTATCATATATAGGATAAATTTCTCCTGAAAAGCTCCTTCCAATAAATCTTGCTCCTAATGGCATGTCATTTCCTATTTTTCTTTTGACAACATGTTTACCAAGTGGCGTTTTAAAAGAGTTGACTTTTGAACCCTCTCCGTACTTTGAAGAAGATATTAAATAGGTTTTTATAACAGATTTATTATCAAGCAAAAATAATTTTTGCTCGGAAATAGAAATTTCAATCTCTGTGGATTTCATCAGGAAAGACATGATTAATAAAAATAGAATATTATTTTTCATTTCTTTTTTTATCAATTAAAGCTAATAGGATAATAATAAATGAGAAGATTAGTAATGGATAATCTCCAAAAATTAGATATGGTGTATTTTTCATATTAGTAGAGATAGTTTCTGTTTTAAAACTCTTTATACCTTTTGGAATGTTTTCTGATAATTTTTTCTGATTATAAGGTGAAATAATTTCTGAAATGCCATCTGTAGTAGATCTAACAACCCATTTTTGAGACTCAATCGCACGTGCTTTTGCATGAAGTAAGTGTTGAGCTGGCATATTTTTTCCATACCAGCTGTCATTACTTATATGAATGATAAATCCTGTATTCCTAGTTCTATCAACAAAAGTATCATTAAAAGATAATTCCCAACAAATTAACCCAGAAAAGGGAATTTGCTGAATTAAAACTTTTTTTTGCGATTTTTCCCCTCTTGTTAGTGATGAATTAGGAATATTAAAAAATTTATTGAAGTTTTTTAATAGATTATCAAAAGGCTGAAATTCTCCAAAAGGCACTAAGTTTCTTTTATCGTATCTCTCATTCGTTGAAGTATTAACAATTGAGGTAAAAATTTCTTCATTCTGTTGAACAAAGAAACCACCAATAATATCTATATCCTCAAATTCTGTTCTTGCTTGAAAATTTTGATAACTACTTACAGCCTCGGGCCATATTATTACTTCAGCTCCATCATTTTTTGCTTGCAAAGTAAGATTGTTTAATATTTTATAGTTATTTTCAACTGGTTGAACAACTGCAATTTTTAATTGTTTAGAATCTTCATCAAGAAATAAATTCTTATTAGGGCTTAAAAAACCAACTAGTGATAACAAAAATATACTTCCAATTCTCAAAATACTAATTTTTAAAGCTAAAACAATTATTAAGCCAAAAATAAATGATGTTCCAGAAACACCTATTAAAGGAAGATATCCTGTGAAATTAATAGGAACTGAAAAAATCCCAATATTTAGCCATGGAAACCCTGATATCACCCAAGAACGAACCCATTCCAAAATATATATTAAAGATGGTACTAGTAATACAAAAAATTTATTCCCTTCAAAAAATTTTATTAAAAAAGTAAAAAAGCCAAAATAAAGAGAAAGATAAAAAATTAAAAGAGCAGTAATACAAAAACTTAAAAAGTAACCTGCTCCATAAAAATTAATTGCATCAAATATCCAATTTATTGAAATAGACCAAAATATTAGACCAATTACTAGACCTCGAAGAAATGTTTTAATCAATTTTTCGAACTGTTATTTTTTTTATTTTTCTTTGATCCGCAGATGTTACAGTAAATCGAAGATTATAATTTTCGAGACTTTCACCCACTTTTGGTAGATGTCCAAATTTCTTCAAAACAAATCCTCCAATAGACTCTACCTCTTCAGAATTTAAGTTAATTTCAAAAAACTCTTCAAATTTTTCTATATCTAAAGTTGCAGAGACTATAAACTCATTCTGGTTTATTTTGATAATCTCATCTGTTTTTTCTTCGTAAAACTCATCCTCAATTTCACCAACAATTTCTTCAAGAATATCTTCAATAGTAATAAGCCCTGCCAACATTCCATATTCATCTAAAACCATAGCAAGATGAGCTCTATCTTTTTTAAAATCTTCAAGAAGTGATGTAACTGATTGTGTCTCAGGAACATATTTGACCTCTCTTAATAAGTTTTTAATCTTAAAATTTTTATCATTTATTTCTTCATCTATTAAATCTTTTACATGAAGTATCCCAACAGCTTTTTCTGACGACTTATCAAAAACGGGGTATCTTGAGTGTCTTGTATCTTGTATAGTTTTGTAAACTTCCTGCATATCACTATCCTCATTTATATAAGAAATATTTACTTTAGGAATCATAATTTCTCTAACTATTGCATCTTTAATTTTTAATACATTTTGTATAAGTTCCTCAATCTGCTCATCATCCGGAGTTTCTATTGTTTTATTAGAATTATTTTTTTCTTTAGCAAACAAATTCGAAAAAAAAGATAAAAAACTTTTCTGCGAGGGCTCTTCAGACATTATTTATAAGGATTAGATATTCCAATTTGTGACAAAAACTCAATTTCTTTTTCTTCCATTAATATAGCATCATTTTCTTTATCATGCCCATAGCCTTTAAGATGAAGAAGTGAGTGTATCAGTAGATGTAAAAAATGATCTATATGATTTTTATTTTGGGCAAGTGATTCTTCTAATAATAAATCATTACAAATAAGTATTTCTCCCTCACAATTTTTATCTATCTTATCTAACTCCTCACTTGGAAAAGAAAGTACATTTGTTGGTTTATTTATTTTCCTAAATTTATAGTTAATTTTTTGAATATCCTCTAAAGAGCAAAAACTTAATTCAACATTTAATTTATTTATATCAAAGAAAGCAGTGAATAATTCAATTGCATGAGTAATAGCTTTCTTATTATTGTTAAATTTTGTCGGTAAATTGAAAATTTCGAATTTTAAATTATTCTTCGAAATTATCATAAGCCTGTACAATTTCTTGAACTAAAGAGTGTCTTACAACATCCTTAGCACCAAATTTAGTAAATTTTATTGAATCAACATTCTTTAAAACTTCAATTGAGTGCTTAAGGCCAGATGTAATATTTTTAGGTAAGTCAATTTGACTTAAATCCCCATTAACAACAGCTTTAGATCCAAAACCTAACCTTGTAAGAAACATTTTCATCTGTTCTATAGTTGTATTCTGACCCTCGTCCATAATTATGAAAGCTTCTCTTAATGTTCGGCCCCTCATATATGCAAGAGGAGCTATCTCTATAACATCTCTTTCAACTAATCTGGTTACTCTTTCAGCTCCTAACATGTCATGTAAAGCATCGTATAAGGGTCTGAGATATGGGTCAATTTTTGATGATAAATCTCCTGGCAGAAAGCCAAGTTTCTCTCCAGCCTCAACAGCTGGCCTAACTAAAACAATTTTTCTAATTTTTTCTTTTATTAAATCGTCTACTGCACATGCAACTGCTAAAAAAGTTTTCCCTGTACCTGATGGACCTATCCCAAAAGTTAAATCGCTATTTTTTATATTATCTAGATATGCAATTTGATTTTTTCCTCTTGGTGAAACAAGTGTGCGTGGAGTTTTTATTTTTGATGAGTTTGATTCTTCATTTTCTTTATCTTCAAATTTTGCTGAATGTAAACTTAAGTGGACAACATCTGGAGTTATGATTGAATTAGTTTCTAGTTTTTCTTTCAGACTAAATAATGCAGAAACTCCTATACCAACATCTTCTTTTTTCCCTTTTAATTCAAATTCTGTCCCATTTTGAAGAACCTTAATACGTAGAGCTTTCTCAATCTGTTTTAGATTTTTATTAAATTCTCCGCAAAGCAGAATTAATCTGTCTGGAGTGAGGTTTGAAAAATTTAGTTGCTGACTGTACAAGTATTTAATTATTTAATGTGCCCCTAAGTGAGTTAGGCAATGCTTCATTAATTTGAATATTAACCAATTGTCCAATTAAATCATAGTCATCTGCCTTAAAATTTACCACTCTGTCGCAAATTGTTCTTGCTTGAAGCTGACCTGGATCTTTTTTAGATAACCCCATGACTAAACAATTCTGTACTGTTCCTACTAGCTTTCTACTATAACCAAAAGCTATTTGATTTAATCTATCTTGCAACAGATCTAGCCTATCCTTCTTAACTTTTTCTGACACATCATCTTCCATTTGAGATGCAGGCGTATTTGGTCTTTGACTGTATATAAAACTGTATGATGCATCAAATTTTACTTTTTCAACTATATTCATAGTGGCCTGAAAATCTTCTTCAGTTTCTCCAGGAAAGCCAACAATAAAATCTGAAGAGAAACTCATGTCGGGTCTTATGTTTTCAATTTTTTCTATTAATTTTAAGTACTTATTAGTATCGTATCTTCTTCTCATAAGCTTGAGAATTCGATCGGAGCCACTTTGAATTGGAAGATGAACATGACTTACCAATTCAGGAACATTTGCATAAGCCTCAACAAGGTCGTCTTTAAATTCATGTGGATGACTTGTTGTAAATCGAATTCTCTCTATACCATCAATTTTTCCGGTTAATTCAATAAGCTGTGCAAGTGAAGAAATTTCACCTTTATATGTTCCTTTAAAGTTATTCACATTTTGACCTAAATAATGAATTTCAGCTGTTCCCTTTTCAGATAATATCTTTACTTCTTTAAGAATGTCCTCAACAGTTCTTGATACTTCATGCCCTCTTGTCATAGGGACCACACAGAAAGAGCAATATTTATTACACCCTTCCATTATTGAGACAAAAGATGATGGTTCTCCTTTATCAGGAGCAGGCATATGAGAAAATTTTTCTAGTTTTGGAAAAGATATATCAATTTGTGCTTTTTTGACTTTTTGTTCTTTTTTATAAAGTTCTGGTAATCGATGAAGCGATTGTGGGCCAAAAACAATATCAACCTCTGGTGCTCTTTTCATAATTTTATCACCCTCTTGTGATGCAACACATCCTCCAATTGCTATTTTAAGATCTGGATTTTTATCTTTAATTTTTCTCCATCTGCCTATCTGATGAAATACTCTCTCTTGCGCTTTTTCACGAATGGAGCAAGTATTTAAGATAATAAGATCTGCCTCATGTTCTGAACTTGTAAGTTCAAAATTTTCTTCATGTTTAAGAATCTTCGCCATCTTTTCTGAATCATACTCATTCATCTGACAGCCATGTGTTTTGATGTATAATTTTTTTGGCATATTCTTATTATAGTGAAACAAAAAATTTACAAAATTAAATTTTTTCAAGTTGGAGAAGTATACGAAATTTACGCAAAAAATATATACCAAAGCGATTTTTACGCATTTCTTGAAATTGATGGCTATATTTTTGATACGAAAAATAATTTAGTCGTAGATACGTCTGAAGAAAAATTAAAAGCTGAATTTCTAGATGTTCAAAAAACTCTTTTACCTATAAATTCAATTGTTAGAATTGATGTTGTTAATGAAATCGGTAAGTCGAAAATTTCCAAGGCTGATTTAAAGAATCTAGCTCAATTTCCTATAAATATTGTGCCAGATAAAAAAAAATAAAAATTTAAAATATGAACAGAAGATCATTTCTTAAATCATTATCTCTTTTATTTTTCATACCAGCTTTAGCTGCATTTCAAAAAAAAATTAACAAAGTAAAATTTTTACATGGGGTTGCAAGTGGCGATCCAACAGATAAAAGGGTTGTTATTTGGACAAGAATAACACCTGAAAAATTTAATGTCACAAAAGCTATTAAATATCAGATATCGCTTCAAAAAAGTTTTAAATCTATTCTAGAACATGGTTTAGTTTTTACTAACAAAAGAAAAGACTTTACAGTCAAAGCTGATATAAATCTTTCAAAATATAAACCAGGAACAAAATTTTTTTATCGCTTCATTTGTGAAGATGTTATATCTCCAGTTGGAATAACTAATACCTTGCCTCAACAAGATATTGAAAAGTATAAAATTGCCATTTTTAGCTGCTCTAACCATCCTGCTGGTTTTTTTAACGTATATAAAGATGCAGCAGAAGATAAAAGCATTGATCTAAACATACACCTTGGTGATTATATTTATGAGTATGAAGATGGTGGATATGCTACAGAAGACGCAAATAAGTTGGGAAGAATACCCATTCCAGAGAATGAAGTAAAAACTCTAAACGAATATAGGCTCAGACATTCACAATATAAAACAGATGAAGACCTTCAAGCCTTACATCAATCCAGACCTATGATATGTATTTGGGATGACCATGAAATTTCTAATGACGCATGGCAAAATGGTGCAGAAAATCATCAAAAAAACGAGAGTAATTTCTATTTTCGGAAAAAAAGTGCCTTACAAGCTTATTATGAGTGGATGCCTGTAAGAGAAAAAGTTATTAAACAGCGCAGGTGGGAAAAATTTAAAATTGGAAATTTAATTAATCTTCTTATACTTGATACAAGATTAAGCTCGAGAGATAAACAAGTTATGTACTCTGAATACATTAATGATGGGAACTTTGACAAAGAATCATTTTTAAAAGATCTCAATAAAAAAAGTCGCTCCCTTCTTGGAAATGAACAGCTTAATTTTGTTAAACAAAAATCGAATAAAAATTGTACATGGAACCTTTTTGGACAACAAGTTCTATTATCAAAAGTGGTCTTACCACCCTTACCATCATTTGTCTTGAATGAACTACCCGAGAACTCAAAATATCTCAAATACATTAATAATTTAAATTTACCTTACAATACAGACTCATGGGACGGCTACCCTGCCGAGAGAGAAAGATTTTTAAATATTTTAAAGAAGCATTCGTCGAATAATATATTTCTTGCTGGTGATACTCATAATTGTTGGGCTGCGAATGTAAAAAACAATACAAATAATTTTGTTGGTGTTGAATTTGCAACACCATCTGTTTCTTCTCCTGGTGGATCAGATGAATTTAAAGGTCTTGATGTAAGGCCTATTGAAGCTGCTATAACTCAAGTAAACAAAAATCTAGTATGGACAAACTTTCGAAACAGGGGTTATTTAACTTTGGAACTTAGAAAGGAGTTCGGACTGGCATCTTTTATTGGAGTAAATACAGTAAAGAAGAAATCTTTTACTAGATCAATCTTAAAAAATATTTATTTTAAACCAGGTAAAGAAATTACTTAATATATTTTTCTTTGTAATACCTAAGCTCTTCTACAGATTCTTTTATATCATCCATTGCTCTATGAGATGCTTTTTTCTTATACTCTACAAAGTCTTTATCCCATCTTTTTAGTGACTCTTTAAAAGAAGTTACATCTATATGTCTGTAATGAAAATGGTTTGCTAGTTTTGGCATATATTTGATTAAGAAACGTCTGTCATGGGAAATGCTACTACCGCAAAGTGGTGAGGCATGTTGTTTTAAATGTTTTTTAAAAAATTCAAGCGTTTTAAGTTCTGCTTCTTTTATGTTTACTTCACTTTTTTTAATTAATTCAATTAATCCAGTTTTAGAGTGTTGGTTTACATTCCACTCATCCATTAAATCAAGAACATCTTGTTGCTGAGAAATTGCAATATTTGGACCCTCTTCAACTATATTTAAATTCCCATCAGTAACCAGACTTCCAATTTCGATAATATGGTGTTTTTCAGGATCTAAGCCTGTCATTTCTAAATCTATCCAAGCTAGAAAATTTGTATTTGTCATTTATACTCTCTATTCAAAGAATAATTCTATATGACCAGTAAAGATAATCAAAAAGTATTTTTTGGAGACGAGAAGGTTGAAAAAAAAGCTAAAACGAAAGGAGTAAATAAAATCTTCTCTCAAGTTGCTGATAATTATGACCTAATGAATGATTTAATGTCCTTTGGTCTGCATAGGGTTTGGAAAAAGCAATTTGTAAAAAACACAAATATCAAAGATAAGTCTAAAATTCTTGACTTAGCTTCAGGTACAGGAGATATCGCCAAATTAATTTATGAGCATTCCCCTTCATCAAATATTTGGTTAGTTGATCAAAATAAGGAAATGATACTTAAAGCTAAAGAGCGAGCTGCAGATGAAGGCTTTATAAATAAATCTAAATTTGAAATAAGTGAGGCTGAGTCTTTGCCATTTAAGGATAATTTTTTTGATCATGTCTTTATCTCATTTGGATTTAGAAACTTTTCAGATAAGGATATGTCGTTAAAAGAAATTTTTAGAATATTAAAAAAAGGTGGCTCTTTAAGAATTCTTGAGTTTTCGAAAGTTAATAATAAGGCTTTTTCAAAGCTCTATGATTTTTATAGTTATAAAATTATTCCAACTATTGGTGAATTAGTCTCAGACGATAAAAAAAGTTATGAGTATTTAGTTAAATCAATTAGAACTCATGAAAATCAGAAAGAACTAAAATCAATGTTGAAAAAAAATAAATTTTCAAAAGTCTCATTTGAAGACTTAACAAACGGAATAGTGTGTATTCATTCTGGTATTAAATGAACATTTTTAGACTTTTTTATATATTTTTCAAAATACGGGCATCAGGAATATTTTCTACATTTGGAATTAAATATAATTTTCTATTAGTACCATTTATAAATAAAAAAAATCCAGAAGAAAATTTTAAAGAGAAATTAGAGGATTTTGGCCCAGTCTATATAAAATTAGGTCAGTTACTCTCTACAAGAACAGATTTAGTATCAAAAAAACTCTCAAAAGAGTTAAATAAGCTCACTGATGATTGTGAAGCAGTGTCTTTTGATTACATAAAAAACACTATTGAAACTGAACTAGGAAAAAAATCAATAAATATACTGAGTAACATAGATAAAACACCACTTTCGTCTGCATCACTTGCACAGGTACATGTTTTTTTTATGGATAAAAAAAAATTTGTTGTAAAAGTTCAAAGGCCGCATCTCAAAGAAAAGATTCTCAAAGATATTAACCTCGTAAAATTTGGAATTAGGATTTTAAGATTTTTTATAAAATCATATCCGAGGATAGATTTAATGAAAATTATTAATGATTATGAAAGAGTTATTAATAACGAATTAGATTTTCGTTTAGAAGCAAATAATGCAAAAAAGACATACGAAAATTTTCAGGGTAGCAGTTTTCTTTATGTTCCCTCAATTGTAGAAAAATATACAACCAAAAAAATAATTGTTATGGAATATATTGATGGAATTCCTGTTACAAATATAAAAGAGTTAAAGAAATATAAGTTAAACCTTAAAGCTTTGGCAGAGAGTGGGGTAAAAATTTTTTTAAAACAAGTTTTTCAAGATAATTTTTTTCATGCTGATATGCATCCTGGAAATATTTTTGCCTCCAAAACATCGCCAAAAAAACCTTTTTACTATGCAGTTGATTACGCGATATGTGGTTCATTGTCTGAGTCTAATCAAATATTAATTGCACAGATGATATCTTCTTTACTTAAAAAAGATTTTTATTCTTTGGCTCAACTTTTTATTTTTGCCAATTGGGTAAGTGAGGATACAAAAACTGAGGAATTAGAAAATATTCTAAGAATTAATTGTGAACACTTACTAGATAAACCTTTGTCTCAAATTTTATTCGGTGAGCTTTTATTAAATCTTCTTGAAGCTATGAGACCATTTAATCTTTACTTAGATAATGATCTTTTGCTTTTAATTAAAACTCTAGTTCACATCGAGGGCATGGGAAGACAAATTTATCCTGAATTGGATTTTTGGAGTGTAGCAAATCCATTCTTAAAAACATGGTTTAAAGATAAGTATAGTGTTAAAGGACTTGTAAAGTATCTTGTATCAAAAAAACATATACTTACATATATGATTGTGAAAAGATTTGAGGAAACACAAGAAATATTTGATCAAAACTATGGAGATATAAAATGACCATTGGTTGGCTGCAGATAATTGTTGTTCTAGCAATAATAATCTTGGTTTTTGGAACTAAAAGATTAAGAACTTTAGGAAGTGATATAGGAAAAGCTTTGAAAGGTTTCAAAAAAGAGATTAAAGAGGATAATGATTCAGATAGGAATTCCTGAACTTTTAATTATTATTCTGGTTTTTTTTGTTGCTGCAAAACCGGAAAAAATATCAAAATACTTAAGGGATCTCATGAAGTCTTTTATAAAGATCCGATCTACGTTTGATAATGCAAAAGAAGACTTAGAGAGAGAGTTTAATTATCAAGAATTAAAGCAAGAAGTCTTTAACGAAAAAAAAATGAAAGAGTTTGATAAAGAAGATGAGCAATAGCCTTTCATCTCACTTTGGGGAATTAAGAAATAGAATTTTATTTTCAATTGCCATTTTTATAATTTCAGTCATTGTTTTACTGCCTTTTACAAATTATTTATTTGATGGTTTTTTATACTTCTTAGATTTAGTAGATCAAAAGACTCTAATTGCTATTGAAGTAACTTCTCCATTTTTGATTCCTTTGAAACTTGTACTATTTATTGCTTTTTTAGTCTCACTTCCAATATTTCTTTGGCAAATTCTAAGCTTTATGGCGCCTGGGTTATATAAGTCCGAAAAACTGGCTATTTTTTCAAAAACACTTTTAGCAACTATTTTATTTTATACAGGAGTTATTTTTTGTTTGATCATTGTAGTTCCAAATGCACTTGCATTTTTTTCATCAGTTGGACCAAGTAATCTTGAAATTTCTACTGATATTTCTAGATTTTACTCTTTTGTTCTGACACTATCCTTCGCTTTCGGAATAGCTTTTCAAGTGCCATTGATTGTAAATATATTAATCTCTTTGAATATTCTAAATAAGAATAAAATTAAGGAATACAGAGGTATAGTTCTTGTTTCGTGTTTTATTTTTGGCATGATTTTTACCCCACCAGATGTAATTTCACAAATACTTCTTGCTGTGCCCATGTATTTGTTATTTGAATTAGGCTTATTATTTAGTAATGAGAAAAAAAAGAAATCCAATAGCTAAAGATCTAAAAACTCCAAAATATAAAATGAGGGTGAAACCATTGAAGAAAAAGTATTCTAGAAAGAATAAGCAAAATCAAATTGATTAATTTTTAATCATCTAATTGACAAAAATACTAGTTACACTTATATTACATTTATGTGACATAATTGTGACATAATTATAATTGGCAAATATGAAAACTATTTATTTATTATTTTTATTATTGTTCGGGTCAATATTGTACTCAGACAACCATTTTTCTGTAAAAGATATAGATCAAATTTTTATTATGAAAAATGAAGATATCATTTTTAAATTGAAAGATGATATTTATTTTAAAGGCGACATTATTACACCTAAGTCCTGTACTATAAAAAAACCATATAAGATTTCCTTTAATTCTAAAGATGTAATCAATGACTCATTCTTGATAAATCATCAGAATGGCTTTATGACTTGTAGGTTTAAAAATTTAAGACAAATCTCTTAGGCATTTAATTGCGTTTATATTTGGCAGACCGCAGGTCTGCCTTTTTAATTGAAAGTTAACCCGCCATCTACTGTAAGATTTTGACCGGTTATTGATCTTGCATCATCTGAAGCAAAGAATATTAGTGCATCTGAGAAATCATTCGTTGTAGTAACTCTCTGCAAAGGTGTCATTGACGCAATTGCATCAAAAACTTCGTCAGGTGTTGCTGCACTGGCATCAGTAACTTTAAGCAAACCTCCAGATATCATATTGACCGTTATACCAAATTCACCAAGATCTTTAGCAAAACTTCTTGTTAATCCTAATAAACCAGATTTAGCAATAATATAATCATGATATGGGACTACTGGGTTCTGAAATAAGTTTGTTCCAACATTTATTATTCTTCCAAAATTATTTTTTTTCATATTTTTAAAAAGCTCTTGAATCAAATTAAATGATCCTTTGATTGTTATATCCAGATGATTTTGAATCTCATCCCAGGTGATCTCATGGGCCTTTTTTCTTAAATCACCATTAAACAAATATTCAGTCATAGCATTATTCACCAAGATATCTGGACCTTTTTTGAATGCATCGCAAATATTTTTGTTCAGTTCAATAACATCATCTTTAGAAGAAACATCTGCATAAAAAGGTATCACATCGGAGCCTAATTTATCTGCTAATTCATGTGCTAGTTTTTCACTCTTAAAGTAATTTATAGCAACCTTATAGCCTCTATTTGCAAAAGATTCAGCTATACATGCTCCAAGACCTCTACCCGAACCAGAAATTAAAACAAGTTTGTCATCATTCATTTTTATTCTTTATTAGCTCCTCTACTATTAAGGGATCTGCGAGTGTTGTTGTATCGCCTAAATTTTCAAATTCATTATTTGCTATTTTTCTTAAAATTCTTCTCATAATTTTTCCCGATCTAGTCTTAGGCAAGTCTCTTGTAAATTGAATAACTTCTGGCTTAGCAATTTTTCCTATTATTTTAGAAACCTCTTCAAGAATTTCAATATTAATTATTTTCTTATCTTTATCATTATCTTTTAAAATTACGTAAGCGTATATTGCCTGACCTTTTATTTCATGCTCTATTCCAACAACTGCTGCTTCAGCAACATCTTCATGATTTACGATTGCACTCTCAACTTCTGCAGTTCCAATTCTATGTCCAGAAACGTTTAAGACATCATCAACTCTTCCTGTTACCCAGTAGTAACCTTCTATGTCTCTTCTAGCCCCATCACCAGTAAAATACTTTCCCTTGTACTGACTAAAGTAAGTATCAGTCATTCGTTTATGATCACCATAGACAGTTCTTATTTGACTTGGCCAGGATGAATCTATGCAAAGATTGCCCTTTACATTGCCTTCAAGCTCTTTTCCATCGCTATCTACTAGTGAAGGTTTTACGCCAAAAAAAGGTAAAGTTGCTGAGCCAGGTTTTTTTGGAGTGACACCTGCAATAGGTGATATCAAAACTGAGCCAGTTTCAGTCTGCCACCAAGTATCTACTACTTCACAATTGCTTTTGCCTACTTTTTGATAATACCATTCCCAAACATCGGGATTTATAGGCTCCCCAACTGTCCCTAGAACTCTTATTGAATCTCGAGATGTACTTTCAAGATGCTTGTCACCCTGTGCGATGAGTGCTCTTATTGCAGTAGGTGCAGTATAAAAAATATTTACTTTGTGTAGATCACATACTTTCCAAAACCTTGAGGGATCTGGATAAGTCGGAACTCCTTCAAACATGACTGTTGTAATTCCATTTGATAGAGGCCCATAAAGGATATAAGTATGGCCTGTTATCCAGCCTACATCTGCAGTGCACCAATGTATATCACCATCTTTAATTCCAAAAATATATTTAAATGAAAGATTTGCACCTAAAAGGTAACCTGCAGTTGTATGTAGTACTCCTTTAGGTTTTCCTGTTGAGCCAGAAGTATAAAGAATAAATGAAGGGTCTTCAGCTTTTAACTCAGCACATTCACATTCTATTGGCTGATTAGTAACTAATTCCTCATAAGTAATATCTAATTTATTATTCCAATTAACCTCTGTTTTTGTGTATTGAAAAACTATCACTTTTTTGATTTTTGGACATTTTTCTAATGCTTTATCTACGCTGAACTTAAGTGGGATTGTTTTGCCTCCTCTAATTCCTTCATCTGCAGTAATTACATATTCGCAATCAGCATCAAGAATTCTTGATGAAATTGCCTCTGGTGAGAAACCCCCAAAAACAACAGAATGAATGGCCCCTATTCTCATGCAAGCAAACATTGAATATGCTGCTTCAGGGATCATAGGCATATAAATGCATACTCTGTCGCCCTTTTTAACACCTAAAGACTTAAGGCCATTTGCTAATTTTGAAACTTCTTTAAGAAGTTCTTGATAAGATATTTCTTTAGAGTTGCTCTCTTGATCCCCTTGCCAAATAATTGCAATTTTCTCTGGATTTTTTTTTGCATGTCTATCAATGCAGTTATAACTTATATTTAGTATTCCATCTTCAAACCATTTAGGTTCTTCAAAACTTCCGTTATGTCCAATAGTTGGCTTCTGGAACCAAGAAAGGTAAGAGATAGCCTTTTTGAGAAAGAAGGAACTTGGATTATGAATTGATTCTTTATATTGTGAATTAAAGTCTTCGAGAGTAGTGATATGGGGATTTACAAAATTCTTAATATCAAACTTAGACATAACTTTTTAAAGCAAAAATAAGCTCATCTATATTTTCAGCTATTACTAGGTTTTTGGGAATAGTGCGCAACATTTCCATATTTTTAGCTTTATCTATCCATGTGAGTAAATCTGTCCAACAGTCATTTTTATTGTAGACTATAATTTTTTTAGTTATTAAACCAAGACTAGCTAGGTTTAAGACATCAAAGAATTCATCTGCTGTTCCAATCCCACCAGGCAATATAAGAAATGCATCTGAATTATCGTTTAATTTCCTCTTTCTATCGTAAAAATTTGTTTCAACTTCAAGGGAATCAATATAGTCTGGGGTATATTTTTTCTTATCAAACATATCGACTGTTACACCTTCAACATATCCGTTATATTCTTTTGTTTTGTGAGAGAGATAACCCATCAAGCCAAGCATACCTCCTCCATATAAAAGGCATATTTTTTGTTCGGCAAGAAAATTTGCTATTTGGTCTAAATCTGACTTTATATGGAAATTAGGTTCACCAGAAGAAAGAAAAACTGCAAGTTTTTTCAAATTATACTTCTAAATCTTTTGACCATTGGCCCAGTGCTGCTTTTTTATTCATTAAAGCCCTATGAGAAAATGCACTTTGTGCTGTATCAACATTTTCTGATTTACCTAGCCAAGCTTTTAGAGCTCCAGCTTGTAAAGCTCTCCCATATGAAAAGCTTAGCTTCCATGGAAAACCTCCAATCTTATTCATTGTATCTAAGTGTTCAGTTGAAACAGTTTCTGATTGTCCGCCAGAAAGAAATGTAATGGCTGGAAGGTTATCTGGAACACACTCATGCAGACACCTTAAGGTTTCCTTAGCAACAGTTTCAACACCGATCTTTTCTTGGTGCTCCGATCCAGGAGTTACCATATTTGGCTTTAATATAGTTCCTGTTATGTCGACATTTTCTTTCTCAAGATTTTGAAAAAGTGACTTTAATGTTCTTGAGGTAGCGTCATAACATTCCTCAATGCTATGACTACCATCCATCAGGACTTCGGGTTCAACTATAGGAACCATATTATTTTTTTGAACAATCTTTGCGTACCTAGCAAGAAGTTTTGCATTTTCTTCAATGCATCCTTGTGAAGGTAAGTTGTTTCCAATGCTTATCACTGCTCGCCATTTTGTAAAAAAAGCACCCATCTTGAAGTATTCCGCACATCTAGCGTCAAGATCCTCTATACCTTGTGTAACTTTTTCTAAATCTGAGTTTTCAAAAGGAACAAGGCCCTTATCAACTTTTATTCCTGGAAGTGCTTTCTTTTGTTTTATTAAATCTACAAGGGGAGTTCCATCGTTAGTATTTTGTCGAATAGTTTCATCAAAAAGGATTACTCCGCCTATATTGTCTGACATCCCCTCAGCTTGAAATAAAAGCTGCCTGTAATCTCTTCGATTTTCTTCTGTTGAATCTACAGAAATTGTATCAAACCTTTTTTTACAAGTAGGATTGCTTTCATCTGCTGCAAGAATACCTTTTCCATTTTCAACAATATAGCTCGCTATGGAGTTTAAATTTGAAAAATTCATTGGTAGCTATTCTAACTCTAATGCCTCAACTGATGGAAGGCTTTTACCTGATAAATACTCTAAAAAAGCACCTCCAGCTGTGGAAACGTAATGAAAATTTTTCTTCTCAGAAAACTTGTTAATCGCAAAAATTGTCTCCCCACCACCTGCAATTACTTTCCTATCTGGTTGAGATAAAAAATCAATAAGTTGCTTTGTTCCATTTGAAAAAAGATCTATCTCAAAAATACCTAATGGGCCATTCCATAAGAAATTAAAATATTTTGATACGGGCTCACTCTTAAATTCTAAATCCAGAATCATCATTTCTTTTGGCACTTTTTCAACATCAACTAAATTAACTTCTGTAGCAGATGGAGATCTCGCAACGTAAACCTTTTCTGGCAATAAAACTTTTCTACTTTCAACCATCTGAAAGCATTTTTTTAACATTTTTTCTTCATAAATTGATTCTCCAATTTCATATCCAACTGCTTTAAGGAAAGTATTAGCAATGCCGCCTCCAACAATAATCTTTTCAGATTTCTGAAGTAAATTTTCAACCACTTCAAGCTTAGTTGAAACTTTAGAACCACCAATTATGCTTACTAATCGATTCGGTTTATTAAGAATTCCTTTTAAATTACTGACTTCATTGCTAAATAGAAGTCCGGGTGATTTAATCTTTGATTTAATTATAGCTCCATAAGTTGATGCAGATTTACGGTGCGCTGTTGCAAAGGCATCCATAATGTAAACATCAAAAATATCTGCAAGCTTTTGTCCTAAGTTTTCAGAATTTTCATTTTCTCCTTTGAAAAAACGAATATTTTCAAGCATCTTTATTCCCTCACTTTTTTTAATTTCATTCTCTAAAGATATTTTTTTGTTAAGTCTTTTCTCAAACCACTCTTTTATTGGTTTCAAAGAAAGGTTTGGGTCAAAATCATCCTCTTTTGGACGACCAAGGTGACTTATTAGACAGAGATTTTCTGTGTGTTCAAGAATATATAAAATTGTTGGCAAAGCAGCTGACAATCTATCAGGGCTTAATACTTCTCCGCTTTCTAAAGGAACATTTAAATCCACTCTTAGCCCAACATACTTATTCTTAAGATCGATTGAGTGAAGATCTGTCATAAAAAACTTTTAATTTTTTCTACTATTTTTTTTGGGGTGAAACCAAAATGCTCCATTAATATCTGACCTTTACCTGATTCTCCAAATTCTTCAATTCCAATTACATTCTTTGTGTGAGCACACCAAGAATTTGGATGACTACACTCAATAGCAATATTAATTTTGCTTTCGGTAAAAATTTCTTTATAAATTTGTTTGTTGGTTTCTAAAACCTCAATACAAGGGACGCTTACTACATTACATTTGACTCCTTCTTGCTCAAGAATTTCAGCAGCTTCAAGTGCTAAAGAAACCTCTGATCCAGTAGCTATAAGTTGAATGTTTGAATCATCAAATTTTCTTAAAAAGTATCCTCCCTTTGATACTTCGTCAAAACTTTTATTCTCAATGTTATCTATATTCTGCCTTGTAAGTATTAGGGAAGACGGTCCATCATTTCTTTGAATAGCTGATTTCCAGGCAACTGCTGTCTCTAATAATGAAGCTGATCTCCAGGTATGCATATTTGGTGTAGATCTTAAAGTTGTAAGATGCTCAATTGGTTGATGAGTGGGCCCATCTTCTCCAAGAGCAACACTGTCGTGAGAATAAACAAAAATTACTTTTATCCCCATCAATGCAGCCATTCTTACTGCATTTCTTCCGTAATCCATGAATACTAAAAATGTACCTGCATAAGGAATAAGACCTCCATGAAGAGAAATGCCATTCATAATTGCATTCATACCAAATTCTCTGACGCCGTAATAAATATAGTTTCCATTTTGGGAGCTAGTAATTGGGTTTGAAATAGTTGTATTGGTATTATTTGACCCACTTAAATCAGCTGAGCCGCCTATCAATTCTGGCAGGTTTTTTTTCAAGAATTCAAGAACTTTCTGAGAAGCTTTTCTAGTTGCTATTGGTTCATTGTGCTTTAAAATTTCCTCTAAAAAAACACTAAAATTAGAGTCAAATTTCTCAGGCAGCTCTTCGTTTAACAACCTTTCTAGAAGCTCTCCTTTCTTAGGATTTTCTGATTTGAGGGTTTGTACTTTTTCATTCCAATCGTCTTCATATTTTTGACCCATGTCCGAGGCATCCCAGTCTGCATAAATTTCATGAGGAATTTCAAATTCAGAATATGGCCAATCAAGATTTTCTCTTAACTCTTTTACGATCTCAGATCCAAGTGCAGCTCCGTGAGACGATTCAGAATCTTGTTTGATGCCTGCACCATAACCAATATGTGTTTTACATACAATCATAGTTGGTTTTTTTGACTTCTTTGCAACAGAAATTGCTTCATCAATTTCTTCTCTATTATGTCCATCTATATTATCAATAACATTCCATCCATATGCCTTACACCTTAATGAAATGTCATCTTTGTACCAATCACTTATTTCACCATCTATAGAAATCCCATTTGAATCATAAAAGCAAATTAATTTATTAAGCTTATGAACGCCAGCAAAAGACATAGCTTCATGTGAAATCCCTTCCATAAGACATCCATCACCTAAAAAGCAGTAAGTAAAATGATCAATCACATTTGTTTTTTTGTTATTTAGGAGATTAGCCAGGATTTTTTCGGCTAAGGCCATTCCAACAGCATTAGCAATTCCTTGTCCAAGAGGTCCTGTTGTAGTTTCAACACCTGGAGTGATTCCATATTCTGGGTGACCAGGAGTTTTAGATTTTAATTGCCTAAAATCTTTGAGATCTTTGATAGTTAAGTCATAGCCAGTAAGATGCAAAAGACTATATAAGAGCATAGAGCCGTGTCCATTTGATAAAACAAATCTATCTCTATCAAACCATTTTGGATTCTTTGGGGAATGCCTAAGATGTTTCCGCCATAAAACCTCTGCTATATCTGCCATGCCAAGTGGCATTCCTGGATGTCCTGAAGCAGCCTTCTCCACACTGTCTACAGACAGAAATCTTAATGCATTTACAGTTCTGTTTTTGATCAAATTAAGAAAAAACCTCAGGTCAATTATATAATTGAAATTTAAAAATAAACGGGTATTAAAAAATTAAATGATTGAATTTGTAAAAATGCACTGTAATGGCAACTCCTTTATCATTACTAACGATGAAAAAATCACAAAATGCTCTTTCGAAAAACTCAATCAAAATAAAGACCTTAAATTTGACCAGTTACTTATACATAGAGAAGATGACGCCTCTTTCAAGGATTTGAAAATTTTCAATCGAGATGGAACACCTGCCCTAAACTGCATTAATGGAAAAAGATGTATAAAGGCCTTATTGAATGAAGATAAACCAATAGCTAAAAATATTAAGGCCACTGTGAAAATTAATGATTACAAAGAACTTTTAGATGGATTCACTTACGTCGACACAACAAATTATCACATTGTTTGGGAGTCTGATAATTTAATCGATGATGATTTAGAAAATGAACATCAAAAAACAGGGGAATTCTTTAATTCAGATAATTTTAACTTAAGCATTTATAAGCATGATTCAGATGATAAGTTTCTAATAAGGACTTTTGAAGCAGGGGTAGGTGAAACGCTTTCATGTGGAAGTGGAAGTTCTGCAACAGCTTTTGTAATCTTTAAAAAGAATCCTTCGTTAGACAAAATTTTTTTAAATTCTAGCGGCGGTCAAATGATCTGTTATAAAAAAGATGATAATAAAATATGTTCAGAAGCAAATACTGAAATAATAAATAAAAGTAAATTTGATGAAAGAGAATATTTTTGAAAATTTAAAAACTTTTTTGAGAGTTAAAAATTACTCCAATCATACAATCTCAAACTATGAGAGAGATGTTAAGAGGTTTCTAGCCTTTGCATCTAAAACAAAAATAAGTATTGAGTCATTAGAGCAGCAAGATGTAACTTCCTGGATTTTTGATTTGAGAAAAAAAGGACTTGGTAATCGCTCTATCCTCAGAAATCTTTCTTCTTTAAGAAATTTTTTTAGATATTTAAAAAAGATCGAAGGAGTAGATGAGAACGTTTTTGAGAATATTCAAAGTCCGAAACTTAATGAAACCTTGCCTAAGGCTTTACCCCCCGAAGATGTTGTAAAACTTTTATCATTTGAACCAAAAACAATGTCAGACTTTCGGGATAAAGCTTTTTTAGAACTGCTCTACTCATCAGGACTAAGGGTTTCAGAAGCAGTTGGATTGAATTTATCTTCTTTTGAGTCAAATTATTCCTTTGTAAAAGTTTTTGGAAAAGGAAAAAAAGAGAGGCTTATACCTGTTGGCAAATTTGCGCAAATAGCAATTCAAGATTGGATTAATTTTAGAGAGACCAAAGGAATCAAAACTGACGCTTTTTTTACTAATAAGTATGGTAAGAGAATTTCTGTGAGAGCTTTCCAGCAAAGATTATATAAAATCTCAGTTTCGCAAGGCATGCAACCTGTACATCCACATATGCTGAGACATAGTTTTGCCTCACATCTTCTTGAATCAAGCGGAGATTTAAGATCGATTCAGGAAATGTTAGGACATAGCAGTCTCACAACTACACAAATTTATACAAAACTTAATTTCCAACAACTGGCAAAAATTTACGATGCTTCACACCCTCATGCTAAAAAAGAAAATTAAACTTATTACATTAGACTTAGATAATACTGTGTGGCCCAACAATAAGGTTATTGTTGAGGCAGAAAAAGCAATGTGGGATTTTGTATTTACAAAATATCCAGAAATATATAATGACTATGACGATAAGCGCATAAGTGAAATTAGAGTAACTTTAGTAGAAAAAAATCCAAATTTAAAATTTGATTTAACTACTTTTCGTAAAGAGATCATAAAGCATATTCTTCAAGAAGTTGGCGCAGATGAAAGTGAGGCTACTTACTATAGTAATGAAGCTTTTAATGAATTTTTTAAATCTAGGAATAAAGTTCAATTGTACAAAGATGCAAAAATTATTATTGAAAGACTCTTTAGAAAAACTAAGGTTGCTTCTCTTTCAAATGGAAACGCAGACCTTAAGCTTATTGGTATAGACCATATATTTGATTTCTCAATTAATTCGAAAGATGTTCAAAGCAACAAACCATCACCAGATCATTTTTTGAAAGCATTAGAATTAACAAAATGCGAAGCTGATGAAGTCATTCATATTGGAGATTGTCCAATAAATGATGTAGGAGGTGCTAGAAATTGTAACTTTAATACCATATGGTTTAATTCTGAGGGGAAAAAGTGGACTGAGATTTTTCCGTGTGAATTACAAGCTAAAAACTGGAAAGAGGTCTACAATTTAATTAATAAAAATTTTATTTTGGAGAGAGAAAATGTTTAATCCGTTTGGAATGGGCAAAGATTTAAAAGGCATGGAAAAAATGGTAAAACCTGCCCTTGAGAAATTTATGAAAGATTCTGGTTTTGTTAAAAAAGATGAGCTAGAACAACTAATTGCTAAAGTTGATCAATTAGAAAAAAGAATTGAAGAATTAGAACAGAAAATCTAGTCGACTGTTAAAGCCTCAAGCATGTAATCTACTGAAGCTCTAATTTCTTCCTTTGAGCAATCCATACAAAGACCTTTTGCAGGCATTGCATTGTAGCCGTTGTAGGCATTATTTGTTAATGTCTCAACACCTTTTACAAGTCTAGCTTCCCATTGAGATTGATCACCCAATAATGGAGAGCCAGCTAGGCCAGCAGTATGGCATGCAGCACAGCCAATATCATAAACTTCCTTACCACTCCTTGAAATAACTTCTTCACCCTCTTGCGAGCCATTATCCACAGCAATAGTGCTTCCTGAATATTTATTGAGTCTGTCTCTTACTTCATCTTCATAGTCATCTGCAAAAAGAAGACCTGATATTAACAGTGAAAGGTAAATCAAATTTTTCATATTTACTTTATTTATTTAAATTTTTTTATTTCAAGTTATTTATTCAAAAGAAAAATTATATTCTCTATCTCTTTACTCACGTTTCTTTGTCTTGTCACAATATATTTACCATTAACTACAACAGTTGGTGTGCCTTTGAAATCTATTCCATTTTCAATTAGTTTTCTTGGAACGGCTATGGCATTTTTAGCTTTTATATTGATGCTAAAAGAGTTGTACACTCTCATAAAATTTTCAACATCAAGATTATGTCTTTTCGCGAAATTTTCGACATCTTTGTCACTACCAAGTGGTTTTCTTTTTAGCTGCCAGTCTTTAAATACTTTATCGTGAACTTCATCGCCAAGATTTAACGACTCAATGGTGTAATAGGTTTTCGCTGCTGGAAGTCTAAATTGAGGAATTTTATTTACTTCAATAGTTGGATCTATTTCTTTGATCTTTTTAAGGGTATTTTCATACTCTAAACAAGCTGGGCAACCGTACCAAAAAATTTCAGTTACACCCTTTTCTTTGACCAATCCTTCGGGTATTTCAATATAGTCGACATTTAGCTTTGGTTGAGCCAATAGTGGAAAGGCAAATAGAATTATTGAAAACAATCTAAACATGCGAAAATGATTATATAACAAGTTTTTTCGAAATATGGACCGTCATACTATAAATTTAGAATTTTTTGCCAGTTATGAACTTTTTGAGCAAATACCAAGTCTCAATTGTCAGGAAATTGCATTTGTAGGGGCATCTAACTCAGGCAAATCCTCAGCTATTAATTTATTGGCAAATAATAAAAAGCTCTCTTATACCAGTAAGAAGCCAGGGAAAACAAAGTTATTTAATTATTTTAAAAAAGATAAAAATTTTATTGTTGATTTTCCTGGATACGGTTTTGCAAATATTTCAAAATCTCAAATCAAGTCATGGCAGAAGGAATTACCGAGATATTTTGAAGAAAGAGAAAATTTAAAATATGCTTTTCTATTTATTGACTCAAATTCATTCTATAAATCAAAGAAAATAAAAGAAACTGATATACAAATGATTGAGTATCTCAACAAACTCAATTTGCCATTTCATATCGTGCTTACAAAAATAGATAAGCTTAAAAATGAGCAGATAATCGAAGTTTCAAAAAGCTTTGAAGAAAGTTTTCAGAGCTTTTATCTTTTAAGTAACAAAGACATTGGATTGGTAACGACCCTAGCAAAAAAAATCGATAAGCTAATCTAATGAGCCTCTCGCCAATTTGTGCCAAAGCCATACTCGACTTTTAGTGGCACATCAATTGAAGAACTCTCTTCCATCAAGTCAATTAAGTAAGAAATATTTTTTTCATCATAATCTTCTGGAACTTCGAATACTAACTCATCGTGAACTTGCAGTATCATTTTTACATCCTTTTCATTCTTTCCAGATTCTTTAAAGATATTAATCATTGCTCTTTTAATAATATCAGCAGCACTACCTTGCAAAGGACCATTAACTGCTGCTCTTTCTGAAGCTTGTCTTAGCATGTAATTTGGTGACTCAATATTAGGGACATGAATTTTCCGGCCGTAGAGAGTAGAGACGTATTTATCTTTTTTTGCTTGTTCAACAACATCTTTCATAAATACCTTTATTGACGAGTATTTAGCGAAGTAATTTAGAAGAAACTCCTCAGCTTCAGCCCTAGATACTGATAATTGATTTGAAAGACCAAAAGCGCTCATTCCATAAAGCAAACCAAAGTTAATGGTCTTTGCCCTTCTCCTCATTTCGTCTGTTACATGTTCCATTTCAACTGAGAAAACTTCTGATGCTGTTCTTTTATGAATGTCCTCATTATTTTTAAAAGAATCTAGCATAATTTGATCTTTGGAATAATGTGCCATAAGTCTTAATTCGATTTGTGAGTAGTCCATTGCTAGAATCTTTTTGCCCTCTGAAGCCACAAAAGCTTCTCGTATTGTCACTCCCTCTGAAGTTCTAATAGGTATGTTTTGAAGATTAGGTTCAGAAGAAGATAGTCTTCCTGTTGAGGTTACAGCTTGCTGATAGGACGTGTGAACTCTGGAAGAAGCATCACAAATTTCGGACAGTTTATCTGTATAAGTGCTTTTTAGTTTTGCCAATGACCTGTAGTTAAGAATATCTTTGACAATAGGATTTTCGTTGGCTAATTTTTGTAACACACTCTCTGATGTTGAGTAGTATCCTGTGCTAGTTTTTTTAAGACCTTTTGTTTCAATTTTTAGTTTTTTAAAAAGTACTTCGCTAAGTTGTTTTGGCGAATCAATATTAAAGACGGAGCCGGAAGCATCATGTATTTTTTTTGCTAATTTCATAAGTTGATCACCAAAATTATTTGATAATTTTTTTAGATGTCCCGTGTCTATACGTGCTCCATCTTTCTCCATTTGCATTAAAACAATTAATAATGGGTATTCCATATTTTTTAAAATATCTTGAGCTCCTTCATCAAGCAAATCACACAACTTTTCATATAACCTCAAAGTTATATCGGCATCTTCAGCAGCATAATTTGTTGCTTCTTTAATTGGCACATCAGCAAATGATTTGTATTTCTTTGCTCCTTTTCCTATTACATCCTCATATTTAATAGTTTTAAAATTAAGATAATACTCAGATAGTGCATCTAGATTATGTCTTGATGCAGTGCTGTTTAATACGTATGACATAAGCATTGTATCAGCCAGAAAGGACTCTAAAAAAATTCCTTCCTTTGAAAGAACTGCTAAGTCATATTTTAAATTCTGCCCTATAAGCTTTGAACAGTTTTTAGGAAGAATTTCTTTAAGCCAATTTATTCCAGCATCCTTTGAAAGACCTGTGCTCTCATTATGCTCTAAAGGCACATAAAAGGCTTTTCCAGATTCAAAGCAAAAAGAAAAACCAACTATTTGAGCAATATTTACATCTAATGATGTTGTTTCAGTATCAAAGCTAAAGTAGTCGCAATTATGAAATTGAGAAGAAAGCTGCCTTAGCTCTTCAAGAGAATTTACAGACATATACTCTACACCTGCACTTTTATTATCCTCATGTTCAATAAATGTATTGAATTCTAAACCCCTATAGAATTCTTGTAGCCCATTACTATTTGGTTTTGGAGTTGAGATGTCACTTTTTTGAAGCCCTAAATTAATATCATTTTTTAAGCTAACCAAAAAGAAATTTCTCTGTAAAACATTTTTTTCCTCTCTAAGATTTTCACCAACTTTTCCCGTGATATTTTCAGCATTTTTTATAACTTCATCTAAACTTCCATATTCATTAAGCCATTTAGCAGCAGTTTTTTCTCCCACTTTTGTAATTCCTGGAATGTTATCTGATTTATCTCCTACTAAAGCTAGTAATTCAGCGACTTTATTTGGGAAAACTCCAAATTTCTCTTTAACACCATTTTCATCAAAGAAAATATCACTCATCGAATTATGTTGAATCACATTTTTATTCACTAGCTGAGTTAAATCTTTGTCTGGTGAAGATATTAAAATTTTATCTTCAGAAAAATTAGAAACTAAAGTAGCAATAACATCATCTGCTTCAACATCCTCAACTTCCTGGACTGTAAAATTAAATAGTCCACATAATTTTTTTATATCCTCAATCTGATGTTTAAGCTCATTAGGCATTGGAGGTCTATTTGCTTTATATTTTTCATAATAATCATTTCTAAAATTTTTTCCCTTTGCATCAAAGACCATAACCATTGGTATTTCAGGATACGTTTTTATTAATTTATTCAACATTGCTGCAAATCCTCTAGTTGCTCCAGTAGGTTTCCCGGTTGATGTAGTTAAAGGTGGCAACGCATGGAATGCTCGATAAATGTATGAGGTTCCATCTATTAGAATAACGTTCGGTTGAAAATCCATAGAAGTATATATAATACTTAATTGTGAAAGCATTTTTTCAAAACTATTTAGATTTTTTTATTACTTTTTGCTCGGGATTTGTTGTTCTAAGTCAATATTATCTTGAAAATATAGAGGGTCTTACGCCGTGTAATCTATGTTTAATTCAATCTTACGCAGCTCGAACTGTTTTTGTAATTTTTCTGATTAAGGCGTTAATGCCGATATTAAAAACTTATTTTGATATCCTTGGAATCCTAGCTTTGACAATAGGTCTATCAGCAGGAAGTAGGCAAATATATCTACAAAATTTACCTAAAGATCAGCTGCCTGATGGCTTATGTGACATGCCCTTTGATGTGATATTTAATATTTATCCATTTTTTGAGGGTATTCAAAAAATCTTCATTGGTAGCAGCAAGTGTGCAGAAGAAGTTTGGACGTTTTTAACCTTAAATATTGCCGAATGGTCAACTATCTATTTTGCTTCAATGATTTTATTAATACTGTTAAGATACCTTTTAATTTTTATAAATATGACTAAATAAATATTGGGCTATCTTTAATGTCAAAAGAACAAATCTTATCTAATTCTAAACTTATTGAAGAGGCTGTTGCTAATGATGAAGGAAAACTTGTCAGCAATGGCGCATTTCTTGCCTTAACTGGAAGTAGGACTGGAAGAAGTCCAAAAGATAGATTTATTGTAGAAGAAGCCAGCACTAGAGATCAAATTGAATGGGGTAACGTTAACCAGCCTTTTAATTCAGATGATTTTAATAATCTATGGAATAAAGTTTCCGATTATTTAAGTAATAAAAAACACTATAAAACAGAAGTTCATGTTGGTTCAAATAAAGATCACTATATTCCAGTGGAAGTAAAGTGTGAAAAAGCGTGGCATTCTCTTTTTTCAAAATTAATCTTTATTGTTCCTAATAAATATAACTCTGAAAATAAAGAAGCTTGGCAGTTGATTTCAGCACCTGATTTTGTTTGCGATCCTGAAGTTGATAAAACTAATTCTGATGGTTGTGTGATAATCAATTTTCATAAAAGAAGAGTTTTGATTGCCGGTATGAAATATGCTGGTGAAATAAAAAAGTCTATGTTTTCTGTGCAAAACTTTCTATTACCTGAAAAAAATGTTCTTCCTATGCACTGCTCAGCAAATCAAACCTCAGACGGGCGTACAACATTATTTTTTGGTTTATCTGGAACAGGCAAAACCACATTATCTACAGATCCCAAGTGTTCACTAATCGGAGATGATGAGCATGGATGGGGCGATGGTACAGTCTTTAATTTTGAGGGTGGTTGTTATGCTAAGTGCATAAAACTTTCCAGGGAAAATGAACCATTGATTTGGGATGCAATTAAGTTTGGGAGTGTTTTAGAAAATGTTGATACCGATACTCAAGGAAACCCTGACTATGATAGTGATAAATATACAGAAAATACAAGATGCTGCTATCCAAGAGAGTTTATTGAAAATAGCGTTCCAGAAAATGAGGGCATAGAGCCAGATAATATTATTTTTTTAACTTGTGATTTATCAGGAGTATTACCACCGGTAAGCATACTTAACAAAACTTCTGCTGCTTATCATTTCTTGAGTGGTTATACCGCTAAAGTAGGCTCTACTGAAGTGGGGAGTACAAAGTCCATGGATTTCACTTTTTCAACTTGCTTTGGAGCCCCTTTTTTTCCCAGGCCTGCTGGCGTATATGCAGATTTGCTGATCAAAAGAATAGAAAAAATGGATACAAAAGTTTATCTTGTAAACACTGGCTGGACAGGAGGAGGATATGGAGTAGGAAAAAGATTCCCTATTCCTGTAACTAGAGCAATCATTTCAGCGATACAAGATAATGCCATTGACCATACTGATACTTATCATATGGAACCTTTAAATTTAATAATTCCGAATAAAATATCTGGAGTAGATGAAAAATATCTAAACCCAAAAGAGGCATGGGAAGACAAAGATATGTATGACTCTGAAGCCGAAAAATTGGCACAAAGATTTAAAGATAACATCAAAAAATTTAAAGTGAGCGAAGAGATTCTTGCTTCTGGCCCAAAATAATAAGTTATTATAATTTCATGGTTGCAATCAACCGAGATAAAGTTAAAGCTTTCTTAGCATCTGATAAAAAGACATATAAAGGCTTAGAGAAAGAAAATCTTCGAACAGATATAGAAGGCAAAATTTCAGGCAACAAATTTCCTAGCATTTTAGGCAGTCATCATTTTAATAAATACATTACGCTTGATTATTCAGAGCCTCACTTTGAAATTGTTACTCCCCCTTTTGAGGATAATCTGGAATTATTTAAATTTTTAAAAGATCTTCATTTGTATTTAGAACAGCAAATTGAAGATGATTTTTTGTGGAATTACTCAATGCCGCCGAAATTTAAGAAAAAGTACATAACTCTTCCTCCTTCAGGTGACATAAATAAATCAAAACTGGCATATCTTTACAGGTTGGGCTTAAGAAATAGGTATGGAGATAAGATGCAAAGCACAGCAGGCATTCACTTTAATATATCTTTCTCAAGCTCAGTTATTGATTCTCTTGGTGGAGATAAAGATGAGATATATCTCTGCGCATGCAGAAATTTTCTTCGTATCTTTCCACAGGTTTTGAGAGTAATAGGAGCGTCACCCGTTGCTCATAAGTCTTTTATTAAGGACAGAGATATAAATGTAGAATTTCTTAATAGAACAGACTGTTATTTGCCTAAAGCCACATCTTTGAGAGTGAGTAAATTAGGATATTACTCGGAGGAGCAAGAGCAGAAATTTATTAATTTCAATTCACTCAAAGATTATCTCGAAATAATTAAGTACTACATAAATGTTCCAAATAAAAGATTTAAAGAAATTGAAATCGAACTATCAAATCCAAAACAAATAAATAATGGGACAATTCAAATAGAGAGTGAACTCTATAATCACATAAGACCAAAGGGAGAATTTACAACAAATGAGCGTCAATATAACCAATTAAAAAACGGGGGGATAAAGTATCTAGAGTTACGATCTATAGATTTGGACCCTTATACACCTTTTGGAATCTCTCAAATTCAAATTGAGTTTCTCGAACTTTTGTCAATATATTGCATTTTATGTGGTAATGAAAAAATTGATCCTATCGAAGAAATCAAGATCAAAGAAAATATAAGGCGAGCCTCTGAATCTGGTCAGGACTGTAATTTGATTTGCAGTTTTGAAAAGGGTGATGCAGAAAAAAGTATTAAAGTATTAACGCAAGAATTATTAGAATCACTTGAAAGCCTATCAAATGCAATTGGTTTAAAAGAGAACCATAAAAGTATGTTTAAAGAATTTTATAGAAGAAATGAAGTACCACTATCCACACAGATTATTGATGATTTATCAAATAATTCAATCGTGAATTTTATAAGCTCCAAATCAAAAAAACAAAATTTAAATCTTTCGAAAGAATTTTTAAAAAAGATGTCCTTAGAGGCTAAAACATCCAAAAAAGAATACTTAGATCAGCAAAATAAAGATAAGATAGATTTTGAAACTTTTTTAAAAAACTTTAGAGGGGAAATCAATTGAAAATTCTGCATTGTAAAGAATTCGGTCCAATTGAAAATCTTGTTTGGGAGAATATTGACTCTCCTGAGCCTGGAGATGATGAAGTACTCATATCAGTTAAGGCTGCAGCTCTTAACTTCCCTGACTATTTAATTGTTCAAGGCCTTTATCAATTTAAACCTGATTTTCCTTTTGCACCAGGGAATGAGGGAGCAGGCGTAATAAAAAAAATTGGAAAAAATGTAACGAAATTCAAAGAAGGTGATCGTGTTTATTTTATGTCTGCTTATGGAGCTTTTGCTGAAGAGATTTGTATGCATGAACTTGGGACTTTTGCAATTGAAGAAGACACATCTTTCGAAATGGCTGCATCATACCAAATGGCATATGGCACCAGCTATCATGCTCTTATGCAAAGAGGTGAGCTCAAGAAAGATGATGAATTGCTAGTATTAGGAGCATCTGGTGGCGTGGGATTAGCTGCTGTAGATATCGCAGTTGCGAAAGGAGCAAGGGTTGTAGCTGGTGTATCAAATGAAGAAAAGGCACAAATTTGTCGTGATTATGGTGCTGCCGATGTTGTTATATACGGAGAGGGTCCCAAAGATAAAGACGAATCAAAAGCACTATCATTAGAACTAAAGTCAAAAAGTCTAAAAGGTGGGTTTGATATTATTTATGACCCAATTGGCGATTGTTATACGGAACCAGCATTTAGGTCCATTGGTTGGAAAGGAAGGTATTTAGTGGTTGGTTTTGCAGCTGGACAGATAC
The DNA here is from genome assembly GCA_902563885.1 of uncultured SAR86 cluster bacterium. Lineage (GTDB taxonomy): Bacteria > Pseudomonadota > Gammaproteobacteria > Magnimaribacterales > TMED112 > TMED112. Next base: position 26,510 of record CACEYZ010000003.1, on the reverse strand, counting down.
CTAAATTACCTATAAATCTTTCACTTTTGAAAGGAGCTTCATTAGTTGGAGTTTTTTGGGGTTCTTTTACTGGACGTGAACCTGATTTAAATACTAAAAATCTAAATGAAATTAATCAAATGCTTAAAGATGGTGAAATTAAACCTCTAGTTTCAAAAACATTTCCAATGGAGAGAGCTGTTGAAGCAATAAATCTTATTGGAAATAGAGGTGTAATAGGAAAAGTGGTTCTTACAAATGAATAAAAGGTCCCGTTAAACAGGACCTTTTAAGAATTACTCTTTAACCCAAGCTTTTACAGGTGTAACCATCATTACATTAACAACAGTTCTGTATTCATCAACTTCAGCTGCAAATTCCAAAAACTCTTTACTGCTAAAGGTCTCTTCTGATCCTGACATCAATTCTGGCATTGAAGGGCCGCCATTAAATGCAAAATGTGATACACGCCCGTTACCAGTAACATGAGTTACAAGTCCTGATGAACCAGGAGTATCTTGGCTTTCAACTAATGAACTCCAAGCCTTTGCATAATCTCCCCTTTTCATTGGATCAACAAAAAGATCATACTTCAAGAAAACGCTATCTTTTGTCCAATCACCTTTTTGAAGTGAAAGTTCACCAATTCTATTGAAATAATATTCTCCATGTGAGGCATCACCAATTGCCTGGACAAATTCAAGACCTGCGGCACAACTATTTGCTAATTGAATTGCTTCATTCATGCTTTCATAGTCATCAAAGCCTGAATAAAAAAAGTGTGACATGCCTGAACCATCCAGCTGCATTAACACTAACCCTCGTGATTTTGCTTGCCATTTCTGGCCGCAATCAGAAGCAATGAACTTATCAGTTGCTGCAACAATTGCTAAGGGATTTTTTGCTTTTATATAGTGAAATTCTCCTACCTCACCACCAGGCTTAACTTTATGATCGTCAGCTGAAAGTGGAAAAAGAATAAAAGATAAAATAAATAAATAAATAATTCTCATATTTCCTCCTTATTTAATAATAAAGCTATTTTTGAAAATTTTTAGATTATTAATGTGAATTTAATGTGAATTTAATTTGTCTGTAACAAAGACTTAGTTACTAACGACATAGCCCTACTATCAAATGGCCCCTTAAATATCCCCATAATATTTGCATTATCATCCACAAGAACTAAATGATTAGTATGCGAAATTACTCTTTGACTCATATGATTTTGCATGGGTTCTAATTTTTCTATTCCAAGCTGGTAGCCTAATTTCAAAACTTCTGACTGCTCACCTGACACTCCAATAAAGTCCTTATTAAATGCAGTCACGTATCTCTTTAGCCGATCAATGGTATCAACTTCTGGATCAAAGCTTATTAAATAAAATGCAATATCATCTGTATCAATTTTTTCGAAAAGCTGTCTCATTACAGACATCATTACCGGACACTCAGTCGGGCACGTGGTATAACCAAAATATATAAAGTTTATGTCATGCTTCTTTAAATTTTTTTTAGTGAAATTATTATTATTGTGATCTTTCAGCTCAAATTCTCTTACTTCTTGCGAATCACCATACTTATAGAACCCATTTACCTTCATCTCTTCGATAGATAGCACTCTAGGTATGCTTATTCGCCAAAATGAATAAGAAGTTAGTGCAATAACAATGGTAAATAATAAAATTGTAAGTTTATTTTTAGACATACAACATTAATAAGAAGTCGACATAAGTCGCTAAAAAAAACAAAAACATATACTTAACAGAAAAATTAAAAATTTTCATAGAAAGTACATTTTCTCGATCATTAAGGTACGCAACACATAAATAAATGAAATAAATGTTCAATAAAGATGTTGAAACTAAGTAGAAAATTCCAGTAAGACCATAAAGAAATGGAGCAAGCGATGCACCAAATAGCAGAACAGCATAAATTACCATTTCAATTTTTGTTCTTGCTACACCTTTAGCAATTGGCATCATTGGAACACCCTCTTTTTTGTATTCATCAATTCGATCTATTGCTAAAGGCCAAAAGTGAGGAGGAGTCCAAAGAAAAATGATCAAAACGAGTGTTAGTGGCAGTAATGAAATTTCATTTGTCACTGCTGTCCATCCTATTAATGGAGGTAACGCTCCTGATAATCCTCCTATAACAATATTTTGCGGAGTCGCCCATTTCAAATAAATTGTGTATATCAAACTATAAAAAATAAAACCAAAGGTAGTTATTAATAATGTCAAAATATTTGAAAAATAAAGCATGAGAGATGAACCAAGAAATAAAAGTATAGATGTAAAAATTAAAGCATTTAACAAAGTAATGTTTCCAGATGCTAAAGGTCTATTTTTTGTCCTCTGCATATTTTTATCAGTTTCTTTATCAAAAATTTGGTTTAAAGCTGCTGATGAGGCTGCTAGAAATGCAAATCCAAGTAAACTTGCGAGACCTGAAATGACATCATTATAGAAATTTGTTGAAAGCATCATGCCCACTAATGCTGTTAGTGTTAAAAGAAGAACAATCTTTGGTTTGCAAAGATCAAGATATCTATTTAGCTGCATCAACTTTTCTATAACTCAAATACATAATAACAATCATGCACAGAAACAACATAACGCCAAAAATATTATGGGCTACAGCATTCCACAAAGGTAAATGGCTTAAAATATTATTTATGCCCAAGAAAACCTGAAGAAAAAGTATTGCACTAAAAGCTCCTAACACAGTTAAGGTTTCTTTTGATTTCAATTTAAATATAAGAAAAAGAGAGTATAAAAATACAACTATTGCGCCAATTCTATGTGTTATGTGAATTGCAACCCTAGCTTCATTGCTCATTTGTCCAAATAAGTAATTAGGACCAATAGTTTGAAACAGATTAAAAGCTTCTTTGAAATTTGTATTAGGTATTAATTCGCCTTGACAATATGGCAGATCTAGACAGGCTCTTGCAGCATAATTTGTTGATGTCCATGCTCCTAAAAAAATTTGAAAAATAATTAAAACAAAACCTATCATTATTAAATGTCTGTTTGCTTTGAGAATTTCGAAGTTCTGTTGAAATTTGAGTGACCTTAAAAAAATAACAAGAAAAATTGATGTAGTTATCATTGCTCCAAAAAGATGTGTGGTGACAATTAAAGGATGTAGTTTTAAACTCACAGTTAGATAACCAAATATTCCTTGGCCTATGATTATTGCAAGCAACAGAGATGAAGTAAGGATATGTTTTTTTTCTTTAATAGATATAAAAAGTAGAAAAATTGCGAGAAGACCCAGAGAGGCAGCAAAGTATCTATGTACTACTTCAGGAATTATTTTGTCAATTTCAACAGGAGAGTCCGGATACAATTGTTCTGCCATTTCAATTTCCTGACTAGTGGTTGGAAAAGTTATAAACCCATAACATCCAGGCCAGTCAGGACAGCCAAGTCCAGCATCTGCTAAACGAGTCCAGGCTCCAAGACCAATAACAATAAAAGCAAGAAAAACTCCTAAAATTGATAAAATTTTTGTTGTAAAAATATTCATAATAAAGTTTTTATGTCCTCAAAAACCTCTTTAAAATCAAGCTCTTTATTAAACTCTTCCATTACAAAAGAGAAATCATCAAGTAAAAATATAGATTGCTTTTCAAAAGGACTCATACCAGCATTCAAAAGCAAATCCTCAAATTCTTGATCGATATCTTTAACGAAAAAAACGTTTGGAAATTTCGAAGATAAATTATTAATTGATTTCGAATTGAAATCTTCTCTTAATACAACAACTCTTTTAAGTCTATTCATTTTTCTGCCAAGAGTTGTATTAATGCTGAAGGCAAATTTCAATTTTTCTTCTGAGGCTTCTAAATCATTAAAGTTATCAAAATAAACTAGGTACCATTTTCCCTTTCTAAAACTAAACGAATCTCCATTAATATTTTCGAGTTTAAAAAGATTAGTTTCGAGGGGTGGCACAATCAATTCCCCATTATTTGATGTGCTCGTAGGTTTATAACCCAAGTAAAATGTAAGTGTAGAAGCAGTAATTACCACCAAAGGGGTAATTAAAATAATTAATGCTAAACCTATTCCTTTATTCATTCTTTTTTAAAAACGCAATTAGAGTCATTACAACTAAAACAACACTTAAGCCAAACCACTGAATTGCATATCCTATGTGCTTGCTTGCACTCATGCTTATTGGTTTTTCAATTGGTACAAGCTTTAATGGGTCTGATGGAGCTAAATTAAACAAGAAATCATAAATTTCTTTGTCTTCTAGTCCTCTTTTGCTTTTAATATTTGCAAGATTAAATTCTTGAATAATTCTTGAATCACTTTCATTTATTTCTTTCGCAAAGGCATTCTTTTGCTTAAGCATTACATTCCCTTGTATAAAGAAAAGCCCTTCAGGTACTAGTATTTCTGGAAGATCATTCTTCATTGGTTTTCTCTCAATAAATCCTCTGTTAACAAATATATTTTCTCCAGTAACTAGTTCAAATAAATGGTAAACCTTATATCCGGCCTTACCATTACTTATTGCATTATCCTCATAAATAATCTCATCTAGATAAATCCCCTCACCGTATACTGGTTCCCAATTACTATATTGGTAAGAATTTACCAGCTGAATTGGTGGTTTTTTAATTAGCTCTGCGTATTGCTCCATGATATTATTTTTTTCATCCGCTCTATTTATCTGCCAAATTCCAAGCAAAATTGTGATAGGAAAAAAAACTAAAGAAAAGAATAGTATTCTGAATTTAAATTTATGCATCTGTTAAAATGATAGTGTGCTTAAAACTGTAATAATTATTCTAGTTGTTCTTGTGCTAATAAGCCTCTTCTCGAGTCTTGTTTTTCTTTTTATTGATAGAGGTAATCCTAAAAAGAAACGCATAATGTATGGGCTTGGGTTTAGAGTGACTCTTGGTGCCATCATATTAATACTCATAACTTATGGAATTTTTACAGGTCAACTTGGCAATAATGCGCCTTGGGGTTAAATAATATAAACAAATAAAAACAAGCAAACCCAGACAACATCAACAAAATGCCAATACCAAGAAGCTGCTTCAAAGCCAAAATGTTCTTTTTCTGTAAAATGTTTGAACCCTGTTGACCTAAATAGCTGAGTTAAAAGAAAGATCCCACCGATCAAGACATGCATTCCGTGAAATCCAGTTAGCATAAAAAAAGTTGTCCCATATACTCCAGAATTTAGAGTTAATCCCAGATGAGCATAGGCCTCATAGTATTCTGCTGCTTGAAGAATTACAAAAATAAATGCTAAGCACACAGTAATTCCTAACCAAAAGTTAAATCTTTTTCTATTATTTTCTTTAAGTGCAATATGTGCAAAGTGAACTGTTCCACTTGAAGTAAGAAGAACAATTGTATTCCATAAAGGAAGCCACTTAATTATTCCACTTATGCCATGTAGATACATAGATTCATCAGGTCCTTTTGTAACTGCCTGATTGCCCATAATGCTTTGCTCAGGAGTTATCATAGGCGGCCATGTTGCCTCAAATTCTGGCCACAATAATTCTCCAGCAAGGCCTTTTTCTCCCTCACCACCAAGCCATGGTACTGCAAACTGTCTTATGTAGAATAATGCACCAAAAAAAGCGAAGAAAAACATTACCTCTGAAAAAATAAACCATCCCATTCCAAATACATAAGAATTATTTAATTGCGGTGTATCAAGTCCGGCTTTTGACTCTTTCATAACAACAGAAAACCAGAAAGACATAGTAATAACTACAGCTAACATACCAAGAAGAAGCATTGTGGAACCATTGCCGGTGATTGCGTTAGCAGCGCCAAACCCTGCAAAAAAAACAGAAACTGCAAAAATTATTGGGATAGCACTTTTCTCAGGAACATAATATTTTTGAAAATTGTCAGTCTTACTTTCCATGATTCATATTGTCTGTTAAAACACGATCTGTTTCAAAGAGTGTATAGGATAGATATATATCATTTACGTTATCTCCTACTTCAGAGCTTACATAAAATCTAACAGGCCATTCTTGCCTCTCATAAGGCTTTAGAGTCTGCTCTTCAAAACAAAAACATTGAATTTTTTTTACATTTTCTGCAGCTAAACCAGGTGACACCGATGGAATTATAGTTAGAGTTAGTTGTTTATCAGTGGTATTTTCTGCAATATAGGACGTTTTGCTCACCTTATCAGTCCACACCCTTACCTCATTAGAAGAAGGGAAGAAATTAACAGGCGCTGATTCATTAACTTGGCTTAAAAACTTTATTCTTATTTCTCTAGAATCTTTTTTTTCTACATCGTCTTTTACAAAAAAAGATGATGGGCCATATATTTTTCCATTTAGACCTGTAACCTCACAAAAAACATTGTAAAGAGGCACCAGCATAAAAGAAAAAAAGAACATAAAAATTACTGCTGAAACTAAATTGAGAAATATTTTGCTTGAAAAATTATTCTTAGCCATTTACTTTTGGTGGGGTTTCAAATGTATGATACGGAGCAGGAGAGTCTACAGTCCACTCTAATCCTTCTGCGCCATCCCAAACCTGTGCAGTTGCTTTTTTGCCTGCAAAAACAGCCTTGATAACAATGTAAAGGAAAAGTAGCTGTGATAAACCAAACAGAAATGCTCCAATGGATGAAACTGCATTCCATTCTGCAAACTGTAAAGCGTAGTCAGCATACCTTCTTGGCATTCCAGCTAAACCTACAAAGTGTTGAGGGAAGAAAGTTACATTAACACCAATAAATGATAACCAAAAATGAAGCTTACCCATTTTCTCGTCGTACATATTTCCTGTCCATTTTGGAAGCCAATAGTAAACAGCAGCCATTATTGAGAAAATTGCACCTGGTACCAATACGTAATGAAAGTGTGCTACAACGAAATAAGTATCATGATATTGAAAATCTGCAGGTGTGATCGCCAACATAAGGCCAGATAGACCACCTATTGTAAATAAAACAACAAAAGCAATTGCAAATAGCATAGGTGTTTCATAAGTTATTGATCCTTTAAAAATAGTTGCAACCCAGTTAAAAACTTTAACACCAGTAGGAATAGCGATGATCATTGTTGCCCACATAAAAAATAATTCAGCAGCGAGTGGCATTCCAACTGTAAACATGTGGTGAGCCCAAACTACAAATGAAAGCACAGCAATCGAAACCATCGCATAAACCATTGATGAATGTCCAAACAAAGGCTTTCTTGAGAAAGTACTAATAATATGAGAAGTAATTCCAAATGCAGGAAGAATCATAATATAGACTTCAGGGTGGCCAAAAAACCAAAAGACGTGCTGAAATAAAACTGGATCTCCTCCACCTGCAGCATCAAAGAATGATGTTCCAAAATATGCATCCATTAATAGCATTGTTACTGCACCAGCTAAAACTGGCATAACAGCTATGAGCAAATATGCAGTTATTAACCAAGACCATACGAATAACGGCATTTGCATTAATGTCATTCCAGGTGCTCTCATATTCATAATTGTGACAATTACATTAATTGAACCCATTATTGAAGAAATTCCCATTATGTGAACAGCAAACACAAAGTAAGCAATATTTGGGTAATTTGTCGATAAAGGTGCGTAGAAGGTCCAACCAAAACCAGGCATTCCTCCTTCCATAAAAGCAGTTGAAAGAAGAATTATAAACGCCGAAGGAAGTAACCAAAAACTCAGATTATTCATTCTTGGCAATGCCATATCTGGTGCTCCAATTTGCATAGGAATAAGCCAGTTAGCTAAACCTACAAATGCTGGCATAACTGCACCAAATATCATTATTAGTCCGTGCATAGTAACTAATTGGTTATACCTAATAGGATCCATAAGCTGTAAACCTGGTTCAAAAAGCTCAGCTCTTATCCCCATAGCCATCGCACCACCTGTTAAAAACATAAGAAAACTAAACCACAGGTATAGTGTTCCAATATCTTTATGATTGGTCGTGAAAAGCCACCTTAAGATCCCTTTTTGAGGTCCATGATGGTCGTGTTCGTGATTTTCAATTACTGCACTCATAATTACTCCTATAAATCTCCTTTTTTATAATCAACAATGTCTTTAGGAACAACAATTGTTCCATCACCTTGTTTATCATTATTCCAAGCTAACCTTGTGAAAGTTATTACCGCTGCCATGTCAACTTCGTTAAGCTGCTCTGCAAAAGATTGCATCTGACTCCCTCTAATGCCTTCCATGAGGATTTCTATTTGGCCTGTCTTATCATTCATTACAACTTCACTACCAGCCAATGCTGGATAAAAACCTGTAATTCCTGCTCCATTTACTTGATGACATGCTGCACAGCGAGTTTTATATATTTCTTCGCCTTGAGCATACAGCTCATCAGCAGTCCATTCTTTTTCCGTTAAAAAAGCTAATTGCTCCATAGCTTCTCTTTTTTCTGCAACCCATTCATCGTATTCTTCTTTAGTAACTGCACGCACAACTATTGGCATATAAGCATGCCTTTCACCACAAAGTTCTGTGCAATTTCCTCTGTAAATGCCAGGTTCGTTAATTGTAGTTTTTGCAACATTTATAAAACCTGGTATAGCATCTTGCTTAACAGCAAAGTCACTCATGTACCATGAATGGATAACATCATTACTTGTAATCAAAAATCTTATTGGAGTATTTACTGGCACTACTACTTCTTCATCAACCTCAAGCAAATAATTCTCACCTTTTTCCACTCTGTTATATTCATACTGATCTGGAGGAGTGGTTAAGTTAGCAAAAAAACTTAAAGGCTTGTTGCCTACCTGCTCATCTAAATACTTATATTGCCACTTCCATTGCCAGCCAACTACTTGAATGTCCATACCGCCTTCTTCAGCTTCATGGTCGTATATTTTTTTCAATGTAATAGAAGCTGGAACAGCCATTGCAACAAGAATTAAAGTTGGTATCACTGTCCAAAGTATTTCAAGTTTGTGATTTTCTTTGAATTTAGCGGGTTTTTTATTATTACTTCTCCTATAGCGCCACATGGAGTAAAACATGAAACCGAAAACAATTACGCCTATAGCAACTGTAACGAAAAATATAGCCATGTGAAGGTCAAAGACCTCTTTACTGATATCGGTTACGCCCACGGGCATATTCACATCTAGCCAATCAGCTGATGTGTAAAAAGATGTTATAGATAATAAGAAAAGCCCTAACTTGTTCCTCATTTACGCATATATTACTATAAATATCTCTTATGTCGAGTAATAAACGATACTAATAGTCACTTCTAATCGTCAATTATTTTAATAGATCCAAGATCTTTATCATTCCTACGCTCAAAATAGTTACAAGATATACATTTAACCTCGGAATCATCATCTTTAAGAACTATGCTATCCTGCTCTTTACAAGAGGGACATATAGCCCCAGCAATAAATTTATAGCCTTCCATTTTCAATACTTATTTTAACATCTGAAGTATCAGGTTTATTACCAAACCATCTCCTCCAAGAAAGTGCAGCTTGCTCAACCAACATGCCTTCACCTGAATTAAAACTAACATTTTTTTTCAAAGAAATTTTCTTGTAATGCGTATTTGTTTCGTTTTTATAATTAATATCATATATGTGTGCAAATTGCTGAAAGTTTGTGTTCAAAATGATCTCAGAAATTTCATTATTTATTTCTGAAACGCATGAAATTACAAGGTCAATTTTCTCATCATAATTATTTTTAAATTCTAAAAAATCTCTCTGAATATTTTTATATTTATTCTTGGATCTATTCCATACCACAAAATTACATTTTCTAAATATTGAAGAATTAATTATTGAGATTCCAGCACCACCTAGTCCAAGTAACAAAATTCTTGTGCCAGGATTTACCTTAATATTTTTTTTTGATAAATCAGTGCAAAGTCCCTCCGCATCGACTGAGTCAGCTTTTATCTCATTGTCACTTTTGTAGAGAATATTTGAAGGCGGTGCATTATAAAATTTTCCTACTTCTTCTTTAAATGGTTGAGTTATATTTAAGCCGTGTCCACCATTTTTAAAAAAATTTTCTATAAAAGACAATGAGTCTTTTTCTATGTCATAAATTTTATATTTAATATCAATATTGCATTGTTTAGAGAATGAATTATGAATTTCAGGTGACAAAGAATAAGAAATCCCTTTGCCAAGCACCCCAAGTTTATATTTCATATCCATTGATGCTTTTTGGATATTAGGTTGTAAAGATTTTGCTCCTCACTATTAAGGTTTTGATCAAATTTATATCGCCATGAAACTTCACTTGGGAGAGACATTAAAATTGACTCTATTCTTCCACCAGATTGGAGTCCAAATAAAGTTCCTCTGTCATACAAAAGGTTAAATTCTACATATCTTCCCCTTCTAAATATCTGAAACTCTTTTTGTCTTTCTGTAAACTCAAGATCTTTTCTTTTATCTAAAATATTGCTGTATCCGTTTAAAAAAGACTCTGCAACACTTTTGGACAGCTTTAATCCTTGTTCAGGTTTTTCAAATGTTTGTTTTTCATAAAAAATACCACCAACACCTCTGTGCTCATTTCTGTGTTTTAAATAGAAATAATCATCACAATTATTTTTCCATTCTTGATATTTATTTTTTGATGCAGTTTTGGCTTGCTGATGCCAAGATTTACAGTCCTCTTTAAATGGAACGTAAGGTGTTAGGTCAAAACCTCCTCCAAACCAATCTTCGTTAATTTTATTATTCTCATTGAAAGTCGCAAAGTACCTTACATTCAAATGCGCAGTTGGAATATTTGGATTTTTGGGATGAAATACAACTGAAACTCCAGTCGCAAAATATGGAGCGTCTTTATACCCCTCACTTCCAACAGATGATCTAGGTAAAGAATTGCCAGAAATTTGGGAGAAATTGATTCCCGCTTTATCAAAAAATCTACCGCAATCTACAACAGCTGAAATGCCACGACCAAGAGACTCTTTTTCCCATTTATCAATAATAATTTTTTCTTTTTGTTCATAACGATAAAAGTTATCTATCAGCGATTGATGAATTTCTTGAAAGTTTTCTGCTATTTTATCTAACATATGCATTAGTCTTTAAATCATAAATTCTTGATGATCTATTTTCCCCACCTAGAGGAAGGTTAAGAATACCAAAAATTTTATTAGAAAAAACTGTTTTAATTTGTTCTACATTTTTACAAACACTTAAAGATGATATGTTTGCTGATGTAGAAACAATTTCTTCACCAACTTCTTCCAGTAAATCTTGAAGAATTTCTATTTTTGGAATTCTAACTGCAATACTGTTATTTTTATTTAAAGGAACGATGATTGTTGTGAAACTATTTGATAGTTCCTTAATTTGTTTGATGTAATCTTTTTTCACATCAAATTTTTTTCTTAAATCGTCAACACTTCTGAAAAGTAAGATGTATTTCTTATCCTTAGGTCTTTGTTTGATTTCACTTAATTTTGATATTAAAGACTGATTGTTAATACAGCCAATGCCCCAAACTCCTTCTGTTGGATAAGCAATGATTTTTTTCTCTTTAATCCAACTTGCTGCTAAAGATATCTTGTCAGTCTCTATCAAGATTTTTATCTTTGAGAATAGTTTTCTCTCTTAGCTCTGCTTTAAAAGATTTGATTTTTTCTGCTAAATCCTCATCACTGGCTGCTAACATCTGTGCAGCGAAAATCCCAGCATTTGTTGCACCAGCCTTTCCAGCTGCAAAAGTTGCTACTGGCACACCTGCAGGCATTTGTAATGTAGATAAGATTGCATCCAAGCCATTCAACGAACTATTTGCTGATGGAACTCCTAAAACTGGACTTGATGAATGTGCGGCGATAGCGCCAGCCAAGTGTGCAGCCATGCCGGCAATTCCTATATAAACTTTACAGCCTCTATCTTTTGAATCTTTCATATAATCTACTAATACATCAGGAGAGCGGTGGGCAGATATAACTTTTAATTCACAGGGAATTGAAAAATCTTTCAAGGAATTAATAGCAGCTTTTCCTAATTCAACATCTGAATCAGAACCAAGAATTACAGAAACTTTAATTTCGTCCATATAATATTAATAATAACAAAAATGAATAAGTTGAATATATTAACATTTCCTGACCCAAGGTTAAGAAAAACTGCTGAACCAGTTAAAGATTTTAATGATGAATTAAAATCCATAGCATACGATATGCTCCATACAATGTATGAAGATAAAGGCATAGGGCTAGCTGCAACTCAAGTAGACATCCATAAAAGATTAATAGTAATTGATTTATCAGAGGACAAAAGTAGTCCTTTACATATAGTCAATCCTGATTATGAAATTTTAGATGATACTCTTGAATTGTCGGAAGAAGGTTGCTTATCAATTCCTTCTTTTAGACAAGAAGTTAAGAGAGCAAAGAAAATAAAATTAAAATATCAAGACTTAAATGGCTCAGATAAAGAGTTAACTGCAGAGGGTTTATTAGGTTTTTGCATACAGCATGAAATTGATCATCTAAACGGAAAATTATTAGTAGATTATTCATCGTCTTTAAAGAGGAATAGAATTAGAGATAAGCTTTTGAAGCTTAAAGATGAAAAAAAATAGAAAGATCAATATAGCTTTTGCAGGCACCCCTGAAATTGCATTCAATATATTTGAAGAATTATCCAAAAAAGATTTTCAAATAAACTTTATTCTCACTCAAACTGATAAAAAAGCTGGTAGAGGTGCTCAGCTTAAGAGTTCTAAGTTTTTAGAAAAAAAGGAGACATATAGCGTTCTACAGCCTGAGAATTTAAATGACAATGATTTTAAAAAAATTATTCTTAATCAAAGCATAGATCTTCTTGTTGTTGTGGCCTATGGCAAAATTTTACCAAGCTGGCTCTTGGAACATCCAAAATATGGTTGTTTAAATGTCCATTTTTCTATATTGCCAAAATGGCGAGGTGCAGCGCCTATGCAAAGAGCTATCTCTAATGGTGATAAAAGCTTTGGAGTAAGTTTTATGAAAATAGAGGAAAAACTTGATACAGGAGGAATATATAAAACGATTTCTACTAAAAATAATAGCCAAGATATCTACAGATTAGAGAAAAAGTTAGTTGAAATTACCAATATGAATTTAAGTAATACTATTATTGAAATTTGTTCCGAAAAAATAATACCGGAAACTCAAGAAGAAGAAAAAGCAACGTATGCCGATAAGGTCTCAAAAGAAGAAGGGTTGATAAATTGGAATATAGATTCATCTCAGATATTTAGAAATTTTTTAGCCTTTAAAAGATGGCCAGGCAGCTATTTTAAATTTAATGATGAATTAGTAAGAGTAATAAATATGGAAAATATTAAAACTATCACTGGTAATCCAGGGGAAATTTCCTCTTTCAACAAAGACGGCATGACAGTTTGCTGTCAAAAAGGAGCGGTAAATTTAAAAAGTGTTCAGTTTCCAGGTAAAAAAGTAATTTCATCAAATGATTTCTTTAATTCAAAAAGAGATATAATTTCTTTTGAGGAAAATTTGATTTGAGAATAATCATACTTGGTGGTGGTTCAATAGGTGGTAGCGTCGCTACAGAATTATCTACCGAAAATAATGACATTGTTGTAATAGATAACAATGAATCTAATCTTGAGCCACTCAAATCAAAAGAAGGAATTAAAACAGTTCTTGGGGATGCAACCTCTCCTAACACACTTTCTAAAAGTAATTTGGATGAAAACAGCTTACTCCTTTGCCTTACAGATTCAGAAGAAATAAATCTTTTGGCATCAATAATTGCACATGCAAAATTTGATGCAAAGAAAATAATTTGCAGACTAAAAGGATCTGAATATAAAGAAATTGCTAAGAAAATTGCAAATCACGTTGATTTTTTCATTAATCCCGAGGATCTCATTACTGATGAAATAAAAAGTCTTTTGAAACATCCAGGCGCTCTTGAAATTTTAGATTTTGCTGAAGGAAAAATTAAGCTTGTAAGTGTATACGCAAAAAAAAGCGGTATCTTGGTTGGTCGCCAAATAAAAGAATTGAATAATGATTTGCCTGATTATGAAACACGTATTCCTGCTCTCTACAGAGATGAAAGCCTATTAATACCTACAGGTGATACAACTATATTGGAAGGAGATGAGGTTTTTTTTATAGCTGATGAAAAACATATCGAGGATGTCACCCAAGAACTTCAGAAACTTGAAGACAAGTACAAAAATATTTATGTTGTCGGAGCAGGCAATATTGGCACATCATTGGCTTCTAAAATAAATAGTGACTTTAATTTAAAGGTAATAGAGAAAGATTCTGAACAAAGCAAGATTGCTTCTGATCTGCTAGATGATGTTCTCATTTTAAATGCTGATGCAGCAGATAAAGATTTCTTAGCTAATGAAGGTATTGCAGATTGTGATGTTTACGTAGCTGTTACCCAAGATGATGAAACAAATGTTTTGTGCTCATTAATGGCAAAGAAATTAGGGGCAAAAAAAACTATTACCATCATTAATAATGACGCCTACTTTGATCTAGTTGGCAAAAATGAATTAGACATCATCATTTCTCCGGTACAAATAACGGTTTCATATATTTTAAAATACGTAAGAAAAGGTTCTGTTTCGAATGTTCATAAAGTTAAAAAAGGAAAAGCGGAAGTTTTAGAAATAACTATTGATAATTTTGCTGAAGGCCTAAAAGGAAAAAAAATAAGTGAATTAGAGATGGGAGACTCTATTGAAATTCCCTGTCTGCAAAGAGGGGAAAGTGTAGTTATAGCCCATAAAGAAACAGAACTTCTTGAGGGAGACCATCTAATAATTTTTTACAAGGACAAAAAAGCTTTTGATGAGTTTTATAACAAGTTTAAATGATTAGTTTTCTAAAATTTCTAAGATTCTTAGGTCCTTTAACGTTGTTTTTTGCAACATTTGTAATTTTGCCACCTCTAGCAATGCAGGCTTTTGCATCACAGGTGGAAATAATTTTTTTATCAATTTTTATAAGTTGTTTGATCTATGGAATTTTAATTGAGATTACTCTCAGAAGAAAAAAATTTATCTATACGCCCAGAGATGGTTTCTTAATTACATTTTTTGGTTGGGTTTTTGTTTCTATTTTGGCTTCTCTTCCATTCTTCTTTAGTGGAATGAATTATGCAGATTCGATATTTGAGGCTGTCTCTGGTCTTACAACCACCGGCTCAACAACGATATCTAATCTTTCTTCATTGTCGGAGTCTCTTCTTATTTATAGACAGCTACTTCAATGGGCAGGAGGTGTTGGCTTAATAATTGTTGTTCTTGCAATAATACCAGCAGCCTCTGGTGGAATAAGAATACTTCAAGCTGAAACATCTGGTTTTGCCGAAAATAGCTTTTCTCCTAGGCTTAAAAAGACAGCTAGATCGCTGCTTAGATTTTATTTAGGAATTACAATCCTTTGCGCTATTTCTTATTGGCTTGCAGGGATGAATTATTTTGAGGCTATATCCCATTCATTTAGCACTGTTTCGATTGGTGGATTCTCTATTTATGACGATAATTTTGGACATTTTAATAGTCCCCTAATTGAGGGCATAGCAATTCTTTTCATATTAATATCTGCAACAAATTTTGGATTACATTTTTTATTCTTGCTGAAAAAAGACTTTAAATTTTATGTGAAAAATGATGAATTTAAATTCTTTTTGTTACTTATTCTTGCAGCGACAATATTCTCTGTCTTGGTCTTACTATTTAATGAGAAAATAGGTTTAAGTGAGTCACTTAGATATGGAATATTTCAAACTATATCAATAATTACAACAACAGGATTTACTATTACTGACCTTGATAATATGGGCATTTTATTGCCTATCTTAATCATGCTTTTAGCTTTTGTAGGTGCTTGCTCAGGATCAGTTGGAGGGGGCATTAAGGCATGGAGAATAAATATTCTAATTAGATTAGCCTTTGATAATATTACTAAAATTATGCACCCTACTGCAGTCAGCACTGTAAAATTTAATGGTGAAAAAATTGAGCAAAAGCAAATTGAGTCTGTTTTTTCTTTTGTTGCAATTTATGTGCTTATTGCAATTCTATTCTTACTTGTTCTAATGCTTCAGAATATTGATTTTTATTCTGCTTTCTCTGCTGTAAGTGCAACGTTAAATAATCTTGGACCTGGTCTTGGACAATTTTCAGACAACTATTCTAGTTTAGAGCCAGCCGGAAAGATTACACTTTCTTTAGCAATGATTATTGGGCGGCTTGAGATTTTTGGTTTTTTGTTATTATTATTTCCTTCTTTTTGGAGGAATTAATAAATATTTCTTTTTTCTTTATCTAATTTTCTGAACTTTTTATATTCCCATCCATAGAGTTCTGGAGATTCTTTTATAGCCCTCTCAAAATATTTATTCATGGCATCAGTCGTCAATTGCTTGCCAATATTTATCACATTAAATTTATATTTTTTTTGTAAACCTTTTGAAAAGTAAACAAAATATATGTTGTGTGTACCTTTTTTGGAAAGCTTTTCTATTAGATCAATGCTGAAACATTTTTTACCAAAGAATTTAGAGTATTTTCCATTAAAATTATGTGGTACTAAATCAGATGCCATTGCTAAACTTTTCTTATTTAAAAAGTTCTTGTAAAGCTGAATCATGCCCTTCTCATTTGCGGGGATCATGTTTGCTTTGAAAAAAGTTCTTGACGTTCTAATAATCTTTTCAAGCTCATTATTCTTTGCAGGAGTATAGATAATATCTAGTCCCTTAATTTCATAAGAAAGCAGATTAAGCATCACATCAACACACCCCATGTGAAGGGTGAAAATTAATTTACTTTCATCCTTTGAAAAAATTTCTTGATCAGAATTATATTTTTCAATCAGCTTTGAGTAATTTTTTGGATTGCCCCAGACGTATGGATAATACATCATGCTTTCTGAGGTTTTGTCTATGGATAATCTTAAAAGCTGATTTGAAGAGAAATTACAATGATTTAAATTTTGTTCAGTAACTCTTTTTTGTGAACTATTGAATCTAAAAAGTAATGTTGAAATAGCTAACGAGATTCCATTGATTAAAAATAATGGAAACATAGATAAAGTTTTAAAAATTATGAGAAACATTCTTAAAATACTAGAATACCTTTTATAGTTAATTAAAAAAATGCCTGCAACTAATATTGAAGATCTTATAGCTCTTTGTAAAAGAAGAGGCTTTATATTTCAATCCAGTGAAATATATGGTGGCACTCAGGGTTTATATGACTATGGTCCTTTAGGTGTCGAATTAAAAAATAATATTAAAAATTCTTGGTGGAAATCAATCGTGTATGAACGTGATGATGTTGAAGGACTTGATGCAGCAATACTCACAAAGCAATCAGTACTAAAGTATTCTGGTCATGAAGAAACTTTTACCGATCCATTAGTGGATTGTAAATCCTGTGGTGAAAGATTTAGAGCTGATCAGGTCCCTGATTATTGTAAAAAAGAGGATTTAACTGAACCTCGTCAATTTAATTTGATGTTTAAAACAAACATAGGTCCAGTTGACGATGGCAAAACATTTGCCTACCTAAGGCCTGAAACAGCTCAACAAATTTTTACAAACTTTAAAAACGTTGTTGACTCAACTTCTAGAAATGTACCATTCGGTATTGCTCAAATAGGAAAGGCTTTTAGAAATGAAATTACATTAAAAAGTTTCATCTTCAGAGTAAGAGAATTTGAACAAATGGAATTAGAATTTTTTGTAGTTCCTGGTACAGATGAAGATTGGCATAAAAAATGGGTTGAGTTAAGAATTAATTGGTGGGAGAAACAAGGAGTTTCTAAAAAAAGCTTAGAACTTTATGAAGTGCCAAAAGATGAATTAGCACATTATTCTAAAGCTACAGTTGATATCATGTACAAATTTCCACACGGAGTAGAAGAGCTGGAAGGCATTGCTAATCGGACCGATTTTGACTTAGGTTCTCACTCAAAGAATCAAGATGAGCTAAGCCTTAAGTCAAAAGTTTCTGAAAATAATGAATCAAATGCTAAATTAGCATTAAAAGATGAAAATAATAACTGGATGGTTCCTTTTGTAATTGAGCCTTCAGCAGGTGTTGATAGGGCTATTTTAGCTATATTAAACGAAGCTTATCATCTTGAGAAAATAGAAGAAAAGGAAAGAGTTGTTTTAAAATTAAAACCGCATCTTTCTCCTATAAAAGCAGCTATTATTCCATTGAAAAAAAATGACGAAAAGATAGTAGCAAAAGCCAAAGAAATAAAAAATAAATTACAGTCACTAGGCCTGGGAAGAGTTCTATTTGAAAACAGCGGTAATATTGGAAAAAATTATCGAAGACATGATGAGATAGGAACACCAATATGTATAACCATAGACTTTGAAACTTTGGAAGAAGAGACTGTTACAGTTAGAGATAGAGACACCATGTCTCAGAAAAGAGTTTCAATTACAGATTTAGAGGAAGTGTTTAAAGATTTATTTTAAACATCAACGTTTTTTGCCCTTAAGGCATTCTCATCAATGAACTCTCTTCTTGGTTTAACTTCATCGCCCATCAAAGTTTCAAAAATATCGTCAGTTTCTCCTACATCATCAATTGTAATCTGAACAAGCCTTCTATTTGTTGGATCAAATGTTGTTTCCCAAAGTTGTTCTGGATTCATCTCGCCAAGCCCTTTATATCTCTGTATTTCCGGAGATCTTGAGTTTTCATTATCATCCTTCCTTATGTCTTTTAAAATCTCATCTTTTTCTTCCTCGTCTTTAGCATAATGAGTCTTGCCGCCTTTTTTAATTTTATATAGAGGAGGAAGAGCCATATAAACATGCCCCTTTAAAATCAAATCTCGCATGTGTCTATTAAAGAAAGTAAGCAGTAGTGTTCTAATATGAGAACCATCTACATCAGCATCCATCATAAAAATAATTCTATGGTATCTAAGCTTTTCAGTATCAAACTCATCATGCCCTATTCCGGTGCCTAAGGCAGTTATTAGCGTGCCAATTTCATTTGATGCCAGTACTTTATCAAGTCTTTGTTTTTGAACATTAATTATTTTTCCTTTTAAAGGAAGTATTGCCTGAAAACTTCTATCTCTTCCTTGTTTAGCTGAACCTCCAGCTGAGTCTCCTTCAACAAGAAATATTTCAGACTTTTCTGGATCCTTCTCTTGGCAATCTGCTAATTTACCAGGAAGACCTCCAAGATCGAGTATGCCCTTCCTTCGTGTCATTTCTTTAGCTTTTCTAGCAGCTTCTCTTGCATATGCTGCTTCAAGTATTTTCCCCAGAATTTCTTTTGCCTGCTGTTTGTTTGCTAATAAAAAATCCATAAAGTAATCATTTATCAAGGTTTCTACAGCTGGTCTAGCTTCTGATGAAACTAGTTTATCTTTTGTTTGAGAAGAGAATTTAGGGTCTGGCATTTTCAATGAAATTACTGCCATCATCCCCTCTCTTACGTCTTCACCAGTAAGCTCAATATCTTTTTTCTTCATCATATCTTCTTTTTTAATAAATGTTTTTATTGCTCTAGTAAGTCCGCCTCGAAAACCAGCCATATGAGTTCCACCGTCAACCTGGGGAATATTATTTGTGAAACATTGAACATTTTCTGAATAAGTATTTGTCCATTGAATAGCAATTTCTACTCCTATTCCTTTCATATTTGCCTGAGCAGTAAAGGGACTACCAACTGGCTCTTTCTTCCCTGTTAAATAATTAACAAATTCAACTAAGCCCCCCTCAGACTTAAAATCAAATTTCTGATCAGTTCTTTCATCAATTATTGTTATTGCGATACCAGAATTTAAAAAAGAAAGTTCTCTGATTCTTCTTTTAAGTATCTCAACGTTGAATTCTGTAAAAGCAAATGTTGCTTTAGATGGTAGAAAGCTCACTTTAGTACCAGTTTTATCGCTTTTTCCGTTTTCTTTTAAATCTGTTTTGGGAGTCCCCTCTGCATATTCCTGACAATATTTCTTCCCATCTCTTTCTATTTCTAATATCAACTTGCTGCTTAAAGCATTTACTACTGATACCCCTACCCCGTGCAAACCACCGGAAACTTTGTAGCTATTCTCATCAAATTTTCCACCTGAATGCAGAGAAGTCATTATCACCTGTGCTGCTGGTACCCCCTCTTCATGCATGTCAACTGGAATACCTCTCCCATTATCAGACACAGACACAAAACCATCTTTCATCAATTTAACTTCAATATAATCACAAAACCCGGCCAAGCCTTCATCTATGGCATTGTCTAGGACCTCAAAAACCATATGATGTAAGCCAGAACCATCGTCAGTATCACCAATATACATTCCAGGCCTTTTCTTAACGGCTTCCAAGCCTTTTAAAACTTTAATGCTTGATGAGTCATATTTATCTTTTGACATTTGAAATATCTCCTTTTTGTTCTACGTGGAACAGATTAACGTTAAATTTTGGATCTAAAGCTATTTTTTCTATAGACGTCAATATAGCCTGTGTGTTCATATTATTGAGATATTTTAACATTAAATATTGATTTTCCTTATCTAATTCAGAACAAATATCATCTATCAAAACTAAAGGTTGGATTTTAAGACTTTTTTCTATGAATTCCTTTGACAAAAGATGAAGAATACATGAAAGAACTTTTTGTTGACCTCTAGATAATATTGAAGAAGCAACATCTCGATCCAATAAAATGTCAAAGTTTCTCTTATGTAAACCAACTAATGGTTTGTTAATCACAAATTCTTTTTCTAAATTATTATAAAGATGCTTTTCTAGACCGATCTCTTCATCAAAACCAGGGTTATATTTAAAATTTATTCGTTTTAGCCAATCATTTTTACCAAAAAAACCAGAAAGATTGCTGCTTGACGTAAAAAAATTATTTAAATCATCAATTAAGGTCTTATTTAATACGGTGATTTTTGGCTCAATTTCAATCAATGCCTTATTCCAAATTAAAATTTCATTTTTTTGACCGGTTTTAAGGCAAAAAAGACGTTGTTTATGTATTTTTGTGAATTTTTCATATAAATTATCGAAGTCTTGTTCCACGTAGAACAAAATTTTATTTAAATACTTTCTTTTGTAATCTGGTTGTGCATCAGTGAATGAAAATTCTTTATTTTCAATCACACAAGTTGGGAATAACATCAAAAGCTCTTTTTTAGCAATTTTTTTTTCGTTGTTTGCATCGATAGCTCTTGAACTTGTTTTGTTTTTAATTGCTCGAATAGTCTTATTGCTGCTAGTAATTAATATTTCACCTTTTAATTCATTATTTCTTATTATTTGTTCAGTTTTTGAGGTTCTAAAACTTTTTAATGAAAGTCCAAAGTAGATTGCTTCTAATAATGATGTTTTTCCAGATCCATTATTTCCATAAATTGCATTGATCCCTTTTTTTATAGGCAATTCAGCGAATTCATAAGACCTTATGTTTTGTATTTTTATGTTCTGTATTATCACTAAAGACGTACTGGCATTAAGACTAAAACTCTATCATTATTTGAGGTTTTCATAAGAGCACTCTTTTCATTACCAAAACTCTGTATAGATATGCTTTTATCTTCAATAGTGTTAAGCATTTCTCGTAAATAGTTAACATTGAATGCAATTTCGAATCCCTCGTTTGCAACCTCAAGCTCAAGCTCTTCCTTTGCTGATTCTTGATCGTTATTACTAGAAAATATTTTTAACAAATTACCATCTGACTTGAACTTTACACCTTTAAATTTATCGTTTGATAGAACTGAAACTCTCGAAACTATATCGAGCAATTCTTCTCTGTTGACTTTAATTTCAATAGAATCTCCAGAAGGAATAACTTGGTTATAATTTGGAAAATTTGCATCAATTAATTTTGATTTGAAAATAAAGTTAGAAGAAGAAAAAACAATTCTATTTTGATCAATAGAAAACTTAATTTTTTCATTCTCTTTTGGCAGTATTCTCATAAGTTCCATACAAGTTTTTCTAGGAATAATTCCACTAAACTCTGTTTCAGCATTAAATTCTTTTTTGTACATTGCAAGTCTGTGAGCGTCTGTAGCTACCATTTTAAGTGCACCCATGGCGCATTCAATATATGTTCCATTAAGATAATGCCTCCAGTCTTGGTTGCCCATTGCAAAACTGGTCATTTGAAAAAGTTCTATCAATTCCTCTGAATTAATTTCATGTCCATTATCAATTTCAGTAGTTGAAAATTCAGGGAAGCTTGAAGCTTCCATCGTTACGAGGTTGTATTCACCAGTAGAAGTTTTAATTTTAAACTTCTCACCCTCTTCTAATGAAAATGATATGTTGCCATCTGGGAGTTCTTTAATTATATCACTTGCTTTTTTTGCCGGTATTGTAATTTCTCCTTCTTCCTCAATTACAACATTTTCTACATCCATTTCTAATTCTATTTCTAAATCTGTACTTAGCATATTTAAGTGATTTTCATGTGCTTTAATTAAAATATTGCTTAGAACAGGCAACGTTTGTTTTTTGTCTGCAACTGCTGAAAGTGATAACAGTGCTGAATCTATATCTTTTTTTTCAAGATTAAATTTCATTTTACGCTGAAAGGTGTCTTCTTAACTTTTTGAAATCTTCCTCTATTTCTAAATTTGTTTGCATGAGTTCTTTAACTTTTTCACATGCATGAATAACGGTTGTATGATCCCTACCTCCGAAAGACTCGCCAATTTCTGGAAGGCTATGATTTGTTAACGACTTGGCTAAAGACATTGCAATTTGCCTTGGCCTTGTTACAGATCTGCTTCTTCTTGAAGAAAGAAGATCTGAAACTCTGATGTTATAGTATTCCGCAACAACTCTTTGAATATTGGGAATAGTCACCATTCTAGCCTGTATTGCCAATATATCTCTTAACGAATTTTTTATTAAATCAATGTCAATTTCGGCGTTAGTAAAACGAGCATTAGCTGCAACCCTAGTGAGCGCTCCCTCAAGCTCTCGAACATTTGACTTAACCTGATCTGCAATAAAAAAGGCACATTCATCTGAAAGAGCTAGGCCCATATCATTTGCTTTTTGCATTAATATTGCAGCTCTTGTTTCAAGTGCTGGAGGGTCTATTACAGCAGACAGGCCCCATCCAAAACGTGATTTAAGCCTTTCTTCTAGCCCCTCTATTTCTTTTGGGTATCGATCACAAGAGAAAATCATTAAGTTACCATTTTCAATCAAACTGTTAAAAGTATGAAAAAGCTCATCTTGAGATTGCTCTTTGCCGGCAAAAAATTGTATGTCATCAATTAGAAGCGCATTTAGCCCTCTATAAAACTTTTTAAACTCATTCATTGCTCCCAATTGAAGAGCCTTTACCATTTCACTTACAAAAGTTTCAGAATGGAGATAGCAAATTTTCGCATCTGGTCTTTCTTTTTTAAGTTTATTTCCAACAGCATGCATTAAATGCGTTTTTCCTAAACCAACTCCACCATATAAGAAAAGTGGATTGTATTTACTACCTGATGCCTGGTCTGCAACCTGTTTTGCGGCAGCAAGAGCTATTTGGTTAGACTTGCCTTCAACAAAACTCTCAAAAGTATAATTATCATTCAATCCTGTTCTGTCATAGGTGTTGATTTTAGTTGTTGTTTGTTGAACTGCTAGATTTAATATAAATCTGTTTCTTCCAATGCTGCTTTCAAGAAGGCTTATTAACTTAGGTAAGTATTTTTCTCTGAAGAAATTTTCGATAAATTCATTTGGAGCATATATATTAAAATTATTCTCCTTTAAATCAAATTCAAGCGGTCTCACCCATGAGTTATATTCAGGGGCATTCATTGATTTTTCCAGTTCTTTGACGCTTTGATTAAAAATATTTACTGTTGATAGCTTGTTAGACATGACGATAAGTTTATAATACTAGAGCTTTGGAGAACATGTAATAAATATATTGTTTTTCTGTGTATAACTTGTTGATAAAAAATGAAAAGGACACTAAAAGTAACGAATTTAAAGAGAAAGAGGACTCACGGCTTTAAGTTAAGAATGTCTACAAAAGCCGGTAGAACAATTTTGTCTAACAGGCGCTCCAAAAAAAGAAAAAGCTTAAGTGTTTAGTTTTTTTTATGCCTAATAAACAACAAAAAAAAATAATACTTATTAACAACTGTGTTGAAATAAGTATTGGCGATTCAGGTGGTGCTTTTTCTTCTATCAAAATTTCAGTACCAAAGAAAATTGTTAAAAGTGCTGTCCAAAGAAATAAGATTAAAAGACAAATAAAAGAAATTTATAGATGTAATTTCCAAAAAAATCTAAACAAAAATTTTTTGGTAAAATTTAAAAGAGATGGCTGTGTTTTTAAAAAAGAATTAAAGGAATTTTTTTCAAATGTTTAATCTAAGAACTGTATTTTTATTAATTTCACTTTTACTAATTATGCTCCTTGTTTTTGATTGGGGAAATATAAACAAAGAGCAGAAAGTTGAAGTCTCAAAATTTGTTCAAGAAAAAACAGATTCTGATCTGTTCAAAATTAGTAATGAGTCACTAGAAATTTTTATAGATTTGGAAGATGGGAGCGTTAAAGAGGCATATTTAAAAGAAAAGAAAATTAACAATGGCCTTGAGAAGGTAAGGCTACTTTCAGATGATGAGTTTTTAAGATTTTATTTTAAATCTACAATTTCTGGGTTCAGCCCTACAGGTTTTTCGGTTATAGATTCTTCAAGTGATTCTTTAACTATTAAGGCTGTGGATGGAGTCGGAAATGTATTAACAAAAAAAATAAAATTTTCGGATAAATACGGTCTTCTCATTGAAGACCGGCTTGATCTTTCAACCTCCACGATTGGTGTAATTAATTCTTTTAAAACTTTTTATAGAGATGAGAAAAAATCTGTTGATTATGGCACTTCATTCTCACGAGATCATCTCGCCTTTAGTACAAGTGAGGATGTATTTAATGATGAAAGCCTTAGGTCCGTCGACAGTAGGGAGGACTATATGGGGCATTGGGTTGGCCATTCTCAAAAACATTTCGTTGTTGCTGTTTATGATGATATAAATCAGCAAAAAATATCACTTTATCCCAAAGATATTAATGGTATGTACAGATTTGGTATATCGGAGCCAATGAATTTTGAGGGAAGCTCTTATATCTCAGAAACTAAGCTTTATCTAGGCCCTAAACAAAAAGATGTTCTAGAGGTTGTGGCTCCACACTTTAAATACAACCTCGATCTAGGTTTTGTTTATGGAATAGGGGAGTTCTTTATTGTTGTTTTAAATTTTTTATATGGTCTTGTAAATAATTGGGGAATTTCAATTATTTTGCTTACTGTGCTTTTTAAGGTTGTGCTGTCACCATTACAAATCATGCAACTTAACTCTATGGTAAAGATGAGAAAACTTTCACCAAAACTCCAAGAGCTCCAAGAAAGATATAAAAACGACAGAAACAAACTAAGCATGGAGATGATGCAGTTGTATAAAAGAGAAAAATTTAACCCAGCAGCTGGTTGTCTTCCATTGTTTGCTCAGTTTCCAATATTCATTGCTATGTTTTGGGTTACCAGGGAGGCATTTGAATTTCGTGGTGAGTCATTTTTATGGATTCCGGATCTTGCAGAATCAGACCCTTATCTAATTGCACCAATATTAATGGGCTTAATGATGTTTGCTTCTCAAAAACTAATGCCAAAACCACCTCAATCTCAAGGAATGCAGGCTCAAATAGCACAACAAATGATGGTTGTTTTTCCACCCATGATCACGATCGTTTTTTTATTCATGCCTGCGGGCGTTGTGGTTTATTCTGTGGTAAATATGCTTTTATCAATTATTCCTCAGGTGTTGATAATGAGCCGCGCACAATCTGAAAGTGGTTAGAAAAGAAGACCCTATTTTTGCGCTGGCTACTCCCGAGGGAGTTTCTGCAATATCGGTTATAAGGATCAGCGGCTTATCGATTTCAAAAAAATTTTTTAACTTTCTTGACATACAAAACAATAAGCCCGGGATTTTTTTAAGAAATATATCTTTAGGTGGCTTCACTGAAAAATGTCTCGTTTTGTATTTTAAAGCCCCTCAATCCTATACAGGGGAAGATGTTATAGAAATTCAACCTCATGGAAGCATGGTTATAGTTTCAGAGATTCTAGACGTTTTGGAAGGGTTTGGATTTAGAGAGGCAGAAGCAGGGGAGTTTACTAAAAGAGGTTTTATTAATAATAAATTTACCATTGATGAGGCAGAGTCAGTTGCTGCCAATATTGGAGCAAGCAGCGTAGAAGAATTAAGAATGTTGGAAGACTTCAGGTTGGGAAGGGTTGGTAATTTTTTCTCAAGCGTTACAAAAAAAATAGAAAACCTATTAGTAACCATTGAGTCCCAGCTTGATTTTTCTGATGAAGAGGCTGTTGGATCAATGAATAAAGAAAATATAAAAAAAGAAGTGTCTGTCTTGAAAAAGAGTTTAGGAGATTTTTTGGAAAAATATTCTCCCTTTCAGTCTGAGATGATGAAAAAAAAGGTTGTGCTTGTTGGGCGACCAAATGTGGGGAAGTCTTCTTTGTTT